>JAGCCX010000050.1 GCA_017651465.1 Bacteroidales bacterium
ATATTCACTTTCTCCAAGTACAAGGATGGCAGGCCGATGCTGGATCACCTCAGGGAGAAGCTTGTAAAGAAAGGCATAGTGCTGGAACCTCGCGACCCACAAGAAGTCTATGAGAAGATCGTCTCCACAGAGGAGAATAAGTATATTGCTAAGCTGGTGAAGCTTATTTGCCAGTTTATCCATAATTTCAAGGCCAACGGCTATTCCATGGATATGTTCCGAGATATGCGGAACCAGTCCAATAATGTTCGTACGCAGCTCTTCCTGGATGTTTGCCGTCAGTGCTTCATGGAGTACACCCAGAAGCTAGACGATGCCAATGCTGTGGACTTTGAGGACATGATAAACGACTCTGCGAAGATTCTTAAACAGCAGCGAGAGAAAGGAGCCCGCTTGGACTACAAGTATATCATTATCGATGAGTACCAGGATATCTCACGGCAGCGTTTCAATCTGGCCAAGGAGCTTTCTGAAATCAGCGATGCCAAGATTATCGCCGTAGGAGATGACTGGCAGTCCATTTTCGCGTATGCTGGGTCGGACATCTCCCTTTTCACCAAATTCTCTGAGATTATGGGTTATGGTGAGGAGTTGTTAATTACCCGAACTTACCGCAATTCCCAAGAAGTTATTGATGTGGCCGGCAACTTTATCCAGAAGAACTCTTCACAAATCAGGAAACATCTGGAGAGTCCAAAGCATATTGAAATGCCGTTTGTCGTTGAGGCATATTCCGAGGAGACGGAGAAGAAGGATACCGATGGTAAAAATGGCAAGTTACAGCAGCAAGCCACAGCGATAGATAAGGTCATTGGGCAGATAGTTGAGGCGAACAAAGCCGAGGGTAAACCAGCCAATTCTTCCATTCTGTTGATTGGCCGCTATGGTTTTGATGCCTCCAACCTTGCCAGAACAGGCCGATACGTTTACAATGAGAAGACTGGAGATGTGAAGTCCATGGCCTTCCCTGATGTTAACATCACCTTCCTTACGGCACACCGTTCCAAGGGCTTGGGTTTTGACAACGTGATAATCATCAATGCAACAAATGGCACATACGGATTCCCTTCAATGATTGAGGATGATCCGGTAATGCAGCTTGTAATTCATAGCGACAGGGCTATTGAATATGCTGAAGAGCGCCGTCTATTTTATGTTGCAATGACGCGTACCAAGAACCGTGTTTACATTGTGGTGCCACAAAATCGGCCTTCCCGCTTTATTGCTGAGCTGGTCCAGGACTATCCGGGTATCAAGGTGAATGGAGAATTGGATATCGATAAGACAGTGGAACCGGTTATCTCAGTTATGAGACGCTGCCCTGTCTGTGGATATCCGATGCAGTATAAGTATAAGAGAGACTTCGGCCTTCGTCTTTGGATTTGCACCAACGAACCGGAAATCTGCGACTTCATGACAAATGACCTTAAAGGTGGTACGCTCCCTATCCTAAAGTGCGACCGTTGCAGTGACGGATATCTCATTGTAAAGAGAGGAAAGGGCCGTACGGAGCCGTTTTTGGGCTGCACCAATTACAAGGCAGATAAGACGGGGTGCGATGGCTTTATGACACGGGAGTACTATGATAGTTTTATTAAGAACCAATCCTTCTAAATCTATATGGATGAGGTGGTTAATGTGATTGGCGCTAGCGCAAGTATCAGGTAGCAAATGAGAGCAGAAGGCGCTTTTCCAAAGTTTTTGGGGTGTAAAAAGAGCGCTTTTCCAAGAAAAATGAAGGTCAAAAAGGACGCTTTTCCAAGTTTTGAGACGACTTGGGGGCTCCGAGAACATAGGTGGCACCAAGTCAGGCACTAAGTCGGCACTAAGTCGCCAAAACGCCTCTAAGTCGGCAAATAATCGGCAATAATTGACACACAAAAAGAGCTAACCGCTGAAAATCAGGCAGTTAGCTCTTTTCTGGGTGCCCCGGGCGGGAATCGAACCCGCACGGGCCTTTCGGCCCAAGGGATTTTAAGTCCCTCGTGTCTACCATTTCACCACCAGGGCATTTTTCGTGGCAAATATAAGAAAAACTTGGTAATAATGAGGAAGCCGTGCGGGATTTGGCCGAAAACCCGCACGGATAGGACGGAAGAGGCCAAATCGTGCGGGATTTTGCCGGAAATCCGCACGGGGGCGGGGAGGTGAGGGCGGAACAATTTGGATCAAGCGCAGAAACGGCCTCTGAGGGAGGAAAACGCTCTTCATGCGGGATTCTAATGTGGCATGAAGAGCAAAAAGAGCCGTAGAACGCCGATTATGCGCTTGGATAGAATCGGGAGAGGGTGGAAGAAAGAGACGAGGGCTCGGATAGCAGACGGGGAACGGGATACTGAGGGGTAAGCCGCCGCGTTTGTGTGCCGGAACTCTCAAGGCAAAGCGACATTTGGCGGCGGCTGTGTTTTCGGTGAATGGGAAAAAGCGTATCTTTGCATTCTTGAACGGAACGAACGGAACAATCACGAGAAACGAATGAGACAGATATGATAAGGGCGATAGTATTCGATATGGGCGGGGTGATAGTGCGCCTGGACATGGACCGGTGCATAAGCAACTTCAAGGAGCTCGCCGGATTCGAGGAAATAGAGGACTATCTGGACAGGTTCCACCAGAAGGGCTTCATCAGCGACCTGGAGGAGGGCAAGATCAGTCCGGAGGACTTCGACCGGGAGTGCCTGAGGCGCAGCCGGCCGGGAACGACGGCGGAGACGGTACGCTACTGTTTCTGCTCGCTGCTGGACGGGGTGGAAGAGGATTCGGTGGAGCTGATCCGTTCGCTCAGGGGCCGGTACGACCTGTACGTGCTGAGCAACAACAATCCCATCTCGCGGGCTTATTTCTGCGAGATGCTGAAGGAGCGTGGGCTTGATCCGGAGGAGGTCTTCAAGCAGCAGTTCTACTCGTATGAGATGCATATGCTGAAGCCCGCGAGGGAGATGTTCGAATGCGTGATAGGGAGGATAGGCGCGAAGCCGGAGGAGATACTGTTCATCGACGATGCCGCCGACAATGTCGAGGCGGCAGCCGCGGCGGGCATCAAGACGCTCTGGCTGCGCCCGGGGATGGACATCGCCGCCGAGGTGGAAAAGGTTCTCGCAGAGGCAAGATGACGACAAAGGAATAAAACAGACAACAATATGGCAAGCGAAATCAGGAATGCGGCCCTGTGGCCGGACGGAGAATTGAAAATAGAGTGGGTCAGGCATCACATGCCGCTGCTCAATGGCCTGGAGGATGAGTTTAAGGCTGAACAGCCCTTCAAGGGTCTGAAAATAGCCCTCTCGGTCCATCTGGAAGCCAAGACGGCGTACCTCTGCGAGGTACTGGCCGCCGGAGGCGCCGAGATGTTCGTCACTGGCAGCAATCCGCTGTCGACTCAGGACGACGTGGCCGCCGCACTCGTGCACGCCGGCCTCAACGTCTTCGCATGGTACGACGCCACGGCCGAGGAGTACGCGCGGCACTGCCGCCGCGTCATCGAGGCCGGGCCGAACGTCATCATTGATGACGGCGGCGACCTGGTCCACTTGCTCCACACGGAGTTCCCTGAGCTGATCCCTCAGGTCATCGGCGGCTGCGAGGAGACCACTACGGGCATCCTTCGCCTGCAGCGCCTCGACCGTGAGCACAAGCTCCGCATCCCTATGGTCTTGGTCAACAATGCGGAATGCAAGCATTTCTTCGACAACCGCTACGGCACGGGCCAGTCCGTCTGGGACGGCATCAACCGCACCACGAACCTCATCGTGGCCGGCAAGACCGTAGTCGTGGCCGGCTATGGCTGGTGCGGCAAGGGCGTCGCGATGCGCGCCAAGGGCCTCGGCGCCCAGGTAATCGTCACGGAAGTGAACCCCGTCAAGGCCATGGAGGCCGTGATGGACGG
>JAGCCX010000051.1 GCA_017651465.1 Bacteroidales bacterium
GACGGCGCGGGAGCTGACCCGTTTCCTGAAAGAGGTTTTCAATCCCCGCTATGCGCTCAATATGGACGGAGGAGGCTCTTCGACTCTATGCGTCGAGGGTCTGGGAGATCCTAAAACGCACGTGGTGAATTATCCTACAGACAACAAACGCTACGACCACGCCGGGGAGCGTCTCCTCCCCACGCATTTCTGCATTGTGCGTCAGTAGCCCGCTGGCGTCTCTATCCCATACAGCTGCTCGGAAGTCTCCTGGCGGCCGTCGGGGAAATAGCTGTCGTGCTTGATCATTCCGTAACCGAGGGCGTACCAGGTGTAGGTAATGCGCTCACGCTTGTACAGGGGCGCGCTCTCCTTCTTGCGTTCCTTTACCACGATGCACTCGAAAGTGCCACCGGGGACAGTAATTGTCTCTTTCTTCACGACCGAGCGCTCGGTGTAGTCGATGTTATACTTAATGCCGCTCCACGCCACTTCGGCGTGGATTTCTTCGAGCTTGTCGCCCGGCCTTGCGTTGGCCTTGAGTATCGACGTGCCGCCGCTGGACGTGAAGTTGAAAGCGGCGAAGCGCTTTTTTGCCGCGATGGCTGCTGCCTCGGAGATGTTTACCTCGATCGTGCCGTCGGCGTGGAGATACGACTTGGTCTTTACCGCGCCCTTGACGGGCGGAGTTGCACTGCGGGGCTGGATGTGGGCACTGACGGCAATCTCCAGCGACCCGTCTCCGGCCTTCTGTACATCGTTGATTGTAAGGGTGTTGGTCCACCAGTGCTTGGAATTGTCGGGGGAATATCTCTCGTAGCGGAGCGACATTCCCTTGGTGGAGCAAAAGTATCCCTTGGGCTGGGCAAGCGAGCTTAAAGCCGTCGCGAGGGCGATGAGGGTCAGGAGGAATCGTTTCATAATTTCTTGAATACCGAGCTTAAATCGCTCTCCAGCGACGTGTTATAACCCTTTGAAATATAGAATATACGCCCGAAGCTGTCGCACAGAGCTACGATCGGGAGTTCCTTTCCGAGTGTGCCCGCGCCGAGCCCCCTTTGGACTGCATTGCCTTTATCGCTTCCGTAAACGGCGTGCTCAAGGCCGTCCAGGCGGCTCCCGCCGAGCACCACCACAGGCTTTCCCCAGGCGTTAATGTCTTCTGCCAGGGCTTCCAACTGCCCGATTGCGTGGGTTGTGGGTTCGTGCCCTTCGCGGCCCTGGATAAACAGCAGGAACTCTCCGCGTCCGCTAAGCTCCAGCAGGGGGTCGGCGTCGAAAGAGCCGATTACCGACAGCTTGCCTTCTTGCTCTCTAAGGACCAGGGGGATATTGTAGATGCCTGCATCGCCCAGATTGAAGAACTCCAAATGGACAAGGGCGCTGCCATCCTGCAGGCGGGTGCCGGTAGTGAGCAGGTAGTAGCCTATCTCCAACTCATAGTTAAGGCGGAAAGGGCCGTTCTCCTCGTATTCCATAAGCCGTGAGCCGCCGGGCTCGATGCGGGTAAAGGTATAACGCTTGTAGTACTCCGGCTTGGACGAAAGGGGAGTGGTAAGGTTGACCAGTGCAAGCTTGGAGACCTTACCTGGGACCTGGCTTTCAAATGTCGCGTCGATCCACAGGTCTTTTTGGAAATACTGAACCTTGCCCGTGACCTGGTCTATGCGGGCGGGTATGCCGAGGGCTCGGCACAGGGCCACAAAGAAAATGTCACGCCCCAGTCCGTCGGCTTTACGGGCGCGCCAGACGTCGATCGGGGATGTGCGAAGGCCCTGAGGGTTACGCCCTTCCACCAGCGAAATGCTGTCGCGTACCCACTGTACCGCCTGCTGGGGGGTATGGATGCGTTCCGCTATTCCGGAGCCCAGGACTTCTTTCCTGAAGGGCTTGAGATGCTCCAGTTCTATCCGGGGAGTGAATACGTCGGGAATGTCGCTCAAAACAGGAATGGCATCTTCCAGGACATCCAGCGTGACGTCGCTGAAGTCTTTGTCGGAGAGGGACTGAAGAACTATGATGCCCTCCTCTCCGTGGGCCTCTGCGAACGAGTCCCAATCGGGGTTGCGGTGGGGGTGGGAATTGCGTATGGCATCTTCGGCGGCAAGACGCAGCCTGTTGGCCTCTTCCTGCTCCGGGGTGGTGCCTGAAGGAATGGGATTCTCGGGCGGCGGTACAATGTCAACATCGGCGCTGAAGCGCTCTCCTATCTTGTGCTCAAGGCGTACCGTCACGCTTTCGGAGCTTGCCTTGGCAAAGCCGAAGCACCCGTCTTTGGAGGCCCATACGAGCATATCGCCGAGCCCGGTGTCGAGGGCTGCGGTGCCGTCTTGTCCGGTGGTGTAAGTGGCTACGGTATAGAACTCTGCGTAATTGTAGATCTTGAATTCCACGGTGGCGCCCTGTACGGGAGCCCCGTTGTGGTCAAGCACGCTCACCACCGTCCGCCGGGCGGGTACGTAGCCTCGTATTACGTTGATTTCGGTGTAGCACGGAGTGCGGGTGATAACATCTTCCGGACCGTCGTAATTGCCATACACCTTGGTGTGCAGAAGCAAAGCGCGGGATACGGGAGCGTTGAACCAGGCGTTGTCGAGGGTGGGAGCAGGTTCGCAGGCACCCATAAAATGCCACTTTCCATCCTCGGTGTAAACTTCTACCCAGGCGTGGTTGTCGTCGGTATGCGCCCAGCGTGGCGTGTAAACCTGCCGGGCGGGAATGCCCGCGGCCCTGAGGGCGGCTACGGTAAGCACCGATTCTTCGCCGCAGCGCCCGACGCCCCGCCGTACTGTAGCCATAGGTGCGCTGGTACGGGCGTCGGAAGGTTGGTAGCAAGCCTGCTCGTGGCACCAGTGGTTGATTTCGAGCGCCGCCTCGCTCAGGCTCATACCCTTCACCCTCGCGCAGAGGGTATCGGCATAAGTGGTGCGGAAGTCGTCCAGAGTCTCGTTGTTGACCCTCAGGGGCAGCACAAAGTGGAGGAACTCCCGCTCCGGCACATCCCATTTCATTGTCTTGCGCACCTGTAGGGTCTTCTGTACGTTGCTCTCCCAGTAGCTGCGAGGATACATCAAGCTGTCGGGGAGGGGCATCGATTCATACAGCCAGTCCACATATTTCTGCGGCCCTTCGCAGGAAGCCGAAAGGATCAAGAGCAGACAAAAAAAAGCGGCACGTTTCATAATGCCGCTAATTTAGTAAAAAAAACAGTGCTTTTACTTAAGAATCTTTTTGAACAGACCCTTGGCCAGGCCTTCGAGTCCGCCCTGGTTGGATGCCTTGGGAGTTTCCTGGCGCGGCGGAGTATCTACGTAGAAGTAGGTGCAGATCTGCCCGTCCATACAGGCGTCGGTGCGGTTCCAGCTCCAGCACACTCCGTCGATGATCTTGTAATAAGTGTCGGCATTGAGGTCCTGGGGATTGGAGCATCCGCGGGCTATGAAACCGGCGCTGCGCAGTTTGACGGCATAGGCTTCCACCAGGAAAGGACGGCCGTCGAGGATAAGCCTGAAAGAGGGATAACCGTTGCGGGGCGTCTCTTCTTCGAGGATGAAATTACTGCCGCCTACATCCCACTTGGGGAAAGCGGGAAGGTTCTGCTCCCAGTCGGTAAAGATGGCCGCCTCAGCCGCCGCTTTGCGGGCTTTCTCTTCCTCTTCCTCCTTCTTGGCCTGGGCGATGGCGCCGGAGAACATCATCCCGAATCCGCGCAGGGCCGCCGCCGCGCTCGCAGCCTGGGCCTTTTCTTCTTCGGTCATAGGCCGCTGTGCCGCTGCCTGGGCGGGTGCCCCTTCGGCGGGCGATCCTTCGGCAGGTGCTTCCGCTGCAGGTGCCTGTCCGGCTGCCGCTGCGTCAAGGTCTTTCTGGGCCTGGTCCATAGCGGCGTCATACTTCTCCATCGTGTCTGCCGTGCGCTGGGTAGCGTTGTCGATAGCCTCCGCCTGTTTGTTTGCGAATTTTTCGGCTGCAGGCTTTACCGCCTTCTCCACAGCTTTGCTCAGAGCGTTGCCGATACCATCGCTGATGGCACCGCCAACAATGTTTTTAAAGAATCCCATATCTGTTACTTTTTAACGAATTCTACGCGGCGGTTCTTGGCGCGGCCCTCGTCGGAGCTGTTGTCGGCAACGGGTACTTTGGAGCCTTTTCCAACAGCGCTCAGCCTCTCGGCGGCTACCCCCTGCGACACGAGGGCTGCGACCACGGCCTCGGCCCTCTTCTGGCTCAGGGGATCGTTGACGGCGTCGGAACCTGTATTGTCACAGTGGCCCTGGACCTCGAAATTGAGTTCGGGGTGCTCTGCCATCAGTTTGGCTATACGGGCGATTTCGGTCATCGACTCGGGCTTGAGGTCTGCCTTGCCGGTGGCGAAAGTGATGCCGTAGGAGGTAATCTTGCCGTCGCTCAGCAGGCGGTCATACAGAGGCACGGCGCCTTTTGCTATGCGGACGTTGCTGATGCCGCTGTATTTGTAGAAGGTGCTGCTGCCAATGAAGAAATAACCCGGAGCTTTCATCGCCGGTACGTTTATTACGCGGACGCCGTTGATGTAGCCCTTGAAGGCTCTCTTGTTGAAGGAGAAGGCGAAATGGTTCCATTCTCCGGCCTTGAGCGGGTTGTCTTTTTCGTTGTAACCACCGGCATCCGGATTGAGTCCCAGTTCTTTCTCGCCTGCTGCGTGGTCGTCGGAATTCGGCTTGAGCAGGCTCCACTCCAGGCGCGCGTATCCGTCTTCCCTATAATCAATGATTACGATGCTGGGAGCGTTATAGTAGTCTGACGCCCCGCGGTCGCCGAACAGTACTTCCATCCACATAGAGGTTTCGCCATCTTCGGTGATAGGGGACAGGAACAGGTCAAATTCCAGTGTGAAGATTTCCGGCAGCCAGTTCCACTGGTCTTTCATCAGGGGCATTACCTGCCCTATGCCGTTATCCGTGAAGGCCAAGACCTTGCGGCCCTGGACCGAGGCCGTCTCGACATAGCCGTCAAGAAGGTCCCAGCGGGAGGGGAACTCTCCGAGCTTTTCACCGGCAAAGTCATCTTCGAAGAAGATTTCGTCACCGGGGACGAAGTCGGACTTGGCATAGGCGTTTTCCGTCTCCTGTGCCAGCGCCCCTGAGAATGCTGTCACAAGGGCGGCGATAGATAGTATAAGTCGTTTCATAACAAACAATTGGTATTAGCAAAAATCGTGTCAATCTTATGGCAGCTGAGGCAAACCCAGGTCTTTGAAGGTGCGGTCGGCCGGAATAGGCGGCAGCGGTTTCCGGTCTTTAAGCTGTTCGAGGGCAACTTGTACAGCTTTGATGAGCTGCTCGTCGGTACCTGCATATTCCTTGAGGGGATCGTTGTCGAGCAGGATATCGGGGTCCACGCCGTGATTCTCCACAATCCATTCGCCAGTGACTCTGTCGTAGTTGGTGAAGAAAGGTACGCGTACGTCGGTGCCGTCCATATAGGGCAGGGGTCCGCTGATGCCGACTATTCCTCCCCAGGTACGGGTGCCGACAACGGTACCCAGATTGTTGGCCTTGAAACTCCAGGGGAACAGGTCTCCGTCGGAGGCGGAGTATTTGTTTATCAGCAGCACCTTGGGACCGGTGTGCGTGCCGTCCGGCACTGTGCCCGTCCTTGTGGAGTTGCGTCTCATTGTAAGGCGGTAAACCTCTCTCTTGAGGCGCTCTATGATCATAGGCGATATATTGCCGCCGCCGTTGGCGCGGTCGTCGATGATGAGGGCTTCTTTGTCCAGTTGAGGATAGTAGTAACGGGCGAATTCGCTCAGGCCTTCGGGGCCCATATCGGGAATGTAGATATATCCGGCCTTGCCGCCCGAGAGTTCGTCCACGGTGCGTACGTTCTTCTGCACCCACTCATAGTGGTAGAGGGGATACTCGTCGGCTATGGGCTTGACTACCACCTTCTTGCCTCCTTCTGAGGGCTTGTCGTTGACGGTGAGTTCCGTGAGTACCCCGGCCTTGCCTACGAGCTGACGGTAAATGTTGTCCACATCTTTTAGGCTCACTCCGTCGATGGCTGTTATGTACTGTCCGGCTTTTACGCCCAACCCCGGCTCGCCCAGCGGGCAGCGAAGTTTCTCGCTGTAGGGCGCACCTTCCAGTATGCGGTCGATCTTGAAGAATCCGCTCTTGTCACGGGAAATCTCGGCGCCGAGCAGGCCCATCTGGATGCGTTCCGGCTTGGGATATTCGCCCGGGCTGACGTAGGCGTGTCCGGATGCCAGCTCCGAAATCATCTCGCCGATTACGTAATTGAGGTCAAGCCTCGTGCGTACATACGGAAGCAGTACGGCGTACTTGTCTTTGATGGCTTTCCAGTCCCTTCCGTGCATATTTTCTACGTAGTATCCGTCGCGGAAAGCGCGCCATACCTCGTCGAATATCTGCGCCCACTCCTGCTGGTAATCGATGAACGAAACCGCGTCGGAGGTATTGATCTTCTCGCCGTGCATCTTGGCCCCGAACTTGGCGGCGCTCCAGGAACCCCTCTCACGTATGAGGGCCATCTTGTCTCCGGCGCGGTAAGAGACACGCCCCTTGGAGCATTCCTCGTCGCTGCCGGTGGCCAGGTCGTACACCTTGGTGCCGCCAAAGTCGCCGTGCCATATCTTCTTGCCGTCGGAGTAGAAGCCCGATCCGCCGAAGGGGAGTTTGACTATGCGTGACCATATGCCGTCGGGGTCGATCTTGACCGCTTCGGAGTCGGGTTTGCCGGCTTTTTCAGGCTTTTCGGGCTTGTCGGCTTTTTCGGGAGCGGGGGCTTCGTCCTTGGGAATGAGAGGGTTGGGGGTGTCGGAAGAGAGCAAGGCCAGGTAGGCCGAACCCATATTGCCCAGGGTGAAGTTCCATTCGATCCGGCTGTACTGCGGGTTGATGTCGCGGTCGGAACTGAATATCAGGTACTTGCCGTCGGTCGAGAATACCGGGCCGCTGCTGTTGTACCAGCGCTCGGTCACCGGGTACTCCTTGCCGCTTGCAATATTGTACACGTACACTATGTTCATCTCGTTGCCGGCGGGACGGGTGTAGGTGAGCCATTTGCTGTCCGGCGAGAAGGATACACCCCTGAACTCGGACTCGGAATTCTGCATTATGGTGCGCTTGGCCCCGGAGGGTATGCTTACCTCCACCAGGCGGTTCTTGCGGTCGGTGTAGAGCAGGGTCTTGCTGTCCGGAGCCCACTGGAGGCTGCGTATGTAAGCGTCGGTGCCGCTGGTGAGCTGGCGAGGCTCTCCGCCCTCGGCAGTATCGTAGATGTAAATCTCAGTCTCGCCGGTGAGGTCGCCTATCCACACTATGTACTTGCCGTCCGGGCTCCAGTCGGCGCTGCGGTCGTTGGAAGCGGGAGTGCGGCTCAGGTTGCGCGTAACTCCCTTGCCCACAGGTATGTCGAACACTTCGCCGCGGGCTGTGGCTACCATCCTGCTGCCGTCGGGCGAGAGTGCGGCTCCGCTTATGCGGTCGCCCACCGGACGCCTTTCGATGCGGGCCTGGGTGTTGTCGGAGTTAAGCACTATGGGCACTTTGACGCAGCTGCGTCCCTTGGGGTCGAAGCGGTAAATCCAGCCGCCGTTCTCAAACACTATGGTGTGTCCGTCGGTGCTTGGGAACTTGACGTCGAACTCGTTGAAATCGGTGACCTTTTCCGTCTTGCCTGTCTTGACATTGTAGCAGAACAGGTTCATAATCATATCCCTGTCGGAGGCGAAGAATATCTCGTCACCTATCCACATAGGAAAGATGTCCTGCGCGTCGTTCCGGGTTATGTTGGTGACTTTCTTGGCTTTGGGGTCCCATATCCAGATGTCGTCCGCCATACCGCCGCGGTAGTATTTCCAGGTGCGGAATTCACGCATCACTCGGTTGTAGGCGAGCTTCTTGCCGTCCGGACTCCAGCAGCAGAAACCTCCCTCGGGGAGGGGGATTTCGGAGGGCATTCCGCCCTGGGGCGATATTGTCCACAATTTGCCGGCAAAGCCGTCGCTGATGCGGTTGCGATAGATTATTGTCTTGCCGTCGGGGTTCCAGCCCATAACGATGTTGTTGGGTCCCATACGGTCGCCGAAATCGTCGCGGGCGTTGGTAGCCGTCCACGTGAGGCGCCGGGGTTCACCGCCCCGGGCCGGAATGAGATAGACTTCGCGGTTGCCGTCGTACTCGCCTGTGAAGGCCAGGCTCTTGCCGTCGGGGGAGTAGCGGGCGAAGGCTTCGAAGCCCTGGTGGGAAGTAAGGCGCTTTGCCTCTCCGCCCGCGGCGGGGACTGTCCAGAGGTCTCCGGCATAAGTGAATGCGATTTCAGTTCCGTTGGTGGCAGGAAAACGCAACAGGCGGGCATTTTCCTGGGCGGCCGCGGAAGACGAAGCGGCTGCGATGGCCAGGGCGGCCAGTATAATGTGTGCTCTCATAATTGATGCTAAATATAATAATTTTTGCTATTTTTGATGCGCTAAACCAATAGAATTCAATAATGCGCGAACTTTGGGAGAAAGATAAACTATACAGTTTCCTGCGTCCCTATGTTGACTGGTGTACCCGTAGCAGTTATACAAGACTTGAAGTTGAAGGTTCAATTCCCTCCGACGGCCGGGCCGTCATAATAGCTCCCAACCACTGCAATACGCTGATGGATGCCCTGGTGGTGCTCCAGGCCCGCCGGGAGGCCACCGTGTTCGGCGCCCGTGCCGACATTTTCAACAAGAGCGCTGCCGCCAGGGCCCTTCATTTCCTGAAAATTCTTCCCATCGCCAGGCAGAGGGACGGCTTCCACGCCGTGGCCAAGAACCTGGAGGTGATACCGCATATTTACGACGTGCTGCACCACGGTCTGCCTTTCTGCATTTTTCCCGAAGGGCGTCACCGGACTATGCATTCGTTGCTTCCGATTCGCAAGGGCGTGGTTCGCCTGGCCGTGGGCAATGCCGAAACCCAGCCCACTGCGCTGGTGCCGGCGGGGCTTGATTACACCGACTATTTCCGCTATCGCGGCAAATGCCGTCTGCGCTTCGGGGAGCCTATAGATGTAAACGCCTATGTGGCTGAGCACTCCGGGGCCGGCAAGACAGAATTGTACGAGGGCCTGAGCGCTGAACTGAGCAAGCGTATTTCGGAACTGATAGTTTATCTGCCCGACGATGAGCATTACGAGGAGCGCCTCGAGGAGATAATGCCCCTGCGCAGGCAGCCCTGGTGGAAATATGTCCTGGCGGTGCTTACTGCGCCTTTCTTTGTGCTTTCGGCTTTGCTGACCGCTCCGATGTGGGGCGTAGCGGAGTGGATATGCCGCTTCAAGCTGGGCGACAAGGCGTTCAGCAATTCGGTGCGCTATCTGTTGCGTTTGGTTGGAACTCCGCTGATGTTTTTGATCTGGGCTGTCCTGGGATTCGTGTTCCTGCCCTGGTGGGCTGCTGCGGGGCTGCTGGTCTATTTCCTTTTCTCCTACAGCATCTTCTACGACTGGCTGAACCTCCTTGCCCCTCACAGGACCTTACCTCCAAACAACTAATTTAATAGGTTAACGCAGGCACTTCGGACAGGCGCCTCGGAGCGAAGCGACCAAGCCCTGCCCCCGAGGGGCGGGGTTTGGGGTGGGGGCAACGTGACGGTACCCAACTAAAATGGCGCCCAAACCAGGCGCCACTTTAGTTGAGGTACCAGGATTCGAACCTGGGCAGACAGAACCAAAATCTGTAGTGCTACCATTACACCATACCTCAATTCCGAGGGCAAAGATACGATATTTTTGCAGAAAACGAGAATAATTACTAATTTTAAGGTTTGGAAAAAACAACCTAACCATAAAAATGGACACACAAAAAGTTATTAAACAAGCCCTTGAAGTATCGGTGGCCACCAAGGCCCTGGAGTTCGGAGAGGACATTCTGGACAGGATTCCGGGTCTGTTCAACAAATTCTTCCCCGGAAAGAAGGCAATAGTCTTTGCAGATAAAATCACCTGGAAGGTAGCAGGCGAGAGAGTCTTCTACGAACTGGCCAAGGCCGGCGTGCCCGCCACCACCTTCCTCATCACCGACGACCGTTTCCACCCCGACTGGAAGTACGTGGAGCAGGTGGACAAAGTTATGGAGTCTGAACCCGACGGTATTTTCGTGGCCGTGGGCGCAGGCGTCATCAACGACCTTGCCAAGCTCGGTTCGTTCCGCCACGACCGTCAGTACATCTGTGTGGCCACCACGGCATCCGTCGACGGGTACACATCTTCTTCCGCCATCGTCAACGACGAGCGCGGCGCCAAGATAAACATCAAGTCCAACGCCCCTTTGGTAATCGTTGCCGACTCCAAGGTACTCGCTTCGGCGCCCTGGTTCCTTACGGCAGCAGGCTACGCCGACCTGGCGGCCAAAGTCACTTCCGGCGCGGAGTGGATGATTGCCGACCTGTTCGGGACCGAGCCCATCGACCCGCCCAGCTGGCACGTCACCCAGGATTCCCTCAAGGAGATGCTGGACGATCCCGACGGCATCAAGACCGGCAAGCCCTCCTCGGTGGAGAAGCTCTTCCTGGGCCTGAGCCTGGCCGGCATAGGTATGGAGGTGGCCGGTTCCAGCCGTCCTGCTTCCTGCGCCGAGCACCTCTACGGACACTACTGGGATATGACCCATCATACCAACAACGGCCGTCCCGTGAGTCACGGTTTCCAGGTGGCAATAGGCGAGCTTACGCTTTGCGCCTTTTTCGACGCCCTGTTCGAGATGGACCTGAGCAAGATCGACGTCGACAAGTGCGTCGCCGCGTGGCCCAGCCTCGAAGAGGAGCAGGAGAGGGCCAAGCGCATCTATGCCGACTTCCCGGTACCTACTCTCGGATACGAGGAAATCACCAAAAAATGGCAGCCCAAAGAAGAAGTTCGCATCCAGCTCCAGAAGGTAAAAGACTGCTGGCCAGAGTTCAAGAAGAAGCTGCAGGCCCAAGTATGGCCTTTCGAAAAGATGCGCGATATGTTCCGCAGGGCCGGCGCTCCTACCACCCCCGAGGAGATAGGCGTGACCCGTGCAGAACTGCGCAAGGTTACCGATTACGTACAGCTGATGCGCTGGCGTATCAATCTTCTCGACCTTGCCAAGAGGGCGTGTTTCTACGACGAATTAATGGATAAAGTATTTGGAAAAGGCGGAGTATGGGAAATACAGTAACAAACCCTATGATGTCTATTATCAGGCATCGTCAGGAGGGGCTCAAGGCAGGCATCCCTTCGTATTGTACTGCCAATGAGATAGTAATCGAGGCCGTGCTCGAACAGGCCAAGCGCTTCGGCGACAGTGTGCTCATAGAGGCCACCAGCAATCAGGTCAACCAGTTCGGCGGCTACACCGGTATGAAGCCGGCCGATTACCGCGACTACGTATGGGGCATTGCCGACCGCATCGGCTTCGACCGCAGCAAGATTATCCTTGCCGGCGACCATCTGGGGCCCCAGCCCTTCCAGAACCAGCCCGAGGCCGAGGCTCTCGAGAACGCCAAGGAGATGGTAAGGCAGTACGCCGCAGCCGGTTACACCAAAATTCATCTGGATACCAGTATGCGCGTAGCCGACGACGACCGCAGCCAGCCCCTGAGCGACTTTACCATTGCCCGCCGCGGAGCCGAGCTGCTCAAGGTGGCCGAGGCTGCCTGGCAGGAGCTGCACAAGCAGGATCCTTCGGCCGTGCATCCCGTGTTCATCATCGGCAGCGAGGTGCCCATCCCCGGCGGAGCCCAGGAGAAGGAAGAGATGCAGGTTACCGATCCCGAGGCCTTTGCCGCCACCGTGCGTGCATACAAGCAGGTGTTTGCCGAGTATGGCCTGTCGGAGCTCTGGAAATACATCATTGCCGTGGTGGTTCAGCCCGGAGTGGAGTTCGGCGACGCCGACGTGCATATGTACAACCGTGCCGATGCCGCCGCCCTGTGCGCCAAGCTCAAGGATTTCCCCGAGATTATGTTCGAAGGCCATTCTACCGATTACCAGAGTCCCCAGGCTCTCAAGCAGATGGTCGAGGACGGCGTGGGCATACTCAAGGTGGGCCCGGCGCTTACCTTCGCCGCTCGTGAGGCCCTGTTTGCCCTCAGCCACATTGAGGACGAGATGATAGACGAGCCCGAAAAACGCTCGAACTATATCGCGGTTGTGGAGCAGGCTATGCTGGAGAACCCCAAGAACTGGCAGAAGTATTATCACGGCACGCCAAAGGAGCAGGCCCTCAAACGCGCCTACAGCTATTCCGACCGCAGCCGCTACTATATGCCCGATCCGCGCATTGAAGCGGCGATGGCCAAGCTGTTCGAGAATCTGCGCGGAGCCGACATCCCTATGGGACTGCTGCATCAGTATATGCCCCTGCAGTACATAGGCGTGCGCAACGGCACCCTTCCGATGGATCCGCGCGCACTGGTCAAAGACGCCGTACGCATAGTGTGTGACGACTACAACTATGCTACCCGTCCCAACTTTATGGCCGGAAGCCTGTTTATCTAGCGCTTGTCTTTAAAGAATTCCAGCATCAGGTTGCTGCACTCCCCGGAGAGCACGCCTGATGCTGTTTCTGTTTTGGGATGCAGCAGGGAGGGGGAGTACAGGCTGAAGCCTCTCTTGGGGTCGGGAGCTCCGTACACTATCCGGCTCACCTGCGCCCAGCAAAGGGCTGCGGCACACATAGGGCAGGGCTCCACCGTCACATATAAAGTACAGTCCGTCAGGTACTTGCCGCCCAACGACTCGGTGGCGGCGGTGAGAGCTATCATCTCGGCGTGGGCGGTGGGATCGTGCAGGCGTTCGGTCATATTGTGCCCTCTGCCTATGATGCGGCCGCGTGCCACCACCACGGCCCCAATGGGCACTTCGCCCTCGCTCCGCGCCGCCTCCGCCTCCCTCAGCGCCTCCCTCATAAATCTTTCATCTTGCAGTTCCATTGATTATCAGTAACTTATATGTATTGACCTGGTAAAAAGTAACCAGTTCAAGATGTGTAAGTGGGTTATAATCAATAGATGACGTTGAGCCAGGGAGCGTTCTTTTCCAGCCAGGGCTTCATAGTGAACGGAATGTCGGTGCACATAGCGTCGGAGCCAAGATATGCGGCCAGCATAAAGTCTTCTATCTTGTGCGTGGGCCACAAGCTCACTATCATTCCTTCTTTGTGCGCCTTGTCCACCATTGCCCTCGTGGTGCCGTCGGTCTTGCAGCCCATCACCCAAATGTCTTCACGCTTGCAAGTCTCTATCGTCTCGTCGGTTACGCCGCTGTTGAAGATGATAAGGAGTTCCGACTGGGGCCCCTTGGATATCATCTCGGGATGGGCCTTCTTGAGGTAGCGCAGGCCGCGGATGTCGGACGAGGTGAAGCGCAGGATTGAATTCTTGGTGCGTATGCTCTTGGCTGCCTGGTACACCCTTTCGGCCACTTCCTCGACCAGCTCCTGGGGATAAAGCTCGACGGGCTTGGTCTTGAGCTCGAACTCCACATAGAGATTGTCTTTGTCTTGCAGGAACTCGATGAATTCGTCGAAACGCATCATCTTGTTGCCCTGCTTGGTGCGCAGCTGCTCTATCTCGGCCGAGGTCTTGCGCTCGAAGATGCCGCTTCCGTTGGTGGTGCGCTCCAGGGTGTGGTCGTGGGTGAGGTAGAGCACTCCGTCGGCGGTGCGGCGGATGTCGGTTTCGAATCCGGTGTAACCGGCGTCCCAACTGTCCTGGAAGGCCACTGCGGTATTCTCATCTCTCTCGAGGCGGCCTCCGCGGTGAGAGAAGGCACGGATGGTCTGGGTCTGTGCAAATGCGCCTGCTGCTAAACAAAGGGCGCAGAGAAGGGTGAATGCTTTTTTCATACAAACAAATATACGTAAGATATTTGAAACTTTCGTGAAATATCATATTTTTGTGTTTCAATATGAAACTTTTCCTCGTTGACGGCCACGCGCTCGTTTTCAAAATGTATTATGCCTTCCTGGGGCGCCCTATGGTCAATTCCAAGGGTCAGGATACATCCATTCTGTTCGGTTTTACAAAGTATCTTCTGGAACTTATCGACAGGGAGAACCCTACTCACATCGCGGTGAGTTTCGACCCTCCCGGAGGTACGTTCCGCAATCAGCTGTACCCAGCTTACAAAGCCAACCGCAGTGAAACTCCGCAGTTGGTGATCGACGCCCTCGAGCCCCTGACTTCCATCGTCAAGGCCCTGGATATTCCGGTGCTGATGATAAAGGGTTTCGAGGCGGACGATGTGATAGGCTCTATGGCCCTGCGCAGCGCAGCGGAGGGCTTTGAGGTGTATATGGTTACCCCCGACAAAGATTACGGCCAGCTGGTAGCCCCTCACATCTGGCAGTACAAGCCGGGTAAGTCCGGCGCCGACAACGAGATACTCGGGCCCGAAGACATCTGCCGGAAGTGGGGAATAGAACGCCCCTCGCAGGTAATCGACATCCTCACGCTGTGCGGAGACTCTTCCGACAACGTGCCCGGCGTACAGGGCGTCGGCCCCGTGGGAGCCTCCAAGCTACTGCTTAAATACGGTTCCGTCGAGGATATCTACTCCCACCTCGGCGAGCTTACCCCGCGCCAGAAGGCTCTCTTTGAGGCGGCGCGCGACCATATAGCTCTCTCTCAGGAGCTTGTAACCATCAAGACCGACGTGCCTCTGGAAGCTACGGCTGATGATATGGTACTCGACCTTGCCTGGACTCCCGACGTAGAGGCCCTTTTCAAGCAGTTCGAATTCCCTTCGCTCATACGTCTTGTCCGAAAGATATCTGACCGAATAGGCAGCCGTGCCATAGCACCCGGCCCCGCGTCCGCCCCTTACGAACACAAGCAGCCGGGAACTCCGGTAATCAGCGTTTCTCCCGCCGCCATTACCGACAGCAGAATCGCCGTACACCTTTGTGACGGAACGCTCTATGTTGCCGATTCTCACGGCGTTGCTTCAGGTGATCCTTCCGACTTCAAGCGCCTGCTCGAATCTCCGGCCATCACCAAGGCCGGCATAGCCCTAAAATCCCAGATAAGGGAGCTACAGCTTGCCGGCATCGAAGTCAAGGGCCGCCTGGAAGACATAGAGCTGCTGCACTACCTGCTCAATCCCGAGAGCAGCCACAAGCTGGACATCCTAGCATTCACGTACCTCGGGGCCGAGCTAGGAGCTCCTCCCGCCGAAGGCCAGGGATCCCTTTTCGACGAGGCTCCAGCAGGGCCCGACCGCAGCAAGGAGGCCTCGCTGCTGATTCCGCTTTCCGATGCCCTCCTGGCGGAGATGGACCGTACCGATGCGCGTCTTCGCGAGCTCTACGACAAGATAGAAGAACCTATGCTCAAGGTGCTCTCCCGTATGGAGGCGGCCGGCGTGAAAGTTGACCTGGACGCCCTGCGCACCTACGCCGACTCTCTTCGCGAGCAGGCGGCCGCCCGTGAGGCGGAGGTGAGGAGCCTTTCCGGCGAGCCCGCACTTAACATCAACTCTCCCAAGCAGATAGGAGAGGTGCTCTTCGAGAAGCTCAAACTTGACCCCAAGGCACGTAAGCCCCGCAAGGGCAACTGGCCCACCGACGAGAAGACCCTCCAGGAGCTCGCGGACAAGAGCCCCATCATAGAGGCCATACTCGACTACCGGGGCCTGCGCAAGCTCCTTGGAACCTACATCGAGCCGTTCCCCTCGTACGTGAGCCCCCGCGACGGCCGCGTGCATACCACTTTCAACCAAGCACTTACGGCCACAGGGCGCCTCTCCAGCTCCAATCCCAACCTGCAGAACATCCCCATACGCTCCGAGCAGGGACGAGAGATCCGCAAGGCCTTCGTTCCCGGAGCGCCCGGCTCGGTGATAATGAGCGCCGACTATTCTCAGATCGAACTCCGCATAATGGCGCACCTGAGCGGTGACGAGCATCTGTGCGCCGCTTTCCGGCAGGGCGTGGACGTACACGCAGCTACTGCCGCCAAGATATTCCACGTGCCCGTGGAAGAAGTGTCTTCCGACCGGCGCCGTATCGCCAAGACCGCCAACTTCGGCATTATGTACGGCATATCGGCGTTTGGCCTGAGCCAGAACCTCGGATGCTCCCGCAGCGAGGCCTCCCGTCTGATCGACGACTACTTCCGTTCGTTCCCCAGCATCCGCGCCTGGATTGACGCCACCCTCGCCTCCGCCAGGGCCAACGGCTATGTGGAGACGCTCCTTGGGCGCCGGCGCTATGTTCCCGACGTCAACAGCGGCAACGCCACCGTCCGTTCCTTTGCCGAGCGCAATGCCGTCAACGCCCCCATCCAGGGCACCAGCGCCGACATCATCAAACTGGCAATGGTGGCGGTGGACCGAAAGTTGCAGGAGGAGGGCCTGGGCGCCCGGATGGTGCTGCAGATTCACGACGAACTGCTGCTGGAGGTGCCGGAGGCCGAAATAGAAACCGTACGCACCCTGCTGACCGACATTATGCAGGGCGTAATCAAACTGAATGTTCCACTAACAGTAGAATGCAATTATGGCTCAAACTGGCTCGAAGCACATTGACGAACTTGTGCGGCGCGCAATCATAGGAGACGGCACCGCCTTCACCGCCCTGTGGGACGCCAACATCTCCTCCGTGCGCTCCTATCTGCGCAAAACGATGACGCAGCTGGACCACTTTTACATCGAGGATGTGTGCTCCAAGACTTTCGAGAAGGCCTTCCGCCAGATCCGCAGCTTCGACCCGTCGCTGGGCAGTTTCGAGGCCTGGCTCGGGCGTATAGCGCACAACACGGCCCTGGATGTGATCGACCAGGAAAAGAGGCGCCAGAGGGGTTACATCTCTTTCGACGACGACCCCCGCACCCTCAACGTAGTGGATTCGATGGGCGGAGTTGAGGAGGATGCCCTCGACGAAATAATCAAGACCGAGGCGCGGGAAGAAACGGAATCGATGGTGGACGGCCTGCCGGAGATATACCGCGAGATAGCCCGCAAGCGCCTCATAGAAGGAATGCAGTACAAAGAAATAGCGGAGGAGACTGGTATCGAACTGAATACGGTACGCACCCGTATCCGCCGCGCAAAACAAATGCTGGACAAAATGAAGAACCTTGTAATTACCATTCTTGCCCTCCTGGGCATATCGCTCCAGGGCCTGGCAGCCGACTACGACTACATCTCGGTATCCACCCGCAACACCTCCCTGATTATGTCAGGCAAGGCCGGGGGAGCGCTGAACTACCGCCATTACGGAGCGTCGGTGAGCAATGCTTCAGACTTTGCCGCCTATAATGCCTACACCGATTCGCATTCGGTAGGGGACGTGCAGATCTACCCCGCAGCCGGCGGACGCTTCGTATTCGAACCCGCCCTTGCCGTCAGCTATCCGGACGGAAGTCTCAACACCGAGCTGCTGTACGAATCGTACAAGCAGGAGGCGGCAGGCGAGGGAGTGATACGCACCACGGTTCAGCTGCGCGACTCCAGGCAGCCCCTCGGCGTCAGGCTGGTCTTTGAAGCTTATCAGGCCGAAGATGTGATACTTGCCCACGCCGAAATCATCAACTCCGGCAAGAAGGCGGTGGTGCTGCGCGATTACTACTCTTCGTGCATCCCGCTGTACTCTCCCAAATACACCCTTACCCATTTCAACGGCAGCTGGGCGCACGAAAACTACATCGAGACCGAGCGCCTCACCCACGGAATCAAGACCATCGAGTGCCGCGACGGAGTGCGCACCACCCAGAGGTCGAATCCCTCGTTTATGCTGAGCCTCGATTCCGACACCCTGGACGAGACTCACGGCGATGTAATCGCCGGCGCCCTGTGCTGGAGCGGCAATTACAAAATCAACTTCCAGATGGACGAGGCAGGACGGCTGTACATCCTTTCCGGAATCCATCCTTCCGGAGCCGAATATACCCTTGCCGGTGGCGCCACCTTCGTAACTCCCGATATGGTGTGGACTTACAGCACCTGCGGCGCAGGGCAGGCCAGCCGAAACCTGCACGACTGGGCGAGGGGCCATTCGATGTACGACTCTTCGATGCACTGTCCCACCCTGCTCAACAGCTGGGAGGGAGCGTATTTCTCATTCAACACCAAGACCCTTACCGATATGATGGACGACGCAGCGTCGATGGGACTTGAGATGTTCGTGCTCGACGACGGCTGGTTCGGCGAGGGCGAGTTCGCGCGCAACAACGACGATGCCGGCCTGGGCGATTGGGAGCTCAACAAAGCCAAGATCCCCGAGGGCATAGGCTATCTTGCCGACTACGCCCACGCCAAAGGCCTTAAGTTCGGTATATGGATCGAGCCCGAGATGGTCAATCCCAAGTCGCGCCTCTATCAGAAACATCCCGAATGGGTGGTGGTTGAAAAAGGCCGTGAGGCATATACCTCCCGCAACCAGCTGCTGCTTGACCTCAGCAACCCCAAGGTGCAGGACTTCGTGTTCGATGTGTTCGACCGCACTATGCAGCTGGGCGATGTGGACTACATCAAATGGGACTGCAACCGCCACGTATTCAATGTGGGATCCAGCTACGAGGCCAACCAGGCCAACTTCTGGGTGGATTACATCCAGGGCTACTACAAGGTGCTCGACCGCATCAGGGCCAAGTATCCCAAGGTGCTCCTGCAGTCCTGCTCGTCCGGCGGCGGAAGGATGGACTACGGCGTGCTCCGCCGGGCCAACGAGGTGTGGACCAGCGACAATACCGATGCATTCTGCCGTGCATATATGCAGTACGGCGCAAGCCTCATCTATCCCGTCCAGATCCTGGGTTCGCATATCTCCGCCACGCCCAACCATCAGACGGGTCGTATCCTGCCCCTCAAGTTCCGCTGCGATATGGCCGCTACTGCGCGCCTGGGTATGGAGATCCAGCCCAAGCTCCTGAGCGATACGGAAAAAGACTACGTGCGCAAGTATATCGCCGCCTACAAGAAATACCGCGACATCGTTTTCGACGGCGACCTGTACCGTATCGGCTCGCCCTACGACGGCAGCCACTACGCGCTGATGTACGTGAGCAAAGACAAGAGCCGCGCCGTGCTGTTCGCTTTCTGCCTCCAGTACGAGGGCAGGGGACTGACTCCCGAATTCCGTGCCGGAGGCCTTGATGCCGGCGCCAGGTACAAGGTTACCGAGATAGCTCCCGTGGTCAAGTCTTTCTGGGGTGACGGAAAGGTGTTCGGCGGCGACTACCTGATGAATCACGGAGTCAATATGAACCTCAAACAGCCCCTGACCAGTGCTGTGCTGCTGTTTGAACGCCAATGAGAACCAGTCAAGCCGATTTTGCCCGCGCCGTAGAGCTCTACCGGGAATGGAACGAGCGCATCAACGTGGTGTCACGTAAAGACATAGACCATCTTTACGAGCATCACATCCTGCACTCCCTGGCCATCGCCCGCTACCTGGAACTGCATTACGGGAGCCAGGCGCTGGAGGGGGCGTCGGTGCTGGACCTCGGCACCGGGGGAGGATTTCCGGGCATTCCGCTTGCCTTGGAGTATCCCGGCGCTTCTTTTACGCTCTGCGACTCGATTGCAAAGAAGATAAAAGTGGCGCAGGCGGTAGCCGACGGGCTGGGCCTTGCCAACGTCCGCTGCGTCAACGCCCGCGCCGAGAGCCTGGGGGTGGACTTCGACTGGGTGGTGACCAGGGCCGTGGCCTCGCTCGAAGACCTGTACCCTTGGGTGAAGGGGCGTTTCCGCCGCAGCATTCTGTGCCTGAAAGGGGGAGACGTGGCCTCGGAAATTGCCGTTTTGGGCCGCCGTTTCGGCGTGGATAAGGGCCGCGTGAGAGTTTGGAGCATAGAAGATTGGCTTAAAGACGATTATTTCAAAGAAAAATTTGTAATTGAAATTGGAAAATCTTACCTTTGCCCTCCCAAATCTGATTAATTAAAAATATTTAGATATGAAACGTACATACCAACCCTCCAACCGCAAGAGAGTCAACAAGCACGGCTTCCGTGAGCGCATGAGCACTCCCAACGGCCGTCGCGTACTTGCGGCACGCCGTCGTCACGGCAGGAAGAAACTCAGCGTTTCTTCCGAAGACAGGTACTAGTCCCTTACCGACTAGTTTCCGGAAGGCTGGCCTCTTTGGCCGGCCTTCCGGCTTTTTTGTGGGATATGTCGATAAAAAATCTTATCTTTATAGCTTGAAAGAACAATCACAACCCTATGAATACCAAAGAGCAATTTGTTATCACCATCAGCCGCGAAATAGGAACCGGCGGCCGTACCGTTGGACGTCTTCTTGCCGAGAAGCTCGGCGTGCGCTTCTGCGACAAAGACCTGGTCAATTCGCTGCGTGAGCGTTTCGGCCTCACCGCCTACGAAATCGAGAAGCTCAAGGGCGAGAAGAAGAACTGGCTGACGGACTTGTTCGCCAAGTTGAACCCCTCTCCGGTGGCCATTATGAACGGCGATCCGAGCGGCGCTTATTTCGACAATTTCGACAAAGAAGTTACCACCGATGAGATTTTCAAGGCCGAGTGCGAGATCCTGCGTGCCATAGCCGACGAGTCTTCGTGCGTCATTGCCGGCCGTTCGGGCTTCTTCGTGCTTGACAATTATCCCAACAAATTCGACATCTTCCTTACTTCTTCACACCAGAACCGCATAGAGCGCGTTATGCGCAAGCAGGATCTCAACGAGAATACCGCCCGCATCATTGTTGACGAGATAGACAAGATGCGCGAGAACTATGTGAAGCGCTACACCGATAAAAGCCGTTACGACCTTCGCAACTACGACCTCTGCCTGAATATGGACGGGGTGAGTGAAGAACAGGCGGTGAATATCATCCTCAAGGCCCTGGGCAAGGAATAAAAAAAACTGGCTTTCGCCAGTTCTTGTGGGAGATAACGGACTCGAACCATTGACCCCCTGCTTGTAAGGCAGGTGCTCTAAACCAGCTGAGCTAATCTCCCAGGTTTGAGGACTGCAAAGATAGTCAAGTTTTGTTGAATTCCAAAATAAACTTTCACCAGAAGCGAAAATTTGGAAATTGCCGCTTTTAGTCTTATCTTTGAAGGATATTTGAAACGGGAATGATTGCAGCGCTGACAATGGTCAGAAATGATGATTTTTTCCTGGGCAAGTGGATCGAGTACTATGGCGGCTTGCTCGGAAAGGATAATCTTTTTATTTACGTAGATGGAGAAGACCAGAAGGTCCCCTCTTGTGCAGATGGTTGCAACGTTACCATTATTCCCCGCGTGGGGGGCAATGTGCGCATTTCCGACAAGCAGCGCATAGACATTCTCTCGGCCTGTGCAGCCCGGCTCCTGCAGGACTACGATATGATAGTGGGCACCGATGTGGACGAGTTCCTGGTGGTCGATCCTTCTCTCAAGATGACCCTCCCCGAGTTTCTGTACGCCCAGAATACCACCGGCCGCAATTCGCTCTCAGGCCTCGGGTGCGACATTATCTACAACTCCGAGTATGGTACCCTCGACCGCAGCAAATCCCTGCTCGCCCAGCGCCGTGCGGCCCTGCTTTCGACCCGCTACACCAAGACTTCCGTGCTCTGCGCACCGGTGCAGTGGGGAAGCGGTTTCCACCGTACTCGCAAGGGTGATTTCCATATCTGCAAGGGCTTGTACCTCTTTCATTTCGGTTGCGCCGACCCGTCCATCATAGGTCAGAAACTCAACGACAAAGACCTTGCCTCGCGCGGCTGGGAGAGGCATCTGCGCAAGCGCCGCCGCCTCATCGACACCCTCCCGTCGCTGGAATGGCACGACTGGGACGAGTGGACCGGCAAGGCCCGTTTCATCCAGAGCATCGTGCGTCTTCCGTACACTTGGAACAAGCCGGCGATGTTCAACCTCCGCATCAAGGTGCGTGTGCCCGAGCGCTTTGCCGGCATAGTCTAGTACACCTTGCTTTCAAATTGGCCCGGACCGTCCACGCTGATATCGACCAGCGTGGTGGTGTTGCGCCGTATTGCCGGCAGGCTGAGCTTGAACTGCCGGGTGACTCCGCTTATTTCACATTCCATCACGAACACCGTGGCAGGATTGCCTATCGTGACTTCGGGGGAGTCGTTGGGGTAGCAGTAAAGCTCGGTGCCGGGGCTTTGCGCGAATACGCCAATATCGTACGGGAGAGCCACTCTCCCCGACTCCTGAATCACTTCGGCCGGCCTGAACCCGCCCTCGCGCAAGATTTCGGCTCCGGCGTTCACGTTCTCAAGAAAGATGCGCGGATCTTCGAGCCGTACGTAGTTCTTCATATTGTTGCTGACAATGCCCAGCTTCACCCTCGACATAAGCGGGGTAAGGGTTACAGTGCCGGAGGCTCCCGCTTGTATGACGGCGGTGCCGCTCATCAGGGGCTGCCTGGGCGAGTCGGCCTCGAAGCGGCAGCTCAGCTGTTCGGCCCCGTCGTAGCGTGAGGGAGGGTCGTGGAACAGCTCTTCGGGATAATTGGCCACCGCTACAGCCAGCAGCTCTTCGTAGGGGCAGTAAACCAGTATGCTGTCGGGCAGGGAGCTATATACGCGTTTGGCCTTCAGGGGCTTGATTCCGTCCGCCCCATAAATGAGCACGTCCAGGCGCCTGACGGGGTGGAGCGAGTCGGCAATGGCGTCGTCCACTTTGAAACGCAGGCAAATATGGCAGCTGTCCACAGGCACTTCTATTAGTTCGACATCCCCGCCTGCGGACAGTCTGCCACAAGAAGAGAACAAACAGGCCGGCCCCAGGGTAAGCAAGCTGAACAAGAGTATTAGTTGGAGCAGAGCGCTCCCCGGCGGCTGCCGGAAAAAGAAAGAGGAGGTACGCCGGCCTGTTTGATTCCATTTCGCTTTCATAGTGCTGCAAAGCTATTGCGGCATTTGCGCAACTCAATGGAATCAAAAAAAACGTAAGCCGGATTTTGCTGATTATTTAAGAAATGCCCTTGTTACCCCCGCGCGGACCACTCAGGAGCTCGGAATAGCGCTGGATAAACTGCTCCTGACCGAATGCCTTCCGGGCAATCTTGCAGCTTTCCTCTCCGGCTTTGCCGAGCGCCTCTTTGTCGAGAGATGCCAGGCTTTGGATGGCGGAGGCTATGCTGCGGGAGTCTTTGGGGTCGAAGAGGGCGCCGTTCTGCCCTTGGTGGACGTAAAGGGCGTTGTCGCTTACGGTGCTAACCGCGGCGGGAAGGCCGCAGGCAAGGGCCTCTGCCAGAGCATTGGGAGTGCCCTCGTAAAAGCTGGGAAGGCAGAAGAGCTGCCCCTTGCGATATATCTTTTCGGGGCTTGTGCTGGGCGGATAGATGAAGAAGCGGTCACCGAGTTCCAGCGAGTCTATCAGGGCCCTGCAGCGGGCGGAATAGGCGCTTCCGGGATTCTCGCCGTACCATTCGAAGCGTATCCCGGGGCAGAGGGCCGCCGCCTTGATGAGCCCGATGGCGTTTTTGCGCCGGTCAAGACGGGCCACGGTAACGACGGTGAACGGGCCTTGCTTTTCCTCCTCCGGGGCGGGGGAGAACTTTTGCAGGTCGGTGAAATTGGGTATGGTGTAAAGCCTGCCGGTGAGGGAGGGTGCGTGAGTGCGTACGAATTCGGTCTGGGCGTAGCTGTTGCATACCACCCGCCAGGCGTGGCGGCGGTACTGGGCGAAGCGGAGGCGGTCGTGAAGCCTGAGGGAGGTGTTGCAGTTGCGTTCGGATACTACCAGCTTGAGCTGCGGGCAGAGGGCCTTAACCATACAGGCCTTGATATTGGTGCCCGCCAGGAAGGAGATGAGCACCTGACAGCCGCTCTGCTTAAGATGGGAGGCAATGTCGCGCACCAGGGTAAGTTCGCCGCTGCGTTGCTTGATGAACACGTGGGGCACTCCGGCCCGGGTGAGTTCGTTTTCGTAGAATGAGCCGTCCCTGTATGTGAGGACTTCCACTTCGTGCCCCTGGCCCCGGAGCAGCACTGCAAGTCCGGAAAGCTGCCTTTCGGCGCCTCCCAGCCTCAGTGAAGCTATCATACAGCAAATCTTCATTCTGTTTACTTATATAGCATTAGATGCCACTGACTGCGGACCGTCTGCGCCCACGCAACCGTGAGTGGGAGGGATAGGCCGAAGGCCGTAGTCCGCAGTCAGTGCCATCTAATGCAAAAAGAAGATGCACCAGAATGGAGCCCGGTGCATCTTCATTACGATTATCAAGCGCCAAAGTTGTCGTAGAGAATATTCTCGGGAGCAACTCCGAGCGAATCGAGCAGATCGTTCACGCACTTGGTCATCATAGGAGGACCGCACATAAAGTACTTGATATCCTCGGGAGCCTCGTGGTCCTTAAGATAAGTCTCGTACATCACGTTGTGCACGAAGCCGGCTGTGTAAGGCACTCCTGCGGCATCTGCTGCCGGGTCGGGCCTGTCGAGGGCCAGGTGGAACTTGAAGTTCGGGAACTCCTTCTCGATCTCGGCGAAATCCTCGAGGTAGAAGGCCTCCACAAGGGCGCGGGCGCCATAGAAGAAGTGAACCTTCCGGCCGGTCTTGAGGGTCTTGAACAGCTGCATAATGTGGCTGCGCAGAGGAGCCATACCGGCGCCGCCGCCCACGAAGATGTATTCCATATCTTCGGGATCGTTCTCCGGGAGGAGGAACTCGCCGTAAGGGCCGCTGATCCATACTTTGTCGCCGGGCTTGCGTGAGAACACGTAAGTCGATGCGATTCCCGGAGGAACGCCGGGGACGAACTTGAACACGCCCTTGGGCTGAGTCTTGTCGAACGGAGGAGTGGCTATACGCACGTTGAGCTTGATGATGTTCTTCTCGCCGGGATAGGAAGCCATCGAGTAAGCGCGGATGGTGGGCTCGGTATTCTTGTACTTAAGCGAAGTGATACCGTATTTCTCCCAGTCGCCCATATACTCCGAATCAACTCCCATATCGGCAAAGTCGGCCTCGTACTGGGGAATGTCAATCTGGATGTACTCGCCGGACTTGAAGTCGATGTGCTCGCCCTCGGGCAGCTTGACGGTGAACTCCTTGATGAAGGTTGCCACGTTCTTGTTGGAGATGACCTCGCATTCCAGTTTCTTGACGCTCAGGGCGCTGTCGGCAACCTGGATCTTGAGGTTGTCCTTCACCTTGACCTGGCAGCCCAGGCGCCAGCCTTCCTTGATCTGCTTGCGGTTGAAGAAGCCGGTCTCGGTGGGGAGGATCTCTCCGCCGCCCTCAAGCACCTGCACCTTGCACTGGCCGCAGTTGGCCTTGCCGCCGCAGGCGGAGGGGAGGAATATCTTCTCTTCGGCGAGGGTGGCCATAAGGTTGCCGCCGGGAGCTACGTCAAGCTCTTTCTTGCCGTTGTTGATATTGATCTTTATGGTACCCTTGGGAGTGATCTTGGCCTTCACGAAAAGCAGGAGGGCCACAAGGATCAGCGTCACTATGACGATGATCGCAATGGATGCAATAATAGTCTGTGTCATAGCCGCTTAAAGTTGAATGCCCATAAAGATCATAAAAGCCATACCCATAAGGCCCACGGTGATGAAGGTGATGCCTATGCCCTTGAGGGGCTTGGGAACGTTGCTGTAGCTCATCTTCTCGCGGATGGCGGCAAGGGCCACGATAGCCAGGTACCAGCCGATGCCGGAGCCGAGCGCGTACACAAGCGGCTCACCGATTCCGGTGAAATCTCTCTGCTGCATAAAGAGCGAACCGCCGAGGATGGCGCAGTTCACCGCGATCAGCGGCAGATAGATGCCGAGCGAAGAATAGAGCGAGGGGAGGAACTTCTCCACGATCATCTCCACGAGCTGTACGAAAGCCGCAATGACCGCGATGAAGAGAATGAAGCTCAGGAAGCTGAGGTCAACCTCGGCGAACTGGGGACCGAGCCACTTGAGGGCGCCGGGCTGAAGCACGTAGGTGTTCAGGAGCCAGTTCAGAGGGAGCGTGCAGAGGAGCACGAAGATGACTGCCAGGCCGAGGCCGTTGGCGGTCTTGACGTTCTTCGATACTGCCAGGTATGAGCACATACCCAGGAAGTAAGCGAAGATCATATTGTCAACGAAAATTGACTTTACGAATAAGCTGATGTATTCCATAAGGCTGTGCTGTTATTTTTCCTGAAGGTCTTTGTCGATGGCCCTGTGCACCCAGATAATGCAACCCAGGAGTATGAGGGCGAAAGGAGGAAGGATGACCAGGTTGTTGGGGATGTATCCCGCAGGCAGGACCTGGAATCCAAACAGAGTGCCGCTGCCGAGGAGCTCGCGGAAGAATGCGACCACCACCAGGATCAGGCCGTAGCCGAGTCCGTTGGCGATACCGTCGAGCAGCGAGGGGATGGGCTTGTTGCCGAGGGCGAAAGCCTCGATACGGCCCATAACGATACAGTTGGTAATGATGAGGCCGATGTACACCGACAGTTGCTTGTCGATGGCGTACGTGGCCTCTCCGGCCTTGAGTATCTGGTCCACCAGGATCACCATCATAGCCACTACCACAAGCTGCACGATGATACGCACGCGGTTGGGGATGGTGTTGCGCAGCAGCGAGCAGATAAGGCTCGATACGCCGGTAACCACGATCACCGAGAGAGCCATCACCAGCGCGCCTTTGAGCTGGACGGTGACGGCCAGTGCCGAACATATACCGAGCACAAGGACGGTAATCGGATTGCCCTTGAGTATCGGATTGAGGATGGTTTCTTTAAGTTTCTTGTCCATAACTTATTCCTCCTCTTCGTTAGTAGTTGTTTCAATGGCGTGTTCCTCGAGAGCGTTGAAGAAAGCGCCGAGCCCGAAATGGTTCTCGTAAGCCTTGAACCACACGTTGAGCGCCTCGTTGAGGCCCTTGGAAGTCATAGTGGCTCCGGTTATGGCGTCAACTGCATTGGAGGCTCCGGTCGCTTCGACATTCTTCTCCAGCCTGAAGGCGGGAGTCTCGCCCCATTCTACGGTCTTGCCGATGAATTTCTCGCGGAACCAGGCTTCGTCCTTGATCTTGGCACCCAGACCCGGAGTCTCGCTCTCGTGGTCGAAGAAGGCGCCTGCGATGGTGTGGCAGTCGGGCTCGAAAGCGATGTATCCCCATACCGGGCCCCAGAGGCCGGCTCCGTAGATAGGAATTACGGCCTTGCCGCTCTTGAACACATAAACGGGGAGGGTGACATCAGCTTCTGCGAGAATGGCTTTGTGCTGGGGTTTGAGCTTGCTTACAAGATCGATCTTGTCTTTGCTCACGGAAAGCTCTCCGTTCTTCTCGCCTTTGAGGTCTATGGTGTAGGCCTCCTGGATATTGACGGCGTAGAGCTGGAGAATCTCGGCGTTCTTGGCCGCATAGAGTTCTTCTGTGGGCTTTACACCTGCGGCAGACATCATCTGGCGCAGGGTCTCGGCCTTGGCGTTGGCATCCTGGGCGGGACCCAGCTTGCCGGACACGAAGGCGAGCAGCGCAGCCACGACGATTACTATGACCGTCGTATAGATGACTGTATAGACGTTACTGTTTGTATTCATGGCTATGCTGCGTTAAGTTTCTTTAACCTACGGGAGATATGCACGCTCGTGACGCAGTGGTCGATGAGCGGTGCGAAGGTGTTCATCAGAAGGATAGCGAGCATCATACCCTCGGCGTAGCCCGGATTGAACAGGCGCACCGTGATGCAGAGCATACCGATGAGCACGCCGTATATCCACTTGCCGCACTCGGTCTGGCAGGAAGTCACAGGGTCGGTGGCCATAAACACAGTACCGAATGCGAAGCCGCCGTAGAGGAGCTGCATATAGAATGGGATGTCGGTGATGCCGGCGATGTTGCCGATCCAGCCCACCAGAAGCGCACCGGCGATGCTGCCGCACATAATCTTCCAGCTGGCGATGCCGGTCCACAGGAGCAGGCAGGCGCCGAGCAGGATGGCAATCACGGAAGTCTCACCTACCGAACCGGGAACGGTTCCGATGAAGAGATCCCAGAATCCGGTGCCGTACTGTGCGGGACCGTCAAGGGCGAGGGGAGTGGCGCCGGTGAAAGCGTCGGCTACTGCGGTCTCGCCTTTCTTGAAGGCTATCCAGCACTCGGAGCCGGACATATAGTTGGGATAGGAGAAGAAGAGGAATGCGCGGGTCAGCAGGGCAGGGTTCCAGATGTTCATACCGGTGCCGCCGAATACCTCCTTGCCGAAGATAACTGCGAATGCAACAGCCAGGGCGAGCATCCACAGGGGAATATCTACGGGAACGATGAGAGGAATGAAGAAGCCGCTCACCAGATAGCCCTCGCTAACTTCCTCGCCGCGGATCTGGCTGGAGGCGAACTCGATGCCCAGACCTACGATGTAAGATACCAGGTAGAGAGGGAGGACCTTGAGGAAACCGAACCAGAAGTACTCCAGGATGTGCACTCCGGTCTGACCCATAGCGAGTCCGTGCTGGTAGCCCACGTTCCACATACCGAAGAGAGCGGCGGGAGCGGCGGCGAAGACCACGAGGATCAGCAGGCGCTTGAGGTCGATGGAATCACGCACGTGCGACCCTTTGAGGGTAACCGTGCCGGGGACGTGGAGGAATGTCTCAAAAGCATCGACGGTACTGTGAAGCCAGTATAGCTTGCCGCCTTTTTCAAAAATCTTGTTCATATCTTTTAAGCCATTTCTTTAATCATAAGGTCAATGCCCTGCGCTATCATATCCTGGATGTAGCACTTGCTCGGATCTACGAACTCGCACAGGGCAAGGTCTTCGGGAAGAACCTCGTAGATGCCGAACTTCTCCATCTTTTCGATGTCTCCGGCAAGGCAGGCCTTGGCGAGGAACACTGGATAGATGTCCATAGGGAGAACCTTGGTGTAGTAATTCTCGTTCATAAGGAAGGGACGGGGACCGCCGTGCAGGTTGGTGCTCATATCGTACTTCTTGCCGGGCAGGAGCCAGCTGAAGTAGCTGCGGTCGGAGCTGAACTGGTTGAAACGCAGGGGGCGTATCCAGCCGAGGAGCTCTTTGTCGTAACCTTCGTGGATGATGGTAAGTTGGTCGTCGTTCCAGCCCAGATAGCCGTCCAGGCCCACCGAAACGCCGCTGAGCGGGTCGCCGCTGATGATGCGCACCTCGTCGGCGGAGTTGCCGTAGAAGGGTGCGAAATCTTTGACGGGAGTGCCGGGCAGAGTCTCGACGTAAGAAGGCTGGAGAGCTGCCGGACCGCATACGGCCACCTTGCGGCGGACGTCCACGCGGCCGCTGGCCATCAGGCGTCCCACAGCGGCGAGGCCGTTAAGGGTGATGGTCCACACGGTCTCTCCTTTGAGGATGGGGCTGATGTGGCTGATCTGTACGCCCACGTTGCCGGCGGGGTGCTTGCCCTTGAAGCGGTGGATGGTGCAGCCCTTGAGGGCGGAGAAGGCGCTGTTGCTGATGGCTCCGTTGAGGCTGACGTGCACGGGAGCTATCTCCCCAAGGGCGTCGATACCTTTCTGGATGGCCTGTACCTGGTCGCCGAGAGTGAACTCCAGGTCGGCCGCGAGGGGAGCGGTGTGGAATGCGGACACAAAAATGGCCTTAGGGGTAATGGCGGGATCGGCCATTATACCGTAAGGCCTCTGGGTAAAGAGAGTCCACAAACCACTCTGAAGAAGCGCCGTCTTAACATTTGATGTGTCGATCCGGGCATATTCCTGAGTGGCGTCTGTCTCGATGAGGACCGCGAGAAGCTTGCGTTTCTCGCCTCTTACCACTTCTTTGACCGTGCCGCTCGCGGGGGCACAGAGCAGGATGTCCGGGTTTTTCTTGTCAGCAATGACAGGGGAGCCGCAGAGCACGCGGTCTCCTTCTTTTACCAGCAGTCTGGGGAGCAGACCCTTGACGCCGTCGGGCTGGACGGCGACATACGCCGGAATCATCGATTTGCTGACAAAAAGGCTTGCACACCCGCTGATGGGGATGTCCAAACCCTTCTTCAAAACGATGTTTTCAGACATTTTATAAATGGTTAAAAATAATTACGAAATCGCGTTGCGAAGATACCACTTTTTTTTGTATTTTCGCATCATTATGGAGAACAAAGTGCGTGCTATTCTGGACTCTCTGAATGATGAGCAGGGCAAGGCGGTCCAGTGTACTGAGGGGCCTGTGTTGATTGTGGCGGGAGCCGGTTCCGGCAAGACCCGCGTACTTACCAGCCGAGTGGCGTATCTGTTGGCGCAAGGGGTTGAGCCTGACCGCGTTCTGGCGCTTACCTTCACCAAGAAGGCGGCCGGCGAAATGAAGGAGCGCATAGCCTTAATGGTGGGCGGCTACAAGGCCCGCAGGGTGGTTATGGGCACTTTCCATTCGGTGTTCGTCCGCTTCCTGCGCGACTGGGCCGGGCCCCTGGGTTACCCGCAGCAATTTACTATCTACGACCAGAGCGATTCCACCGCTGCCGTCAAGGCCGCGATCAAGGAACTGAACCTGGACGATACGGTTTACAAGCCCCGTGACGTACTCTCCCGCATATCGTCGGCAAAGAACAACCTTATTACCGTCGGCGCCTACAGGGCCGACAGGGGAGCCATCCAGGCCGACACCTACTCCAAGAAGCCCCGGATCGTTGACGTGTACGAGCGTTACCAGCAGAAGCTCAGGCAGTCGGGGGTGATGGATTTCGACGATATCCTGGTGAATATGAACATCCTCCTGAGGGACAATCCCCAGGCCCTGCAGAGCATAGCCTCGCGCTTCTCCTACATAATGGTCGATGAGTACCAGGACACCAACTATGCCCAGTACCTCATCATCAAAAAGCTCGCCCAGGGGCACCGGAACATCTGCGTGGTGGGAGACGATTCACAGTCGATATACGCCTTCCGCGGCGCGCAGATCCAGAACATCCTTAACTTCAAAAAGGACTATCCGGAGTGCCGGCTGTTCCGTCTGGAACGCAACTACCGCAGCACCCCCAACATTGTGGAGGCCGCCAATTCGGTCATCGAGCACAACGCCGGGCGCATCCCCAAAAAGTGCTATGCCCAGGGCGATCCCGGCGAGAAGCTGAAGCTCATACGGGCCTTCACCGAGCAGGACGAGGCTATGGAGATAGTGTCCGCCATCCAGAAGCGAATGCGCTCGGACGGCGCTGCATATCAAGACTTTGCCATCCTGTATCGCACCAACGCACAGTCGCGCGCACTGGAAGAGCAGCTGCGCCGGCGCAACATTCCCTACGTGGTGTATTCGGGCAATTCGTTCTTCGAGCGCGCCGAGGTCAAGGATATGCTCTCGTACTTCAAGCTGGTGGTGAATCCGCTCGATGAAGAGTCTTTCAAGCGTGTGGTCAACAAACCGGCGCGCGCCATAGGAGACACTTCGGTCAAGGCGCTTATCGCAGCCGCGCTCGCCCACGGGACCAGCCTCTTCAGGGCGGCGTTCCTGGATGACCTGGAGCAGTTCGGCCTGCGGAGCGCGGCGGTGCTGAAAATCAGGGCGTTCTGCGCTATGATCGACTCTCTCCACCAGAAAGTCAGCAGCACCGGCGCCTATGACCTTGCCCGCGAGATAGCGGACAAGAGCGGGCTGTATGCCCTCTACAAAGAAGATACGTCCATCGAGGGGCAGGCGCGTTTTGCCAACGTGGAGGAGCTGGTGAATTCGGTGGCCTCTTTCGAGGAGGACTGCCGTGAGGAGGCCGAGGGTGCGGAAGATATCTTCACGCTCGACGATTTCCTTGAGAACGTGTCGCTGCTGAGCAACGTCGATATAGTTGACGAGGAAGATACCAACAACAAAGTTGCGCTTATGACGGTGCACTCGGCCAAGGGGCTGGAGTTCCCGTACGTGTTCGTTTCGGGGATGGAGGAGAATCTCTTCCCCAGCCAGAATATGCTGCTGAGCCAGAAAGATATAGAAGAAGAACGCAGGCTCTTTTACGTGGCCATTACACGCGCCGGCAAGGCAGTGTCGTTGAGTTATGCGGGCACGCGTATGCGTAACGGGCGGCACGAGAGCAATTCGCCGTCGCGTTTCCTGCGTGAGATCGATTCGCAGTATCTTGACAGGCCGTTGGAGGACGACAGTTTCGGCGTCAGCGGCGCTTTCGGCTCCGGAGGAGGGTTTGGACGGAGCGGGTTCGCACAAAGCGCTCATCCCTCCCATCGCGAGCGATGGGCCCCTCCCGCTCACGTAGCCGCGGGCGGCTACGCCCGTCCGCCCAAACCCTCCTCCGAAAGCCGGAGGCCCGAAGCTGCCAGAAGCCCGATCAGTTCCGTACCAGCCCAGTCAAAACCGGCATATACTCCTGACCCTGATTTCGAGCCGCTTCCGATGAGCGAATTCCGCGTGGGCCAGCGCATAGAGCACAACCGCTTCGGCCCCGGTGAGATACTGGACATAACAGGCAAAATACCCGAGCTCAAGGCCCGGGTACGCTTCGACAAACTGGGAGAAAAACTCCTCCTTCTCAAATACGCTAAGATGCGTCTGGAGAAGTAAAGACTATCCTGCAGGTAAAACTCTGGATCCCCTCGCAGATTCCCTCCACATACCAGGCTCCGTCGGGGCCCTGGGTGCGTATCAGCTGCACGCTCTGGCCCAGGCGCACCTCGTGGTTGTAATTCAGTACGAAGTCGGTAACTATCTGGTTGGTAGTAATTTCTGCCGGCAGGCAGTCCATTGCCCAATGGGGATATTTTCCATTGTTGGCGTGCCTGTTATAGTCAAGGTCAGACCAGGTGACAAGGTGGCATCCCGCCTCTTCTTTTACCGCCTCGGCGGGGAAGACGATCTTAGGGGCGTCGGGCTCAAGCGCCCTTTCGGGGCACTGGGGCTCGGGCGAGAGAAGGTCGGAGATGCGTTCAGGCTTTGCGATCCTGCGGGTCTCATAATCCATTAAGGCCCAGGAACTGGTGGCGTTTATGATGGCCTTTCCGTCTGCATCGAGCATACGGTAGTCCCTGGTGCTGATGGGGCCGCGGATTCCGCTGTGCCAGCTCTGCAGGGTAACCTTCTCGGCCATCAGCGGGAGCCTCTCGTAATGAATGGCATTCCTGAGCAAAATCCAGCACATTCCGCGGGCGTTCAGTACGGGATCGGGAAGGCCGAGCTGCGTTGAGCCGCGGACGGCAAGTTCCTGTGCTATGTCAAAGAATGACGAGGCTTTAAGCCGGTGGTTGCAGTCGATAAAATATCCGGGTATGACGTATTCTTCTTGATACTTATCTGGCATCATAGCAAATCGGGTTGGTGTTTAGGGAAGTTTTTATGACGGTGAGCCCGGGGCACCCGGAGGAAATCAGCCCGGCGAGAAGTTCCACGGTGAATTTCTCGCTCTGGTAATGACCCAGTTCGGCGAGCAGCATCCCGTCGTTTTCAAAGTAATCGTGATAGTGGAATTCGCCTGAGATAAAGCAGTCGGCTCCTTTGCGTGCGGCTTCTTTCATAAGGAATGCTCCCGCCCCGCCGCACAGGGCCACGGTCTTGATTGCCCGGCCGCTGCATTCGGAGTGGCGCAGGCACTCAACTCCAAAAATCTGCTTTATGCGCAGCAAAAAGTCGGTGTCCCGCTCCGGCTCCGGCAGGGTGCCCGTGAGCCCCGAGCCAGCATCCTCGCCAGCTTTGGGCAGCAGCCAGCTAAGCTCCTGTAAGCCAATGAGTTCCGCTATCTTGTAATTCACTCCTCCGGGAGCGTTGTCGAGGCTGGTGTGGGCGGAATAAATGGCAATGCCTGCGGCAAGGGCCTTGACTACGCAGCGCTGCTGGTAAGTAGAGTCGCTGACCTCCCTGAGAGCCTTGAACAGCAGGGGATGGTGCGACACTATCATCTGGCAGCCAAGCCGGGCGGCCTCATCCACCACTGCCTCGGTAACGTCCAGGCACACAAGGACCTTGCTCACCGCCGATGCGGTAAAGCCCACCTGCAGCCCGGAATTGTCCCACTCGTCCTGAAGCCTTAGCGGAGCTGTGCGCTCAACGGCTGCAATAATGTCTTTAACTTTCATCAGTTGTGAATAGTAGCTTATCTTACAACCTGGGTGAACTCGGGAGCCTGGCCCTCGAGGGCGTTGACGTACACCGTAAACTCTGCTCCGGGCTGCTGGGGCACGCCCTCCCTGGGAAGGGCCTCTGCCGTAAACTTATACTCGGTACCGCCGGGAATCGGGCGGGAACTCACCTCCGATGCCTTGGCGTGGATCATAGGATAATCTCCCACGGCGGCATCGAAAATGGCAGCTTCTTCCTCGCTCACTGCGTGCTGTGCGGGGAACTCCTCAAGCGGCTCGCACTCTCCTTCGACAAAGCCGCCTGCCTTGAGGAAACGATCGATTTCCTGCGGGGCGGCCTCAATCCTGGCGGCGCGGACACCATAACCGGGCAGAATCTCCGCGTCCGGGAATTTGGCGGCCAGGTCCTTGATGCTTGAAACGAGTCCGCCGCTGCCGAAGGTGCAGAAGGGGACTATCTTCTTGCCGTTCAGGTCGATGTCCTCCAGGGCGGATGCCATCGGCAGGGCATAGGTGCCGAACCAGACGGGGTAGCCCAGGAAGATGATATCGTACGAAGAGAGCTCGCTGCTTATTGGATTAACCTTGGGAAGGACGCCGAGCTCCCGCTCCTCGCGGCTGCACTCGATGACTTCCTGATAGGTGCTTCCGTAGGGCTCCACCGGAACGATCTCCTCGATATCGGCACCCAGACGGGTTGCAAACTCCTGTGCAACCGCCTTGGTATTGGAAGAGTGGGAATAATACAGAACCAGCACCTTGGGCGCCTTTGCGTTGTTGCCGCACGAGACCGCGGCGAGAAGGACTGCCGCAAGCGGCAGCATCCATCTGAAAGCCTTTGCTAATCTGCTCATAATAATTACTGCTGAATCAATTGTTCAGCAAAGATAAACAATGCTGACAAATAATCGTACCCCAAGTATCACTTTCCTCCATCTTGCGGCCGGCAAAGGAAGAGGCGTGGGGAAAGACAAACGGGGCCAACCCTTTCCGGGCCGGCCCCGCCGTCATAGGGGGTAAGTCGGGAGACTAAAGCTGGGGACTAAAGCTGGGGACCAGCTGCAACCAGCGCCTTTCCCGCTTCGTTGCTCTCGTACTTATGGAAGTTCTTGATGAAGCGACCTGCGAGATCCTTTGCCTTCTCTTGCCAGATAGCGGGATCGGCGTAGGTGTCGCGAGGATCGAGGATGCCGGTATCGACGCCCTCAAGCACGGTAGGAACCTCGAAGTTGAAGTAAGGGATGTGCTTGGTGGGAGCCTTGTCGATGGCGCCGTTGAGGATGGCGTCGATGATTCCGCGGGTGTCCTTGATGGAGATACGCTTGCCGGTGCCGTTCCATCCGGTGTTCACCAGATAGGCCTTGGCGCCGCTCTTCTGCATTCTCTTCACGAGCTCCTCGGCATACTTGGTAGGATGCAGCTCGAGGAATGCCTGGCCGAAGCAGGCGGAGAAGGTAGGAGTGGGCTCGGTGATGCCGCGCTCGGTACCTGCCAGCTTGGCGGTGAAGCCGCTCAGGAAGTAGTACTTGGTCTGCTCGGGAGTAAGAATGCTCACGGGAGGCAGCACGCCGAATGCGTCGGCGCTCAGGAAGATGACCTGCTTGGCTGCGGGGCCGTGGCTGTCGGGACGGACTATCTTCTCGATATGGTAGATAGGATAGCTCACGCGGGTGTTCTCGGTGACGGACTTGTCGGCGAAGTCGATCTTGCCGCACTCGTCAACGGTAACGTTCTCAAGCAGAGCGTCCCTGCGGATGGCATTGTAGATGTCGGGCTCGCTGTCTTTGTCGAGGTTGATGACCTTGGCGTAGCAGCCGCCCTCGAAGTTGAATACGCCGTTGTCGTCCCAGCCGTGCTCGTCATCTCCGATAAGCAGGCGCTTGGGATCGGTAGA
>JAGCCX010000052.1 GCA_017651465.1 Bacteroidales bacterium
CCCGTCCGCCGAAATGCATAACAAGCAAAAATAACGATTATTTGGAGATTCAACAAATAATTGCGATTATTGCCCCACTAACACAAAACAGAATGAAGACCAATAAATTGTTGTTTGCCGCCGCTGCAGCGGCAGCTTGTGGATGCACTGGAGGGCAGAAAGTTCCGGAGAAACCCAACATTATCTACCTGATGTTCGACGATCTTGGCTACGGTGACCTCGGATGTTATGGGCAAACCATGATAGAAACTCCCAACATCGACGCTTTGGCCTCGCAGGGAATATTGTTCACCGATATGTATTCGGCCGCTCCCCTGTCGGCCCCCTCGCGGTGCTGCATTGTAACAGGCAAGCATATGGGACACAGCCAGATACGCAATAACGAAGAGCATTTTGTGCCAACCGACGGCAGGGGCTGGAACACACTTTTTCTCGACGATACGATGGAGGGTCAGCAGCCTATGCTGGCAGGCACTCCCACCATTGCCCGGATGATGCAGGAGGCGGGGTACAAAACCGCGATGGTGGGCAAGTGGGGCCTGGGCTTCCCTGCCAGCGAATCCACTCCGAACAAGATGGGCTTCGATTATTTCTACGGCTTTAACTGCCAGGCTCTCGCTCATTCATACTATCCCACCCATCTCTGGGAGAACGATGTCAAGATTGAAACCGGCAACGAGACGGTTATGCAGGGAGAGCCGCTCCCGGAGGGCCTCGATCCCCTCGACCCGGCAAATTACGAGCGCTACGGGGGCAAATTCTACAGCCCCGACCTTATGTACGACAAGTTGGAGAAGTTCATTACCGACAATGCCGGCGGGCCGTTCTTTGCTATGTGGACTACCACCGTGCCGCACAGCGCCGTCCAGGCTCCCAAGGAGGAGGTGATGTACTATGTGGATAAACTCGGCGACGAGGAACCGCGAACTAACGGCGGTATGTATCTGCCAAGCCGTTACCCGCACGCCACTTATGCTGCGATGGTAACCCATATCGACACCCAGGTGGGCCGCCTGGTGGCCAAGCTCAAGGAGCTGGGGGTCTGGGACAATACCATCTTCATTGTTACATCCGACAACGGTCCCGCACACAACGGCAACTCTCCTATGGAGTATTTCCAGAGCGGCGGGCCCTTCAGCTGCGCGGCGGGATGGGGAAAGAGTTCTCTTCACGAGGGCGGTATAAGGATGCCTTTCGTGGTTGCCTGGGGCGACCGTCTCAAGGCCTCGAGGAGCTCGCACATCGCTTATTTCGCCGACCTGATGCCCACTTTTGCCGAGCTCGCAGGAGTGGAGGCTCCCGACAACGACGGGATTTCATTTGCTCCTATCTTGCTGGGGCAGAACGACAAACAGCAGGAGCACCCGTATCTGTACTGGGAGTTCCCGGGCGCCAAGGGTTGGGTTGCGGTGAGAATGGGCGAGTGGAAGGGACTGCTGCAGAAGGCGGCGAACGGCAACAGCGATATGGAGCTTTACAATCTGGTGTCCGACCCGCGGGAGAGTACGAATGTGGCCGAGGAGCACCCGGAGATTGTTAAGCAGATGTGGGATATTGTGCGGGAGAGTCACGAGACTCCGGTTTACGATATTCCCAAGTTCAATCTGGATATCCACTTCCCCGAAGAAGCTCAGTAGAACCAGCAGGCTGCTGGTTCAATGCTAATCGTTCCAGGAAAGGCAGCGGGAGCCGTCGGGAAGGACGGAAATAGATACACGGAGGGTCTCGTCGGGAAGGAGATCCTCTATGTTTTCAGGCCACTCCATAAGGCACAGGAAACCGCTGTCGAGGTACTCGTAAAGACCGATATCGAGGGCCTCGGCCGGTTTGCTGATACGGTAGAAATCAAAATGATATATCGGCTCTCCCGAAGCGGAGCGGTACTCATTGACTATTGCAAAGGTGGGCGAACTCACCGCATCTTCACTCACTCCCAGAACTTTGCACACGGCAGTAGTGAAGGTGGTTTTGCCGGCTCCCATGGGAGCGAAAAAGGCTACCAGTTTATTGTCCCCTATCTCTGAAAGGAACTCCCGTGCCGCCCTCTCAAGGTCGGAAAGATCTCTGATTATTATTTGATGCCGCATAACTCTAACGTATGGCCGACAAGATAGCCCGGCGTATAAATTCATTGAGGCTGATACCCAGGTCTGCCGCTTTCATTGCCGCTTCTCCGTGAAGATCCGGGGTCAAACGAAGGACCAGTTTGCCGCTGTAAGGCTTCTCCGGTTCGACATTCCCGGCTTTGCAACAGGCCAGATAATGGTCTATGCCATCCTCAAAATCCTTCTTGAGTTCTTCAACGGAAGAGCCCTCGTATATGATTCCATCCCGACTTAACCCCAGAACCTCCCCAACAAAGCAATTATCCTCTTCGGAATACTCAACACTTCCTGTGTAACCTTTATACCTAAGTCGTCCCATATTATAGTAAATCTCTTATTAGTAGATACTTATATATTTTCAACATTGTTTTGCGCCCGTTTGTTTTCATACTCATTGCAAAGATACTAAAAATAGTATAACTTTCAAATCACCTGTCACCAGCCGGGGCCGCTCTGGCGGTCGAGGAAGCGGTATGCGGCCGCCTCGGAAATGTGTTCGGGCCTGATATCCTGGCTGAGTGCCAGGTCGGCGATGGTGCGGGCCACTTTGATAATACGGAAGTACGCCCTCATCGACAGACCCAGTTTTTCCATAATGGATATCAGCAGCCCGTTGCACTCCTCGCTGAGCGGACAAAAGCGTTCGATGAGTTTATTGTCCATCTCGGCGTTGGTAAATATGCCCGTACCTTTCAGGCGCCTTTGCTGTATCTCCCGTGCCGCGGCGACCCTGGCCGCAACCGCGGCGCTTGATTCCGGAGCCCGCTGCTCCAGGGCCTTGAGGCGGGAGAGTTCAAGGGCCGACAGGCACGGCACAAGCAGCTGTATATCAATACGATCCATAATTGGCCCACTAAGCTTCGAGAGGTAATTCAGGCGCTGAGTTGGAGTGCAGGTGCAGCGGTCCCCGACTCCCCAATAGCCACAGGGGCAAGGGTTCGATGCCAGCACAAGCATAAACGAAGACGGGTATTCCACCTTGGACTTCAGCCTTGAAATAACCACCTTGCGGTCTTCGATGGGGCCCCGCAGAGCCTCGATTACACTCCGTGGCATTTGAGCTGCCTCGTCACAGAAAAGCACCCCGTTGTGCGCCAAACTCACCTCCCCGGGAATTATGTTATCACCCGCTCCTCCCCCGATGATGGCCGCCAGCGAGGCCGAGTAATGAGGGGCCCTGAAAGGCCGGGCGTTCATAAGACCAAAGCGGAGGTTCCCCTTTCCGGCTATGCTGAATATCTTGGAAGTCATCAGGCTCTCCTCCCTTGTCATCGGCGGCAAAATGCCCGCCAGGGCCTTTGCAAGCGAACTTTTGCCACTCCCGGGAGGACCGATCATAGCCAGGTTGTGTGCCCCGGCGGCGGCTATCTCCATACCCCTCTTGGCTCCTTCCTGCCCGATTATTTCGGCAAAATCGGGAATACCTCGAAGGGGACCTCCTCCCTCTGGGGCTCCCTCGCCTGCCGCCAGATTACGATACGACTCCCTGTTCCAGATGAGCAGGTCGTCACTGATGCCGCCCGACAGAATCCGCACCACATCGTCCAGCGTCTTTACTCCGAATATCCGCCTCTGACGCAGTTCCGCCGCTTCAAGCGCCGAGGCCTCGGGAAGCACTATCCCGTCAAGCCCCTCCTGCGCCGAGAGTTCGGCAAAAGGGAGAGCCCCGGGAATGTCGCGCACGCTCCCGTCAAGCCCGAGTTCACCCATCAGCATATATCGCTCCGAGAGCGGAAGGTCCACCTGCCCCGACGCGGCTATGATGCCTATCGCTATGGGCAGGTCGTATCCGCTGCCGTTCTTGTGCAGGTCGGCCGGAGCCAGGTTTATAACTATCCTCTTGCCGGGGATATGATAACCCAGCGACTGAAGGGCGGTGGTAGTGCGGAGCAGGCTCTCTTTGACGGCCACGTCGGCAAGTCCCACCAGATGAATCCCGATTCCCCGGTCGATATTTACCTCGACCGTGACTTTTACAGCGTCCACACCCACACATTTGGCGCCGATTATCCTGATAAGCATTTCATTCCCCTATTTCGACGGACACCCCCGACAGGAAGCCGTACAAGTTATACCTGAGAGTATCTTTACGGAATGCCAGAAACGGCAGGCCGGAATCCTTCACGCGCGGCGTAAGTACGGCAGCAAGTTCAGATCCCGCCATACACGCGCAGTGCCGGTTAAAGAAATAATAGCTCTCCCACCCCGGTCGCGGCTGGTTAAAAGACAGGAGTTCATCTTCGGTTTTACCGTAATAGAAGAAGTCTGAGGGCTCCTGGAGAGTCCTGTTGAAGTCTTCCCCGCCCACTCCGAAATGGTATTGCTTGTTAACCCGGCGATAGAAGTGTCCCACCACGGCGGGCCTGCCGGAGAGAGACAGGATTTCGCCGTCGGACCAGATAACGCGTCCGCCCCAGGAAAAATCCAAAGGCTTCCCGTTGAAACTCAGCACGGCGCTTGTCTTTTCGCGGAAATAAAGCGCCACATCGCCTCCGATCTGCTTGAGGTCAAGCACTTGCACAGACGGGCTGCCAAGCACCATTTCGGGCTCGCCGTCCCTTACCATATATGCCGACTGAACCCCGCCTGTGGTGGTTTTGTAGGCAAAGCACACCGAGCCTCCGTCTTCGTACAGCGCTCCCGTGGTGCCGCAGGTGTATCGGTCAAAACCGCCGAACACCTCCCCGCCATCCACCTTAAGCACCGGCACTCCGTCACGGCGGTAAGTAAACCACCGCGAAGAAGGCCCCCGGCCGAGAGTGTGCAGCACGCCGTCTTTACGCAAGAGCCCAAGCAGCGATTCCCATCCGCTCCACTCCGCAATGGTCTCCCCGTTGCATTTTACCGTTGTCCCGCGTATGTCGGAGTACTCCGAGAACAGCTCTCCGCCTATTATGTGATGACGGTCGGGACTGGCGCTGATACGCTTGGAGGGGCCGCCGCAGACCGAGAGCAGCTGCTCTTTGCCCCGGAAAAACTTGAGCGTACAAACGGTAGCGCCGAATGCCGTATCGCGCCGCCAGTCGTAAGAGGCCGGAAAACTGATTGCGGAGACGTAAAAAGTGGTGTCCGGGGAACTCTCTCCCACGGCGCTCCCGCGCGACGAGCCGTGGCTGCCCGACCGCTCTAAGGCACGCGGATAGCCCAGGGGCAAAGCAGGATCCAGCAGCACGCAGGAGGATAAAAGTATTATCGGCAACAGTGACGAAGCTCTCATAGCGAAGTTTTTTGAGAGCAAAGGAAAGCAATTCCCGGCGGTATCCAAGAACCCCCGGGCCGCCATTCGTCACATTTTGACGATTTTTAAAGAAATTGCTGATTTTTACTGTCCGTAGGTGGCTCCAGGGCCGTGCTTGCGGAAAAAATGCTTGTCCTGGATAGACTGCCCGCAGCTGGCGGAGGGATTGATCTGCAGAGTCAGATATGCTATCTTGGCTATCTCTTCAAGTACTTTTGCATTGTATACGGCCTCGGCCGGAGTGGCTCCCCAGCTGAAAGGGCCGTGATTGCGCACCAGCGCTCCGGGAGTATGCACCGGATTCAGCCCCGCAAAGCGGCTGATGATCAACTCGCCGGTCTCTTTTTCGTAGTCACCCTTTATCTGCTCCTCGCTCAAAGCCCCGGTGCAGGGCACGGGACCTCGGAAAGCGTCGGCGTGAGTGGTGCCAAGGCAGGGAATGTCAAGCCCGGCCTGGGCCCAGGCGGTAGCATAGGTGGAATGAGTATGGACTATCCCTCCCAGCTCGGGAAAGGCCTTGTAGAGGGCAAGGTGCGTCGGGGTATCGGAAGAAGGTTTCAGATGCCCCTCAACCACATTGCCGTCAAGGTCAAGCACAACTATATCGTCCTCAGTCATAGAGTCGTAACTGACTCCGCTCGGCTTAATTGCAACAAGGGAGCGGGAACGATCGATTCCTGAAGCGTTGCCCCAGGTATAAATGACGAGGCCCTGGCGCACCAGCTCCAGATTTGCCTCAAGAACCATCTTCTTTAACTCAAGCATATTGCAAATATACTGTATTTCGGCATTATTTATGCATAACGAAAGAAAATAGTTTATAGAATGAAAATTTTTAGTTAAATTTGCTGTCGTTATGAGAAAACTTACCAATAAAGAAGAGCAGATAATGGAGCTCTACTGGTCCCGTGGCCCTATGTTCATCCACGAGTTGCACTCCCTCTACGAGGAGCCCAGGCCGCATTTCAACACCCTGTCCACCCAGGTCCGCACCCTCGAAAAGGACGGATTCATCGCCCATCGCACGTTCGGCGGGTCTTTCCAGTACTTTGCCGCCGTCACCCGCGAGGAATACGGCAAGGAAGGAGTCGCCGGTATGGTCAGGAACTATCTTGGCAATTCGTACCGCGACCTGGTGTCGGCACTCGTGCACGATGAGCACCTGTCGTTGGGCGAATTAAAAGAGCTGGTCGCAACTTTTGAAGCCGCAGACGGAGCGCAAACCAAGTAGCATTTCCGGCTGCCTCGGCGCTTATTTCGAAGAAAAATTGACCTTTTTGCCAAATATGTGTTATTTTTGGGCTGATTATGCTTAAGGCTCACCGATTCCCCGTTGCCGGAGCTGCACTTCTGGCCCTTGGCGCCTGCTCTTCCCCAACCGGGCAGCGGCCGAACGTAATCATCCTGCTCTTCGACGACCTTGGCTACGGCGACCTCGGCTGCTACGGCCAGAGCCTCATAGAAACGCCCCAGATCGACTCGCTCGCCGCCCAGGGGATCGTATTCACCGATATGTATACCGCCGCGCCCCTGTCGGCACCCTCGCGTTGCAGCATCCTCACCGGCCTTCACAGCGGCCACAGCCAGATTCGCGGCAACGACGAAAGGTGGGCCCGGCCCGAAGGGATGGTGCTCAGCGAGGCCGACTGGTACTTCGACGCCATACACAATAATCCCGACCTGGAGGGCCAGTGGCCACTCGAGCCGGGGACGCCGACGCTTGCCACTATGATGCGCGACGCCGGTTACACCACCGCAATGATAGGCAAGTGGGGGCTCGGAGGTCCGGGCTCGGGAAGCGCCCCGCGCGATATGGGATTCGACTACTTCTACGGTTTCAACTGCCAGATGCTGGCACATTCCTACTATCCCGACTACCTTTGGGAGAACGAGACCAAAGTGTTCACCCATAACGCCTATATGCCCGTGAACCGCAGGCTGGAGCCCGGCGCGGACCCCCTGGACATACGCAGCTACGACAAATTCAACCAGAAAGATTATTCCTGCGACCTGATGTACGAGCGGCTGGATAATTGGGTGACCCGGGCGGCCGGGGGCGACAAGCCTTTCTTCCTGATGTGGACCACCACAGTGCCCCATTCCACCGTGCAGGCTCCGGAAGAGGAAGTAATGTACTACGTGCGCAAACTGGGCGAAGAAAAGACCCCTATCACCGACGGAGGCTGGTACTACCCCGTGCTCTATCCCCTCTCCTCGTACGCGGCGATGATTACCCACATCGATACTCAGGTGGGACATCTCACAGAGCGGCTCAGAGAGCTCGGCATATACGACAACACCCTGATAATCATCACTTCCGACAACGGCCCCGCAGCCAATTCCAATTCGCCGGGAGAGTATTTCCGGAGCGGAGGCCCGTTCAAGTGCCGCAAGGGATGGGGCAAAAGCAGCCTGCACGAAGGAGGCATCAGGATGCCGTTCGTGGTGAGCTGGGGCTCACATCTCAAGCCCGGAACCAGCAGCTACTCAGGCTGCTTCACCGACCTCTATCCAAGCCTAGCCTGCCTGGCCGGGGGCAGCGTACCGGAGGGTTGCGACGGCGTGTCTTTCGTCCCTTCCCTGCTGGGAGGCAGGCAGCCCGAACACGAGTACCTGTACTGGGAGTTCCCGGCATCGAAAGGCTGGCTTGCCGTGCGCGAAGGCCCCTGGAAAGGCCTGGTGCAGAATGTGGCGGACGGCTGCTCGCAGATGGAGCTGTACAATCTTTCCGACGACCCCCAGGAGAGCCGCGACGTGGCCTCCGAGCATCCCGAAATAGTAAAGCGCCTCTGGCAACACATACAAGATTCCCACTCTCCCGTACCCAGCGGGAACCCAAAATTCGAACTTGAAATAAGCTACCCATAATGACACTAAAACACGTTTCCATCATCATTGCAGCTCTGTCTGTCAGCCTTTCGGCAGCCGCCCAGCTGCCCGGCGAAGATGAAATAGTAGTCCCCGACTACAGCGCCTATATCCTCACCCCCAAGGCTCCCGACACCCCCCGTATCAACGGCCCGAAGGTTTACGGCGCCCGCCCCAAGGCGGATTTCCTGTACCGCATCCCTGCCACCGGAGTGAGGCCTATGCACTTCAGTGCCAAGGGTTTGCCGCGCGGTCTCAAGCTCGATGCCCACAAAGGGATCATCAGCGGCAAGGCACGCCGGAGAGGCAGCTACCGCGTACAGATTACCGCTACCAACGCCCTTGGCAGCGATACCCGGGAGCTCCGGATAGAGATTGGCGACCGCATCGCCCTTACTCCCCCGCTCGGGTGGAATTCGTGGAACTGCTGGGGTATATCCATCAGCCAGGAGCGCATTCTCGAGTCGGCCCGCGCCCTGGTGGAGAGCGGCCTTGCCGATTACGGCTGGAGCTATGTCAACATCGACGACGGATGGCAGGGGATTCGCGGCGGGCAGTGGAATGCCATCCAGCCCAACAAGAAGTTCCGCGATATGAAGGAACTGGGCGACTCGCTGCACGCCCGGGGGCTTAAGTTCGGCATTTATTCGGGGCCCTGGTGCTCCACCTACGCATCGCACATCGGCTCCTCCTGCGACAACCCTGACGGCACCTACTGGTGGATACAGCAGGGGCTGGTGGACGAGAACTACAGGCTCGACCGGAACAAGCTGGACAAAGAGGAGATACGCAATTTCGGCAAGTACTCTTTTGCCGCAGCCGATGCCCGCCAGTGGGCCGCCTGGGGCGTGGATTATTTGAAATACGACTGGAATCCCAACGATGAATGGTGGATGAGGGATATGCGCGAGGCCATCGACGCAACCGGACGTGACATCCTGTACAGCATTTCCAACAGTTCGCGCGTCACCATAGCGCAGGCACTACTGAAATACGCCCAGTGCTGGCGCACCACCAACGACATCCGTGACACCTGGGAGAGCATAGTTACGATAGGCTTCGAGGGGCAGGACAAATGGGCGGCATTCCGCAGCCCCGGACATTGGCCCGATGCCGATATGCTCGTACTGGGCAAGGTGGGCTGGGGACGCAAGATGCATTGGACCCAGCTTACTCCCTGGGAGCAGTACACCCACATAACCCTCTGGTCCATACTGGCTTCCCCTATGCTGCTGGGGTGCGATATGTCGCTTCTTGACCCTTTCACACTCAGCCTTCTGTGCAACAGGGAGGTGCTCGACGTCAATCAGGATCCCCTGGGACTTCAGGGAGTGCGCTTTGCCTCGGGTGAGGGGCACGTCACTTACGTCAAGCCCCTTGAAGACGGGACTATCGCCGTAGCCCTGTTCAATCTCTCCGAAGAGGAAAAGGTCCTGGGCTTCGCTCCCAAGAAACTCGGAGTGTTCGGCGACCAGACGGTGCGTGACCTCTGGCGCCAGAAAGATGTGGGCAAGGTGGCCTACAAAGACCGCTGGGAAGTGGCTGTTCCGCCCCACGGCTGCGCCTTCTACCGCCTCAGCCCGGGCCATACGGCCGACAAGCTCGAGGGCTTCTACCGATAGCGGCAAAGCCACAGACAGGAGGCAATCGGGGCAAATACGAAATATTTGCGTTTCGGTTTTTTTATACTATATTTACATTTTGAAGTATTTGCCTCTTGTTGAGGGATGCGCAGAATGAAAAAATTATTGCCGTTTGTACTCTTGCTCAGCCTTGCTTCGTGCGCGCCGGCGGGCAGGCTAAGCCAGTGTAAACCGGGAGAATTGGATATTCATTGCATTAATACCGGTCGCGGCGAGAGCACTTTTATTATCTTTCCCGACGGCACCACCCTCCTTGTGGATGCAGCCGGTTCAAATCTAAAGAAGCACAAGTATATGCCCACGCCGCCCAAGCCGGACAGCACCACCACTTCCGGCCAGGCTATCATAAATTACATCAGGCACTTCTCTCCCGGGACCGACACCCTCGACTACTTCGTCCTCACGCATTACCACATCGACCATATGGGTGAAGCGGCAAAGGGTTCCCCCATCCATCCCGAGGGCGGCTTCGGCCTGTCGAGCATCTGCGAGGTGGGCTCGGTCATCCCCTACCGCAACCTACTAACACGCGGCGACCCTTCGGAGGTTCAGTCTTCCAACTGTACCAACGAGCGCAATATGGCCAATTTTGCCAGGTTCGTGGACTGGACGGTGAAAGCCAACGGCACCAGGTACGCTTATTTCGATCCCTGCTCGGACAGCCAGATAGTCCCCCTGCACAAGAGCGTACGGAATTTCAAGGTCAGCAACCTGGCGGCCAACGGATACTACCGCACGCCTGAGGGCACGGCAGCCACCGACATTCCTTCCAAAGCGGAACTCGACGCCCTCCAGGACCCCAAAGCCTATCCCGGCGAGAATGCCCTCAGCTGCGCATTCATACTGAGTTACGGTCCGTTCGACTACTTCGCCGGCGGAGACCTGCAGTGGGCGCATAAAGAGCTGCACGGCTACTTTGACATCGAACTCCCCGTCAGCCGGGTTTGCCGCAAGGTGGAGGTTATGAAAGCCAGCCACCATTGCACCAAGGGAGCCAACGGGCCCGACATTATGGGAGCGCTAAGGCCCGATGTGGTACTGGCCCACGTATGGAGGGATGTGCAGCCCAACCCGGAGACCCTGCAGAACATCTTCGATGCAAATCCCGGAAGCAAAGTGTTCCTTACCAACCTTGCCCCCAAGAACAGTCCGGTAATTGCCGGCTACCTCGACCGCATCGCTTCCACCCAAGGCCACATTGTGGTACGTGTAAGCAAAGGCGGCACCCGATATACCATATACACCCTCGACGACAGCGACCCTGCCTACCGGATTACCGGCAAGTGGGGCCCTTTTGTTTGTAATTGATATGTTAATGATTAGCGACAGTACAGCAGCACCCTGCTTGCAGACCGTCTGCGCCCACGCAGCCGTGATTGGGAGGGGCCCGCTTGCGGGAGGGATAGGCCGAAGGCCGTAGTCTGCAAGCAAGGCGCAGCTGTACTGTCGCTAAACGATACAAATATGAAACGTAGAGACTTTTTAAAGACAAGCGGAGCCGCAGTTGCAGGAGGCCTGCTGCTGGGGGGAGCCCCGGCACTTAGCGGCTGCAGCAGCGCCGCCCAAAGCACCGACCGCGACTGGGGCAACACCGACGTACTCGTAGTGGGCGGAGGCCCCGCCGGCGTCTGTTCGGCCATAGCTGCGGCCCGCACCGGAGCCAAAGTCACCATAATAGAACAAGGCAACTGCCTCGGCGGAATGGCCACCCGCGGCCTCGTAGCCCCTTTTATGACCTGCTACGACACCACCGGCGAAGTAATGGTCATCCGCGGCCTGTTCGAAGAGATAGTTGACAGGATGGTAGCCCTGGGCGGTGCCATTCACCCTTCACAGGTTCGCGCCGGAACCCCCTTCAGCGCCTGGATAACCACGGGCCACGACCACCTCACCCCCTTTGACCCCGAGACCCTCAAATTCGTCCTCGACCAAATGTGCAGCGAGGCGGGAGTAAAGATACTCTTCCACACATCCCTGGTCAATCCCATACTCAAGGGCAGCAGCGTCACGGGCCTGCGCATCCTCACGCGCGAAGGCCTGGGCCGGATAGGCGCCAAAGTGACGATAGACGCCACGGGCGACGGAGACGTGGCCGCCAGGGCTGGAGCCCCCTGCACCTTCGGCAATCCCGAGATAGGCAAGGTCCAGCCTTCCACCCTGTTCTTCCACATCAACAACGTAGATACCCCCAAGCTTACCAAGGACGTAGAAGCTCACCTGCACGAATTCCGCAAAGTCAACGGAGTGAGCTACAGGGCCCTGCACTGGAGAGTGGAGGAGGCTGAGGCCGCCGGCGAATGGGACATAGCCCGCAAGAGCGTCAACATCTACCGCGGCGTGAAAGAAGATGAATGGGCCGTCAACTGCACCCGCATAGCCAATGTTGACGCCACCAGCACCGAGAGCCTCTCGGCCGCCGAGACCGAAGGCCGCCGCCAGGTTCAGGAACTGATGAACTTCTTCCACAAGTACGTTCCCGGCTGCGAGCAGGCCACCATCAAGAGCTCGGCATCCACTCTGGGCATACGCGAATCGCGCCACGTGCAGGGCGAATACCTGCTCACCGCGGACGACCTGCTGCAAGGCGTGGTTCCGGAAGACAGCATACTCTGCGCCTCCAACTCGGTCGACGTGCACGGCCGCAACGGGGCCAATACCACAGAATACAAGACGGTGGAGAAGGGCCAGTGGTACGGACTCCCGCTCCGCAGCCTCATCCCCCTGCAGATCGACGGACTGATTGTGGCCGGCAGGGCCATCAGTGCCAGTTCCGACGCCGCCGGCGCAGTGCGCGTAATGCCGCCCTGTATGGCAATGGGGCACGCCGCCGGCATCGCCGCCGCGCTTGCCGCCGCCAAGGGAGCCGCACCCCGGAACATCGACCCTGCCGAAGTACGATCCATACTCAAGCAACAGAAAGCTTTCCTCGGATAATTACAACCAACACTAATAACAATCAAATGAAAAAACACATTCTCACAACATTCCTCACCCTGATCTGCGCAGCCACAGCGCTTAACGCGCAGGTCAAGGTCTCCGGAACCGTCCTCGACCAGGACGGGGCTCCCGTGATCGGAGCTGGTGTAGTGGAGCAAGGTACGCTCAACGGCACCACCACCGGCGCGGACGGAACTTACAGCCTGTCGGTAGCCTCCGACAAGTCGGTGCTGGAATTCTCCTGCATAGGCTTCGAAACAGTTCAGCAGACTGTCGGCAACCGTCAGGTCATAGACATCCTGATGCAGGAAGACAGCAAACTTCTCGACGAGGTCGTGGTCATCGGCTACGGTACCGTCAAGAAGAAAGACCTCACCGGCGCCGTGGCGGCCGTTGACGGCGGCAAGCTTTCGGCCATCCAGGGCGTAGGCCTGAGCCAGGCCCTGCAAGGCTCGATGCCCGGCGTGCAGGTAACGCGTACCAGCGGCCTGCCCGGTGCCGGAGCTACCATCCGAGTGCGCGGTATCACCACCATCGGCGACTCCGACCCTCTGGTCATCGTTGACGGCGTGCCCGTGAGCACCATCAACGACGTTGACGTTGACGCCATCGAGAACATCACCGTACTGAAGGATGCGGCATCCGCATCAATCTACGGTGCCCGTGCTTCGGCAGGTGTCATCCTCATCACCACCAAGAGGGCCAAGGAAGGCAACCTGAGCATCGACTACAACGGCTCGTTCAGCGTCCTGACCCGTACCCGCCATCCCGAGCAGGTCAGCCCCAAGCGCTTTATGGAACTCCAGAACGAGGCCAACTGGAACGATGCAGGCAACCCCGAGGGCCGCGACTACTTCACCTACGAAGAGGACTTCGTGAACAACTACCTTGACAACCACGCGCTCGATCCCGACGCTTATCCCCTTACCGACTGGGATGCCCTGATGATTTCAAAATGGGCCCCCCAGCACAAGCACCGCGTGGGCATCAGCTACGGTAACAAGAACATCAAGTCCCGCGCTATGCTCTCCTACGAGAACGAGGACGCCCTCTACATCGGGCGCAACGTGGAACAGTACACCGCACGTCTGAACAACGACATCAAGATCAACAACTTCATCAGTGCGTCGTTCGATATGACCTTCAACCACAAGTTGTCCAACAACAACCAGGTCAACCCGGTGCAGGCTGCGTTCAAGTACAACCCCATCTACTGCGCCGTGTGGTCCGACGGCACGATGGGCCCCGGTAACAACGGCACCAACACCTACGCCCGAATCCACGCCGGCGGCTTCGACAACACCGAGCGCGACGCTTTCTACGGCAAGGCTTCCCTTACCATCACTCCGTTCAAGAACTTCACCATCACCGGAGTGTTCGCCCCGTCGCTGCGCCACAGCGCCGAGAAGGACTACGTACAGCAGGCTTACTACTACCGCGAGCCCGGCGTGCTCAGCTCCACTCCTCTGAGCGGATGTACCTACAACTCCCTCACCGAGACCCGCACCGACGCCAAGACCATCACCAAGCAATTGCTGATCAACTACAGCGCTGACTTCGGCAAGGACCACCACACCACCTACCTGCTCGGTTACGAGGACAGCTACAACTTCTCCGAGAGTCTCGTAGCGGGATCGGACCAGATGGAACTCGCCGGCTATCCCTACCTCAACCTCGCAAACAGGAACTACCTTATCGGCACCGACTCCGACGGTAACATCATTTATCCTAAAGGCAATGCCTCCGACAATGCATACCGTTCCTACTTCGGCCGCATAACCTACGACTTCAAAGGCCGTTACCTCCTGCAGGTCAACGCCCGTTACGACCAGTCGTCACGCTTTGCCAAGGAATACAGGGGAGGTTTCTTCCCCTCCGTGTCCCTGGGCTGGGTAGTCACAGAGGAGCCCTGGATGAAGAACAGCGTGGGCGGCGCCCTCAACTTTGCCAAGATCCGCGCATCGTACGGTACCCTGGGTAACGAGCGCATAGGTAACTATCCTTACCAGAGCCTCATAGCCTTCGGCAACGTGCCTATGTACACCTCTCCCACCGTCATCTCGTCAGTGATGACCGCAGCCCAGACGGCCTATGCCATCTACGACATCACCTGGGAGACCACCAAGACTTGGGACGTTGGTATCGACCTGACTATGTTCAACAACAGGCTGTCCTTCACCGGCGACGTATATCGCAAGAACACTTACAATATGCTCCTCAGCCGCAAGATTCCCGATGTGCTCGGTTATTCCGACCCTGAGGACAACATCGGCCAGATGCACACCAACGGTTGGGAAATCCAGATAGGCTGGCAGGACCGCAAGGGCGACTTCACCTACGCCATCAACGCCAACCTCTCCGACTACACCTCCATAATGGGTGATCTGGGCGGCTACCAGAGCCTCGGCTCCAACATCATCAAGGAAGGTGTGGAATACAACGCCTGGTACGGTTACCGCTCCAACGGCCTTTATCTCACCGAAGAGCAGCTTGCCAACAGCGCCAAGCTTTATCCCAGCGTGGGCCTCGGCAACATCGAGTACAAAGACCTTGACGGCCCCGAAGGCACTCCCGGCAATCCCGTTCCCGACGGAATCGTGAACGCCACCTACGACCGCGAGATCCTGGGCAGCTCAACGCCCCACTACCAGTACGGCGGCAACATCCTGCTGGGCTGGAAGAACTGGGACCTGTCGATGACCTTCCAGGGTGTCGGCAAGGTGCTTGCCTGGAAGGGTCAGGCAATGGTTTACCGCGACGGCGACGCCTACACCTTCCCGGTAGAGTATGACAAGCACTACTGGAGCCGCTACAAGAGCGACGAGGATAACGCAAAGGCCCTGTACCCCCGCGCCACCCTCACCAACTCCGCCAAGAACGACTACGAGCAGATCTCCGACTACTGGCTCTTCAACGGCGGTTACTTCCGTATGAAGAACATTACCCTGAGCTACTCCCTTCCCGAGAAGTTCACCAAGGCCATCAAGATGCAGAAGATACGCATCTACGCCAGCGCCACCGACCCGTTCTCCATCGACCGCTTCCCCCAAGGCTGGGATCCGGAATCCTACACCAACCTCAGCGCCTATATGACAAGGACTTTCACCGTCGGTGCCCAGCTCACTTTCTAAAAAATGAACAAGATGAAAAAGTATATAAATCTTTTCCTCTGCGCCGCCATAGCATTGACAGCCTGCCAGAATCTCACTCCCGAGAAGATTGTTCCCACTGAGGAATACGCCGGCAGCCGCGCATCCGTGGAGCTTTCCAGCGCCGATCCCATTTCCGCTGACGGAGGCACCATAACGGCAAAGGTACACCGCAGTCCCGCTTTCGAGACTTCTCTGCCCAAGACGGCCGACTGGATTACCATCAGCCAGGCCGACAGCACACTGAGCATTACCGCCAAAGCCAACCCTTCGGCAGTTTCCCGTTACGCTCACGTGAGCATAATCGACAAGGAACTCAAGATTTCCGTTACCAGCTTTGACGTAGTGCAGGCAGGTACCGCCAAGGAAATCATTCACAAGAGCTTCCTGGCATCTACCGAGTCCCTGCTCGCCAAGGCCGAAGATACGAGTGCATCTTTCAGCATTTTAGCCAGCGGCGTGGCCTGGACTGTGAGCAGCTCCAACTCGGCGTTCGTTCCTGATCCCGCTTCGGGCGAGGGTGACGCCACTATCACCGTGAACTTCCCCGCCAACACTGAGCCCAGCGAAGTTACGGCTGTCATTACCATCAGCACCACCGACGAGGCCGTCACCACCAAGGAACTCACCGTTACCATCACCCAGGCAGCAGCCAAGGCCGGCACCGCCATCAAGCCAGCCGTTGGAACCGTCCTGGCAGAGTGGGAATTTGATACTCCGCAGATCGAGGCCCTTCGTGCAGGAGGATTCGAACAGACCTCATCCTCTCCCGAGGTTGACGCTCCCGGCAATATGGGCGGTGCATACGTACCTTCCAATGTAAGCGGAAACGGCAAGCTCGAGTATTACAACGGCGTTGACAAATCTACTGTCAAGACCAAGACCTGCGTAAAGAGGGCCATCGGAAACCGTGGTGAACCTGTCATCTACGGTACCTGGGTCGGCGACTGGTTCACCTGGACCGCCGAACTCGACGCTCCTCTGGCCGCAGGCACCAAGTTCACGCTCAACTTCGTCCTCCGTCCCAACACCGCCAGCGTGATGAAATACTGGAAGTGCGAATACCTTGACGGCGACCAGTGGGTGGAACTCGATACTATCGAACTGGAATTCCACAGCGACGCCGCCAATACTGAGGAGGATCCCAAGCAGATCAACAAGTTCATCGTTGAGACCGCAACCCTCACCAAAGACACTCCTTATGCCCAGTTCCGCTTCACCTGCACCCAGAATGCTCAGTGCGGCGACGGAACACCTCTGGACGTGCTCTCCGCCAACCACGTGCTGCGCTTCGCAGGCAAATGGTCCGATCCCGACGCTACAGCCTACCTGCGCGTACCCGATAACCCCAAGATCATAGTTGTCGAATAATTCTAAAGGCAATGAAAATGAAAAAAGCATTATTCTCAATACTTGCCGCAGCGGCTCTCCTGACCGCCTGCGTTGACCTTGACCTCAGCCCGCGCTCGCAGGGTTCCAGCGAAAACTGGTACTCCACGGCACAGGAGCTCGAGTTCTCGCTCAATGCCTTGTACCAGCCCACGATGTGGTACACCGAGGCCTGGCGCCTCTGGCCTACCGACCGCTGGACAGACGACTGGAACCAGCGTACCCAGACCTACGACTGGCTGGGCGGAACCATCAGCACCACCTGGAGCGAAGGCGCCAATACCTGGTCCAATTACTACAAGGGCATAGCCCGCGCCAATACCATAATCCAGAGCATCGACAAGGCCAAGGAAAACCTGTCCGACGCTCAAATTGAACAGTATGTCGGCGAGGCCAAGTTCTTCAGGGCGTCGTTCTATACCTACCTTATCACCCTCTTCGGTGACGTGCCCTATTACGACTCCACTATGACCCTGGAAGAGGCCTACACTATGGGCCGTATAGACCGCAACTATATCCTGGAGAAGATTTATGCGGATTTCGACGCTGCAGCGGCGGCACTGCCCACTTCTTATTCCGGGGCCCAGCGCATCACCAAGGGCACCGCACTGGCAATGAAAGCCCGTGCCGCCCTGTTTATGAGCGACTGGAATACCTGCGCCAAGGCCTGCAAGGACTGTATGGACCTGGGAGTTTACTCCCTGCACCCCGACTACCGCGAGCTCTTCCTCTCACAGACCAAGACCAGTCCAGAGTTGATCTTCGCCCTGCCCGCATCCAACGAGCTTGGCAAGCACTCCTACGACGAGGCGGCCACACGCAGCTTCTACCCCCGTAACAACGGAGGCACTTCGGTTGCCCAGCCTACCTGGCACCTCTTCTTCGCCTATACCTGCACCGACGGCAAGAATGTAGAGGACTCCCCTCTGTACGATCCTGCCGATCCCTTCAAGAACCGTGATCCCCGTCTGAGCGAATTGTGTGTGCCCTTCGACTCCGAGTTTATGGACTATGTCTATAACCCGCGTCCCAGCGCCACCACCACTTTATGTATATCCACCGGCCAGCAGGTCAAGAACAACGACACCAAGGTCGTTTCCAAGGACTGTTCGTACAACGGCCTGGTACTCAAGAAGTTCGTAGATGAGGAGTGGATAGACGACCGTCTTACCGACACTCCTATGCGCATCATCCGCTACGCCGACGTACTGCTTATGTACGCCGAGTCCAAGATGGAAATGAACCAGATCGACGCATCTGTATTCGAGGCCCTCAACTCCATCCGCGCACGTGCTTACAAGTGCAAAGTGTCCGAGACATCCAAGTACCCTGCCATCACCGAGAGCAACCAGACCGCCCTGCGCCGCATCATACGTAATGAGCGCCGCTGCGAGCTTGCCTGGGAGAACCGCCGCTGGTTCGACATTATCCGCTGGAGAATCGCCGAAGAAGTCCTCGGCAACAACGCTCCCATCTACGGTCTGCCCGGCAATAGTCAGGTAGCCGAGAACGAGAAGAGCGGCTACTGGATCTTCCCCAAGGACTTCCGTCCCCATATGAGGGCAAGCTCCTCCATCGATATGTCGGATATGCAGAAGTATCCCAAGTACTTCACCGAGAACCAGCACTGCAGCTTCGTTCCCCGCCAGTACCTCTTCCCCATCCCTGAGAATGAGAGGGTTGTATGCCCTAGACTGACTCAGAATCCGGGTTATTAATGCAAGATATTTCCCGTTGCAGCATTTTATTAGTAAATTGCTTACAATGAAAAAGAATCTATTTCTCTTAGCAGCTCTTGCCGCGGCGGTATTTACCGCCTGCGGCGAGAAGCCCGCTCCGGAAGGCCCCGAGAAAATCAGTGTCAAGCCCGGAGTCATTAACGTAACCGGTGGCGAACAATCCGCCACTTTTACCGTTTCCGGCGCCGCTTGGGAAGCAGTGAGCGACAATAAGGACTTTGTTCTTAATCCTACATCCGGCGACGGAAAGGACAACACCGTCACCGTGTCGTTCCCTTACAACACCGGCAGTTCCACCATTTCAGTCCAGATTACCGTTACGGCCAAGAACAACGCCAGCGATGTCCATTACGTAGTTCTCAACCAGACCGGCGGTTACACTGTTGATCCTGTCGAGCCCGACAATCCCGACGGACCTGACAATCCCGACAATCCTCAGCCTGTCGAGCCCAAGGTCCTGGCAGAATGGGAATTCGCCACCGAGCATCTGGAGTTCTTCGAGAAGCATTTCGCTTATGAGCTGGCCAAGATCGACGGCAAGCCCAACCCCGACGCGCATCTGCCCGGATATGTTTCCGACGAGCACTACTGCGAGTCCAATATCGTCAGCGGCGGCAAGATCCGCTTCAAGAACGGCTCCGACAAGACCGCTCTCGATGACAACGGACGCTGCAAGAGAGGCACCGGCAACTATGGCGAGCCTTGTTGGTACGGCGCCTGGAAGGGAGACGTGGCCGAAATGACCGCCGAGACGGCAGAAGCCCTGCCCGCCGGCACCAAGCTGCACATCTTCTATGCGCTCCGCCCCAACACCCAGAATACTCTTAAGTACTGGTTACTCGAGATTAAGGACGGAGACAACTGGGTGCCAGTAGGTGAGGTCAAGAAAGCCGCTGCCGGCGGTGAGGAAGTCAGTTACAACATAGAGCTTATCTACAACCCCGAAGGCAAGGGTATGGACGGCGAGAACTATCCCGAGGTTCCTCAGCAGATCAACACCTTCGTGGACGAGACCTACACCCTCACCTCCACTGTGAGCGGCCTTGTAGAGTACCGTATGACCTGCCAGTCACTTATGATAGCCGACGGCTCTATGGTTGTTTCCACCATCGGCGAGACCTCCGCAAGCAAAGCACAGAATTCCGTGCTGCGCTATGCCGGAAAAGACTCCAACAGCGGCGGGGCACACCCCGTCCAGGAGCATATGAAGATTGAAATCGTTAAATGAGAAAAAAGTATTTGAGTATGGCTATCCTGGCAGCCGCCATCTTCGGCTGCCAGGAGCCTTATACTCCTCCCACTCCGGGAGGTCAAAAAGAACCTGAAAGTGTTGACCCGCCAATTGATGTCAAGGTGGGTCAGGTGCTGCCTGCCTGGCAGGACGGATACCTCGACATACACAGCATCAACGGAGGCCGCGGAGAGGCGTTCTATTACATCTTCCCCGACGGCACAACCATGCTGTGCGATGCGGCCGGAGCGCCTCCTGCAGAACTGCACACCTATACGGACGACTCTCAGGGCGTCCCCTCCAAGCCCTCGGTAGGGGTGAGCAGCGGCGGCGTTATCGTCAATTATATCAAGCATTTTGCTCCCGCGGCAGCAGGAGGGCGCCTGGACTACTTCTACACTTCACATTACCACGGCGACCATATCGGCGCCTGGAGGGACAATTATGCCTCCTACGGCTGGACGCCGTTCAACAAGGAGGGAGAACAAGTATCGTCGGTGAACCTCAACGACGGCGGCTTCTACCTCAACGGCATCGCCGAGGTGGGCCTCTCCATCCCCATCGACAAGGTTCTTGACCGCGGCGACTGGGCATCGCGCCCTTCGGCCGATTATTTCGACTCCGGGGGCCAGAAGCGTTACCAGCTCTATGTCAATTACCTCGACTACGCCAAGCGCAAACAAGGCACCGTGCGAGAGACTCTTAAGATCGGCCACGACGACCAGGTGGTGCTCAAGCACGACGCCGGCAAGTATTCCACCTTCCGCGTGCTCAACGTTGCGGCCGGCGGAGATATCTGGACTGGCAAAGGAACAGAAGTCAATACTACCTATGTTCCTTCAACAGCCGAGTGCAGCAAGAACCACACCGCGTGGGCCATCAACGAGAACATCTTCTCCAACGTGTTCCTGCTAAGCTATGGAAGCTTCGACTTTTTCAGCGGCGGCGATATCCAGTACAGCGGAAGAAGCAGCTACAGCTGGAAAGACATCGAGAAACCTATATCGGTGGTTATGAAGAAGGTGGAGGGTATGAAAGCCAGCCATCACAGCACCGCCAACACCAACAGCGCCGAACTGCTGGGTGTGCTCAAGCCCGACTTCTACATTGCCGGAGTATGGCGTGACGTTCAGCCCAACCCCGCTACGCTAAAGCGTGTACTGAGCGCCAATCCTTCTACCCGAATATTCACTACCAATCTGGTACAGAGCAACATAACTACACTCAAGGCCGAAGGTGTCGACCCTTCCACCTTTGCCGCCACCGGAGGACACGTGGTGGTAAGAGTACTGCCGGGAGGAGTCAAATACTACATCTACGTCCTCGACGACAGCAACCTGGAGTACAAGGTCAAAGCCAAGTTCGGGCCTTACACTGCCAGATAAAAAGCCGTTTGAAAATGAGATTCTTCAACCTCCTGCCTGCACTGGCATCTTTATTCATAAGCTGCGAGAAGCCATACGTTCCACCTACCCCCGGCAGCAAGCCTGACGAGGACAAGGTCGATGAGGCTGTTAAGGCAAAAGTAGGTGAAGTGCTTCCGGCCTGGCAGAAAGGCGTTCTGGACATTCATTTCATCAATACTTCCACCGGCGAATGCTGCTTTATGATCTTCCCCGACGGAACGCAGATGCTGGTGGATGCCGCCGGGTCGCATAACCAGACCGGCCCTGTGGGCAGTACGACAAATGTCGGGATACGCTCGCGCTGGGACCCTATGAAGGATTCCGGTTTCAGGGCCGGCAAATTCATAGCCGATTACATCCAGAAATGCATGGCATGGACCGGGAACAACAAACTTGACTATGTGCTCAACACTCATTTCCACGGGGACCATTTCGGGAGTACCACCGGCATGCCTGTCTCCGACAAATCGCCAAGCTACGTTAAGCAGAGTCTGCCTGAGGTGCTTGACCTGCTGCCCGCAGGCTTGCTGCTGGACCGCGGATGGCCCTCGTACGACTATCCTGTGGATATGCAGACAAAGGCATCCAATGCCTCCATCGTCAAGAATTATGTAACTGCCGTAAAATGGCACGTAGCTAATACCGGGCTCAAGGTCGAGTGCTTCAAGGCCGGCGCGTCCGACCAGATTGTTTTGCTTCGTTCCGCTGCCGGCTACCCCGATTTCAAGGTTCAGAATGTTGCGGTGAACGGTGACATATGGGACGGTCCGGGCACGACCACCGCGACTGCTACTTTCCCCGCCCTGAAGGATATTCAAGTTGCAGATCCTAAGAATATCGGCAACGCCGATAACTGCCCGGAAGAGAACCATTGCACCACTGTTTTCAAACTAAGCTACGGCAAGTTCGATTTCTTCCACGGGGGCGACGCCCAGTACGACGGCTGTTCCACTTTTGTATGGAAGGATATGGAGACTCCCTGCGCCAAGGTTTGCGGAGCAGTGGATGTCATGAAGGCCGACCATCACGGCGTTACCAACACTAACGGATATGGCTACGTTGCCAAGAACAAGCACGTCTGCGAGGCAATGAAGTACCTCGCTCCCCGGTGCTGGATCATCAACAGCTGGACCGACGGGCACCCGCGCCAGCCTGTATATGAAGGGGTTACGGGAATGAATCAGAGCCTGGACATCTTCATCACCAACACCTGTGACGCAATGCGTTCATACGGGCGCTTCGGCCAGGTCAAAGGTTCAGATGGCCACATAGTAGTACGCGTCGAGAAGGGCGGTGCCCACTATTATGTGTATGTTCTTTCCGATTCGGACGGAAAAAGGACCGTACGTACAATCGCCGGTCCCTATACATCCAAATAATCCTCTTATTTTTCTAGCCTTACTACTATCGACAGCGGCAGAACCTTGCCAAAACTGTCGTTAAGGGCCAGCTCGCCCGAAGTAATCCGTGGCGCCGCAGTTGTATCTCCGGATTCTGCAGACCGTAGCCGCCCGTGGCTACGTGAACGGGAGGGGTCCGAAATACCGAAGGCCTCGCGGACCAAAGTCTCTCCGAGGGCGGCACTGTAGCCGTTGGAATAAAGATTCAGCACCACGAAGCCGTGCGGCGCAAGAATAGTCGCCACCGTACGGAGCATCTCGAAAAGGCACTCGTCAAGCTTCCACTTCTCCCCGTCGGGCCCGTGCCCGTAGGCCGGAGGATCCAGGATGATGCCGTCGTAGAGATTGCCCCGACGGGCCTCCCTGCGGGCGAATTTCATAGCATCTTCGACAATCCAGCGGATACCGTCCAGGCCGCTGCGTTCCATATTCTGGCGTGCCCAGGTCACCACCTGCCTGACAGAATCAAGATGGGTCACCTCGGCGCCGGCAGCCTTTGCCGCCAGCGACGCCCCACCCGTATAGGCAAACAAATTCAGCACCTTGGGCGCCTCCAGCACGCTGCACTTACGGTAAATGAAATCCCAGTTCGGAGCCTGCTCCGGGAATACCCCCACGTGCTTGAAACTCGTAAGACCCAGCCGAAGCGAAATACTAGCCGGAGATGGGGTCTGTTCATCAGACCGTAGCCGCCCGTGGCTACGTGAACGGGAGGGGCCCGCCGCGTCAGCGGTGGGAGGGATGAGCGAAGCGAAGTCTGATGAGCAGACCCCATCTCCGGCAGGCAGGGCATAGCGGATCCACCACTGATCGTCCATCTTGTGAAGCCGCTCCCAGGTGCCGCTATCCTCCTTGCCGGCACGGCCGAAGCCTGCCCCGGGCTTAAAGCGCGTATGGGCCAGACGGCTCCACTCGCTCAGCGGAAGACTCCTGCCCCAAAGAGCCTTGGGCTCCGGACGCCAAAGCACATAAGAGCCAAAACGCTCCAATTTCTCGCCGTCCCCGCTGTCCAGCAACTCATAATCCTTCCAACTAGTATCAGGAAACTCTATCATAACGCAAAGATATCGATATTTTTGTTAAATTTGTGGGATTTATCAAATACGATTATGCAACAGCACATTGATTCTTACAATTTCAACGGCAAAAAGGCCATAGTCCGCGTGGACTTCAACGTCCCCCTCAACGAGAATTTCGAGATCACCGACGACACCCGCATCCGCGCAGCGATGCCCACCCTCAAGAAGGTGCTCGCAGGCGGCGGCGCCCTTATCATTATGTCGCACCTCGGCCGTCCCAAGGGAGTAGCCGACAAGTTCTCCTTAAAGCACATCCTCGCACACGTGTCCGAGTGCCTCGGAGTGAACGTTAAGTTCGCCCCCGACTGCCAGAAGGCCCAGGCCGAAGTGGCCGCCCTCAAGCCCGGCGAGGCTCTCCTGCTCGAGAACCTCCGCTTCTACGCCGAGGAAGAAGGCAAACCCCGCGGGCTCGCCGAAGACGCCTCCGACGAGGAGAAGAAAGCCGCAAAGGCAGCCGTCAAGGCATCCCAGAAAGAATTCGTAAAGACACTCGCATCATACGCCGACTGCTACATCAACGACGCATTCGGCACCGCACACCGCGCACACGCATCAACCGCCCTCATCGCCGACTACTTCCCCAACGACAAGATGTTCGGCTACCTTATGGAAGGCGAGATCAAGGCTATCGACAATGTGCTCCGCAACGCTCAGCACCCCTTCACCGCCATCATCGGAGGCAGCAAGGTATCCAGCAAGCTCGCAGTGCTCGAGAATATGCTCGAGAAGGTTGACAACCTCATCATCGGCGGCGGTATGGGCTACACCTTCATCAAGGCCGAGGGCGGCAAGATAGGCAACTCCCTCCACGAAGACGACCTCATCCCCCAGGCACTGGAAATCATGGCCAAGGCCAAGGAGAAGGGCGTGAACATCTATCTTTCGGTCCAGACCCTTGTAGCCGACGACTTCAGCGCCGACGCCAACACCAAGATCGTCCCCTCACACGAGATTCCCGACGGATTCGAGGGCGTCGATGCAGGTCCGCTGTCGCTGGAGCGCTGGGGCAATGTCATCCTCGACTCCAAGACCATCCTCTGGAACGGTCCCGTGGGAGTATTCGAGATTGCTCCTTTCGCAAAGGGAACCCTCAAGATCGCCGAACTCCTGGCACAGGCCACCGAGAAGGGCGCCTACACCCTGGTTGGCGGCGGTGACTCAGTTGCAGCCGTGACCCAGATGGGCTTTGCCGACAAGGTCAGCTACGTAAGCACCGGCGGCGGCGCAATGCTCGAGGCCCTCGAGGGCAAAGAACTCCCCGGTATTGCAGCAATCAAAGGATAATTTTTAGAATCCGGAATACACACAGCCCGCATAGTGATGCGGGCTTTTTTATTGTTTTTCAAACAAATAAGCTATGCTCCCGCCGGCCTTGCATTCGGCCGCATTGTCAACAATGCCGCCTCGGCACACCAAGGCCACGCTCCTCAAGCTTCCGCCCTCTGCTGCCAGGGAAAACGACGCCGAGAACACATCTCCTGCTTTACGGGCAGAGACAGCTGTCTCCGTCCAGGAGCGAAGCACATCATTATGCACATAGTCGTCGGAAGCCCCGGTCTGGGGAGCCACTATTCCGTCTTCAAGCAAAAGCAGCTGCAGGCTGTAGTCTCCGTCGCGAACGGCTGTGGCCTCTACTTCCACCTGCAGCGTGGAGCCCTCCAGAGTGC
>JAGCCX010000053.1 GCA_017651465.1 Bacteroidales bacterium
CGAGCTTGCCGACTCTCTGGGGCTAAAGACCATTATGAATCCCGCACCTATGAACCCGGTGCCCGAAGAGCTCTTCAGCCACGTCTGGCTCATAACTCCCAACCAGACCGAGGCGGAGCAGCTGACCGGGGTCCACGTGGAGACTGAAGAAGATGCGTCCAGGGCTGCGGAGGCACTGTTTGCCAAAGGCGTGAAAAATGTCATCGTGACAATGGGAAGCAAAGGCTCGCTTGTCTGCACGCCGGAAGGGCGGGAGTTTGTGCCTTCCCGCAAAGTCAATGCAATCGACACTACAGGCGCCGGCGACGTGTATAACGGCGCTCTTGTAGCCGCGCTCTCTCAGGGCAAGAGCCTGCTGGAGGCGGCCCGCATCGCCACCCTGGCGTCATCCATAGCCGTTACCCGCCTGGGAGCCCAGACTTCGGCTCCTTACGCAAACGAAATCGATAATCTTTGATTTGCAATAACAGGTTATAAATAACGAATAAATGAAGAATAAAGCTCTATTGATTCTTGCTGTGTTTGCAGTTGCCGCCTGCACCAATGTACAGCAAGAGGCGCGCGTACCTGTAAAGATGATTATCGAGACCGATATGGGCAATGACATCGACGATGCCCTGGCGCTCGCTCTCGCGCTCCGTGCGGTCGATAACGGGCAGGCAGAACTGCTTGCAGTAGGCTGCCACAAGAATTGCCCGACTGCCGCCGCCTTTACCGACGCCGTGTGCACTTACTATGGGCACCCCGAAGTTCCCGTGGCTATGAGCCTTACCCCGGTACAGGAGTTTACCGACTATGTGGATTATACCGTTTGTGAGAAAGATTTCGTCAAAACCGCCGCCGCTTATCCCGAACCTGTGGCGCTGTACCGCAAGATTCTTTCCTCTCAGCCCGACAAGTCGGTTACTTTCGTTAGCCTTGGCTTCGGCACGACACTCGCGCAGCTTCTCGAGAGCGGCCCCGACGAGTATTCTCCGTTGAACGGAGTGGAGCTGGTGGCCCTTAAGACCAGGGGCCTGTCGGTTATGGCCGGCAGCTACGGTGAGAAGAAGCGCGCAGAGTACAACGTCACCAATGATATCCCCGCGATGCAGAAGGTGTTCGCCCAGTGGCCTACAGCCATCTGGCAGAACCCTTTCGAGATAGGCAAGCAGACAATGTATCCCGGTGCCCTTATCGAGGAGAATCTTGGATATTATGAGCTTAATCCTGTGGTGGAAGCGTACAAGCTCTACCAGCAGATGCCTTACGACCGTCCCAGTTGGGATATCCTGAGCGTCCTCTACACCATTCAGCCCGATTTGTTTACCCACAGCGTGCCGGGTACCGTCACCGTCGATGACGAGGGCTTCACCTGGTTCACCCCCGATGAGAATGGCCGGCACATCGTTCTGAGCGCTACCCTCGACCAGCCCCAGGCCATAATGAAGGCGGAGCAGGCGATGACCCTGCGCTACGGGGAGTGGGCGGAGCAGAAGAAGCTCATCTGCTTCGACCTTGACGCCACGCTCACCGACCACCGCTGCCCGCTTGAGAATGCCAACAGGGCTTTGCTGGACACCCTAAAGCAGAAGTACGCTTTGGTGATGGTCTGCGCCGGCAACTGCCCGCGCGTGTACAAGCAGATGGGCGAATATCCTATCGACATTCTGGGCAACTATGGAATGCAGGAAAGCACGGTCGAGAACGGAGCGTTCAAGATAGTACGCGAAGATGTGTTCCCGGTGGACACTGCATTCTTCAAGGCGCAGAATGACTATCTGCGCGCAAAGTACGGATATAACGACATTTACGGAGAGCCCCTCGAATTCCATAAGACAGGTATGGTAACTATGGCCCTCCTCGGCACCGAAGCTCCTGTCGAGCTCAAACACAAATTCGATCCCGACAGGGCCAAGCGGCGCGTGATGTATCCTGAGGTGTGCGAAATATTCAAAGACTACAGCGTTTATATCGGCGGCTCCTCTTCGTTCGATTTCTCGGCCAAGCAGTATAACAAGTACGACGCGTCCATAAGCTATGCCGCCTCACACGGCTTCACTCCAGAGCAAGTGCTGTTCGTGGGGGACGACTTTGCCGACGGCGGCGGAGACTCGCACGTGCGCATCAAGGGCCTGGACTATATATGGATCACTGATTATACTAAAGCACCTGAAACTTTAAAGTTCTTGTATTGATTTATGAAACTTCGCTTTTTGATTCTCATTCCTTTGCTGCTGGCAGTTGCCTGTGGTCCCGGTGTGGATCCCGAGCCCGGGCCCAAGCCTACTCCGGGGCCGGGGCCCACTCCCGGGCCGGATCCGACTCCCGAAGGACTGCCTTCCGTGAGCACTTTCAAGCTTGGAACGAGTTTCGTGATTCCTTTTGGCAAGCCCCTGCATATGCCTTACAGCGGATTTGCCAAGGGAGACAAAATTAATATCACCGCCCGCTGGGATTCTTCCGTGAGCTTCGAACTGGTATGCCAGGAGGCCTCGGACGAAACTGGGGCCACCTTCAGCGCTCTTCCCAAATTCCTTGGCGGAATGTGCAATGTGTCCTGCAGCCGCTTCAGCGGGGGAGAGTCTTTTGTCGATGTGGTGGACAGTACGCTTGTGGACAAAGTGACTGGCAAGACTACATACGGACGCGTTATCGACCTGGACGGCAAGCCAGTGGAGGGAGTAGTAGTATCCGACGGCGCGTTGGTGACGGTGACAGATGCAAAAGGTTGCTATGCTCTTGCGTCCCAGCGTAAACTTGGCTATGTTTTCATCTCCGTGCCCGGAGGATACAGGGTTGCGGTCAACCGTACTATTCCGCAGTTCTTCCGCCGTTTCACCACCAGTTCCAATACCCAGTACGAGTGCATCAACTTCATTCTTGAGGCTCAGGAGAACACCCGGCACCGGGTAGTGGCATTTACCGACACCCATCTTGCCAACCGCACCGACGACGTGAGCCAGTTCGAGGCCAGTTTCAAGCCCGACCTCAGGCAGATGGCCTCTGCGGCAAGCTCCGAGGGGGTTCCTTTCTATGCCCTCACGCTCGGCGACCTTGCCTGGGATCAGTACTGGTATGACAACCAGTATTCGCTGGAGCATTATTACAAGACGATGTCCGACCTGGACGTTGCCATCTACAACATACCCGGCAACCACGACAACGATCCTTACGTGGCAAACGATTTCGGCGCCGAGGCTGCATTCCGCAAATGGATAGGTCCCACTTATTACTCCTTCAACATCGGCGACGTGCATTATATCCTGATGGACAACACCCTGTTCAACAACAAGGGCGGGGCGCAGGGAGTGATAGGGGATGTCCAGGACTATACCGAGGGCTTCACCTCGGACGAGCTCAAGTGGCTCAAGGCCGACCTCTCACACGTCCCCGACGGCACCACCGTGTTTTTTGGCACGCATATACAATACAGCGGCCGCCCTTCATATAAATCGGACGGCACATTCGCCTATTCCTTATCTATGCCGGCGCAGTTCCGTACCGAACTGGTGGATCTTTTCGGCCGTTTCAATGTGCATTACCTCTCCGGGCATACGCACGTGTCGTACACCAACCGCTTCTCCGACAAGTTTATCGAGCACAATATAGCCGCTGTATGCGGCACCTGGTGGTGGACGGGCTACTATACCAAGAATAAGTGCAACATCTGCCGCGACGGTACACCCCAGGGCTCCAAGGTGTTCGACATCAACGGCTCCGACGTGACCTGGCGCTGGAAGCCTATGGGCCGTGACGAGAAGTACCAGATGAGGGTTTATGACCTGAACAACTGCTTGATTTCAAAGTCGCTGTATTGCCCTTCGGGGAACAATATCAGTGGCAGCTTTTTCTCTGAGTACGTCCACGGGTACGATGTGCAGCGCTCCGACAACAAGTTGTTGGTCAATGTGTTCGACTACGACGATGGCTGGACCGTAAAGGCCGTCGAAGGAGGCACCCAGCTGCCGGTCAAGCGTATCGACGGTTACGATCCTCTCCACATCATTCACTTTAACACTAAAAGGATGAACACCAATTCCACGGCGATGACTTTCCCCACCCTTATGACTTCGCACCTCTTCGAAGTCAGTGCGCGTACGGCTACTTCGCCCGTTACCGTGACGGTGACCGACAGTTTCGGCCGCCAGTATGTGGAAACTGTCATCCGCCCTCTGAAATTGTACGATATGTCCATTTCATCGAACTACTAACCTCTCTTTTATATGAAACATTTTCAATTTATTATCCTGTCTTTGCTTGCACTGGCAGTATGCTCGTGCAGGCAGGCCGAGGAGTACTACACCACCCGCATCCCCATCTTCAGGGTGCTCGGTCCCGACGGAACCGGGCAGGGAGATGTGGCCATCGACGGCAAGGCCCAGTCCGTGGGTTTTACTGTCCTGGCCACTGAAGAATGGACTGTGGACCTGGATGGTCCCGAAGCCTTCTCCCTTCCGGTGAAAACCGGTGGCGCGGGTAAGACGGCGGTGAGCCTGGTGGCAGCCAGCAACGAGACCGGCGCCACCCGCAAGTGCACCCTCGTTTTCAATCTGGGTGGAGAACCCAAGTACACCTTCATTGTGTCCCAGGAAGAGCAGCTGCCTTATATCGAGGCCAGACCCGGCGATGTGTCCCTCAGCGCCGACGGGGATATGTTCACTATCGAAATCGACACCAACCAGGCGGAATGGGCGTATGACCTCGGGGAGGCCAAATCGTGGATTGCCGAGAGTTCCCGCACCGACTTCTCCGTCACTTTCAGCGTCTCCGAAAACGACACCGGCAAGCGCCGCGACGCGGATATCCTCTTCTATGCCGTTGGCGCACCTGAACTTATCTCCTATGTGGCGGTCTCGCAGGCTGTTCCCGCCGCTCCTCCTACCGACTGGATCCTGAATGTCCAGTTCAACGCCGACGGCAGCGCCACCGACCTTTCGCCGCTCAAGATGAAGATTGACAACACCCGTCTGGATGCCAGCTGTTCAGTGGCGTTCAACGAAAAATTCGCTTGCAATGTTGCCAAGTTCTCCAACGAGACCATTGCCCGCAGCGGACTCCAGACCGGTTATTATTTAATCCCTTACAAGGTCGGCGATGAGTTTGCCAACAAACTTGCCGACGGTTTTTCTTACGAATTGGTGTTCTGCGCCTATTATGACGCTACGCCCAAGCAGGTGAAGCCCTTCTCGTCCACCCAGGCGGGAGGCACCGGAATGTGCTTCAGGGCTGCGACCGGCGAGATCAACTTCGAGTGCCACGTAGGCGGTGGCTGGAAGGAGCTTTACAGCGGCATCTTGCCGGTGAAGAACCAGTACTACCACGTTGTGGGTACATACGACAAGGCCAACAGTATCTGCAACCTCTATGTTGACGGCGTGCTTACCGCCACGGTCAACGCAGCGGGAGACTTCAAGTTTATGGATACCAATGTGGACGCCCGCTGGTTCGGCATCGGAGCCGATCCCAGCGCCAACGACACCGGTGAGGCTTCGTTCTACGGCGAGGTGGTCATCGCCCGTCTGTACGACAATCCTATGAGCGCCGAAGAGGCACGTGCCCTTTATAAATTAGTGAGGTGATATGAAAGCGCAGAGTAACAAAATACTTGCAGCATTCCTGCTGGCAGCGGGGATATTGCTTGCATCTGCTGCGGCTCACGCCCAGCAGCGTACAGTTACCGGCCGTGTGGTGGATTCACAGGGAATTAGCGTGATAAGCGCGGCCGTGGTGAACACCGCGACCAAGGACGGTGTAATTACTGATTACGACGGACGTTTTTCCATCAAGGCGGCTCCGGGCCAGACGCTCAGCGTGGAGATGCTTGGCTATACCACCAAAGAAATCCGTTACAATGGGGAAGAAAGCCTGTCGATAGTGCTGGAAGAGGACACCCAGATGCTTGATGACGTCGTGGTCGTGGGATATGCGGTGCAGAAGAAACTCAACGTCACCGGAGCAGTTTCCAGTATTTCGGGCGACGAACTGAACGCCCGTCCGGTAACTTCGGCTATGCAGGCCCTCCAGGGCGCCGACCCTTCGATGAACATCCAGATGGGATCGGGCAGCCCGGTGGCCGGCAACTCCATCAACATCCGTGGCGTGCCTTCGGTCAACGGCGGTTCGCCCCTTGTCCTGATTGACGGCGTACCCGGAGTGTCGCTCGATCATATCAACGCAGCCGACATCGAATCGGTGTCGGTGCTCAAGGATGCATCGGCCAGCGCCATTTACGGCGCCAAGGCCTCTGCGGGCGTGATCCTGGTCACCACCAAGAGCGGCTCGACCGGCAAGACCAAGGTCACATATTCCAACAGTTTCGGTTGGATAAAGCCCACCACATCGACAGATTTCATCACCTCCGGTTACGACTGGGCCAAGGCTGTGGACGAGGTTTATTACGCGCGCTACGGCTACAGCGCTTTCCGCTACACGGAGGAGGACTGGGCCGCCCTGGAGGCTCGCCGGTACGACAAGACCGAGAATCCCGAGCGTCCCTGGGTGGTCGTGGATGACAGCGGACAGTATCATTATTACGGAAACTATGACTGGTACAACGCCCTGTTCAACAGCAACCGTTTCCAGCAGCAGCACGACCTTTCGGTTTCGGGAGGCACCAAGGCTGTAAGGTACTACGTGAGCGGCAAGTACTACGATCAGGAAGGCCTGCTCAGCGGGCCCGCCATCCCCGTCAAGGAGAATTACCAGAACTATGCATTCCGCGCCAAGTTCGACGCGCAGCTTTTCAAATGGGCCAAGTGGAGCACCAACGCATCGCTGCACCGTGTGCATCAGGTCTATCCCGGTACCACCAACGAGGCGCTTACCATCTCCGCTCTCGACCAGGCCCTCGGCCCCATTGTGGTGCCTCAGAACCCCGACGGGAGCTATGTGATTTATCCTTACGACGTACGCGGAGTAGGCGTCGGCAAGGGACGTGGTGCCATCCTCACCAATCCAGATATGCGCCACGACATCGACAACCGTACGCTTACCCTGTCCAACAGCCTCGAAATCACTCCCTTCAAGGGATTCTCGCTCAAGGGCACGTACAACATCACCAATTACTGGCGCCTGTACCGCGACCGTAACCAGGCGGCAACGTATTCCGACAAGATAGGTACCATCGTAACCAATACCGCCTATTCAAAAGACGAATACCGTGAACGCCACTATGAGTACAACTTGCATAGCGTGGACGTGGTTGCAACGTACAAGGCCTCCTGGGCCGACAAGCATCATTTCCAGGCCCTGGCCGGTATGAACTTCGAGTCGCGCCGAACCACCGACCTTACCGTGGACCAGTTTGGCGTGGGCAATATGTCGCTGAGTACTTTCAATTCAGTTAACGACGATACTTATTACACTATAAGCCAGGATATTACGGCTTACAAGACTCTGGGATTCTTCGGGCGTATCAACTACGACTACCTTGAAAAATACCTCTTTGAGGCATCGTTCAGGGCCGACGGTACGTCGCGCTTCGCCGATGGACACCGCTGGGGGTATTTCCCTTCGGCTTCTTTTGGCTGGCGTTTCTCCCGCGAGCCTTTTATGGCCGGCACCAAGAGCTGGCTCGCCGACGGTAAGCTCCGTTTCTCGTACGGCGCCCTGGGCAACCAGCAGGTGAGCGACTACAGCTATCTTGAGACCATCGATTTATCGCAGCTGTCTTACCTCTTCGACGGCAGCGGACGTCCCAAGTACGCGTCGGTGTCCGATCCCGTCTCCTCCAGCCTGACCTGGGAGACGGTGGGGACCTACAACTTCGGTCTGGACCTGTCGCTGCTTGACGGAAGGCTGAACTTCACGGGCGACTACTTCATCCGTGAGACCAAGGATATGCTCACCACCTCGCTCACCCTGCCAAGCGTTTACGGCGCATCGACTCCCAAGGAGAACTGCGCCGACCTGCGCACCAACGGCTGGGAAGTGCAGCTGGGCTGGAAAGACCAGTTCAAGCTCGGCGGCAAGCCGTTCCAGTACGGAGTGACGGGCACCCTCGGCGACTACCGAACCATCATCACCAAGTTCAACAATCCCGACCGCGTGTTCAGCAACTACTACGTGGGCAAGGAACTCGGTGAAATCTGGGGATACCACATTCCCAAACTCTTCTCTTCCAACGAAGAAGCGGCCGCATACCAGGTTGCCGTGCATCAGGCCAGCAACATCTACCAGCGTGTTTACAATATGTCCGGCGGCGGCCTTGGCTACCTGATGGCGGGAGATATGATGTTCGAAGATGTAAACGGCGACGGTTATATCAACAGCGGCGAGGGGACGGTGGACAATCCCGGCGATATGATGATCATCGGTAACTCGCTGCCTCACTACAACTATTCAATGCGCTTCGACTTTGCGTGGAACAATTTCGACCTGGGCATATTCTTCCAGGGTGTTGGCAAACGCAACTGGTATCCCAGTCCCAACCAGGACGATGTGTACGGCGGCTCCCGTCTGTGGAACCTCTACGGATACACGCTTACTTCGTTCATCTCCACCGACTACAAGGACAACATCTGGACAGAGGAGAATCCCGACGGATATTTCCCCAGGCTGCGTCCTATCCAGTCTTACAACGGCGGCCCCCTGGGTACGGTCAACGACCGTTATCTCCAGGATGTGAGCTACCTGCGACTGAAGAACGTGACCTTCGGATACACCATTCCTTTCAAGAAGTCCTTCATTTCGTCGTGCCGCCTGTATTTCGCAGGCGAAAACCTCTGGTACTGGTCGCCTATGAAGAAGGTCACCAAGTACGTCGATCCGGAACTTGCCGTGGCCACCGGCACCTACATCACAAGCAAGATGTCCGGTACTACTGGTACAGGCTACACTATGCCTCTCACTCTTACTATGGGTTTGAATATCAATTTCTAAAGCGGAAGAGTTATGAAAAAGCATCTGATTATATTCGCAGTTCTTTCACTGGCTTTGACGGCCTGCAACCTGACGCTTATCCCCGAGGATGAAGTGTCGCCCGAGAACTACTTCAAGACGGAATCGGACCTTCTGCTGTGGAGTAACCAATTCTACTCCAACAACCTGGAAGGCGCTGGCCTCGGCTCTACCACCGACCTGTACATTTCCAACGGTATTTCCGCCTATGTGACCGGCAGCCGCAACCCGGCTACCCAGAGCTGGAGCTTCTCGTCACTACGCAAGATCAACTATATGTTGGAGCACCTTGACCAGTGCACCGACAAGGCAGCCGCCACCAAATACGAGGCGGTGGGGAGGTTCTTCCGCGCATATTTCTATTTCAAGATGGTGCGCACCTACGGCGATGTACCTTATTACGACAAGGTGCTCGGCTCCTCCGACCCGGATGTGTACAAGCCGCGCGACGACCGCGGATACGTGATGGACAAAGTGCTGGAAGACTTTGACTTCGCTATCAAGAACCTGCCTCCGGTGTGGGAAGCTATGAATACCCGCGTCACCCGCTGGGCGGCCCTCGGCTATGCCAGCCGTGCGGCTTTGTATGAGGGAACTTTCCGCAAATACCACGGTATGAGTGATGCGGACAAGTACCTCAAAGCTGCGGCCGATTATGCAAGGGAGTTCATCAACGGCTCTCCTTTCACCCTGTACAACACAGGCAGCACTCCTTACCGCGACCTGTTCGTGTCCGACAATGCAATAACCCAGGAGGTCGTGCTCGCCCGTCATTACGACACCCAGTACAGCACCTTCCACAGTATGGGCTACAACATCAACTTCAGCCGCGCCTCGCTCACCAGGCGTTTCGTCAACCACTACCTGATGGCGGACGGCACCCGTTTCACCGACAAGGAAGGCTGGGAGACAATGGGTTACCTCGAAGAGACCAAGGGCCGCGACCCTCGTCTGGCACAGACCGTGCTCTGCCCCGGTTACATCCAAAAAGGCGCCAGTGCTGTAACTCCCTGCGAGTTCTATTCCTGGACTGGATATGAGCCCATCAAGCACGTTCCTGCGGCCGGCAAGTGCGTTTCTTCTTCGGACGACGTGGACTGGATACTGCTCCGCGCTCCCGAAGTATATCTGAACTATGCGGAGGCCCTGGCCGAGCTCGGTACGCTTACCCAGAACGACCTGGATATCTCGGTAAACAAGATCCGCGCCCGTGCCGGTATGCCTTCGCTCTCTATGCAGAACGCCAACGGCAATCCCGACCCGTATCTTCTCTCTTGCTATCCCAACGTAACCCGCAGCGCCAACACGGGAGTGATCCTGGAGATACGCCGCGAGCGTACCGTTGAGCTCGCCCTGGAGGATCCCGACCGCTCGTGGGATATGTTCCGCTGGGCCGAGTGCAAGCAGTGCCTCCAGCATTATGTGCCCTGGTACGGTGTGTATATCCCCGGCCTTGGCGACTACGATACTTCCGGCGACGGCAAGCCCGACGTGACCTTCTACAAGGAGGGCGACGGTTCGGTTAAGATCAAAGCCGGGACCAAAGTTCAGGACGTGGTGCTTTCGGGCGGCGACAGCGGCTATATAGTGGGCTATTCCACCACCGACTACGGTGCCCTGTGGGACGACAGCCGTGACTATCTCTGGCCTATTCCCGCCACCCAGCGTACCCTTAACCACGCTCTTACCCAGAACAACGGTTATGTTGACGGAGTAGATTAATAATGACGAGTATGAAAAAAGCATTAATTATATTTTCGATTCTTGTTGCGGGAGTCCTATGCTCCTGCAACAAGACTGTCGAGCCCGCCTCCATCAAACTCGACGTCACCGAGTATAACGCCGACTTTGCGGGTGAGGAATTCACCATTTCGGTGCTCTCCAACAGAGACTGGGAGGCCAAATGCGAAGCCCCCTGGCTTACTCTCACGCATACTTCCGAGGAGGCGCTTGACGCCCGTACCTACATATTGGTAACCGTGTCTCCCAACTCCGACGAGGAGCGCAGCGCCACCATTACCATCAACGCCAAGAGCGGAGAGGCGAGTGCCAGCTATCTTGTGCGTCAGGGTGAGAACACCCACGTGATCCGTACTCCCGACAAGTTCGTAGAGTTCCTTCAGGCCTGCGCCAAGTCGGAGGGAGCCAACGACTTCAGGCTCGGCGGCGATATCGACCTGTCGGGCAAGACCCTCCCCGAGGTTGAGAGTATGATTTACACTTTCGACGGTCAGGGGCACAGTATCAAGAACTGGACTTCCTCGGCGCCTTTGTTCAAGTCCATTGCCGCCAGCGGCGAGGTGAAGAACCTCATTATCGACAGCTCCTGCAAGCTCAGTATCCCCGCAGATGTCGAGAAGTTCGGTTTTGTCGCCGGGCAGAATGCCGGAACCATCGACAACGTCGAGAATAAGGCCGACATCACCATCTCCGGCATCAGTAAAGGCTGGAAAGGCGCCGTTTGCGGCGAGAATACCGGAACTCTTTCCAATTGCCGCAATTCCGGCTCCATCAGCTACAACGGCCCTTCTGCGACGGATGGTTCCGTGTATGTGGGAGGTGTGGCCGGGCGTTCCACCGGTGAGAATGCTTCTGCCGCGGATTGCTCCAACACCGGTGCCATCAGCATAAGTTACACCGACGTGGCCGCACAGAGTATCTATGCGGCGGGAGTGACCGGTGCGGCGAATGCCAACGCCAAGACGCTCAAATGCACCAACGGCGGAAAGGTCACGGTGAAGGTCCCTTCCATCAGCACCAACGGCCAGGCTGCCGGAATAGTGTGCTACAGCGGCGGCGAAATCACCGGCTGCTCCAACACCGGCGACATTTCCTTGCTGAGCGAGAGCGCCGAGGGCAAGGCCGACGGTTCGGTGAAGGGTGCCGGCGTAGCGGGTATAGCCTGCTATTCCGGTTGGGAGAACGGCAAGACTTCCGCTTGCACCAACTCCGGCAACATTACTCTCAGGGCCGGCTACTCGCTTGCCCAGCAGACGGTGGGCAGCGCCACCAAGTATTCATCCAACGTCGCCGGCATCGTTGGCCACGCCTATAAATGCGTCATCGAGGATTGTCATAACACCGGCAAGGTACACAGCGAGTTCCGCAATATCGACAATGCCGAGTCGGTGTACAATACCACCGCCCGCCAGAGCTGCGGGGGCATAGTATCCTCCAGCTGGGGCAACATCGTGAGCTGCACCAACAAGGGAGATGTTGAAGTAGTATGGATTACTGCTGCCCATAATGCCGCTATGGCCAAGAACTTCGTGGGACAGGTCGGCGGTATCAGCGGGGGCGACTACCATTCCGACCAGCAGTCTTCCAATATCGACGGCTGTACCAACGAGGGCGCGGTGAGCATTACCTGCGATTCGTCCCAGTCCAACAACGCATTCGGCGGCATCGTGGGCTGGCCGGGCAAGGAGAATGCAGCAGGCCTTAACGAGGTGGCCAACTGCGTCAACCGCGGCGACGTAACCCTTGACGGCTTCAGCAAATCTAGGGTCGGAGGTATCAGCGGCGGCGCCACCAAGTGCAGCGGCAGCAAGAACTACGGCAAGATCTACCTCAAAGGAGGCCTGACCAACTGCTCTATGGGCGGCATCATCGGTTTTCAGAATTTCTTCAACGTGAGCAATTGCGAGAATTACGGAGATATTGCCAGCGATGTCAAGCTGGCCGGCACCGAAAGTTCTGCCGCCGGTGGCATTGGCGGCCTAGTCGGCGCCCTTGGCAACACTGCCCAGGTTTATTCCGGATGCAAAGTTGACTGCTCCGTTACTGTTCCCGACGGCTCGGCCGCGTCGCTTATCCTTGGCGTGATCGGACAGAACAAGGCGGTCACTACCAAACTCGAGATCGGTACCGCAGAGGCTCCCATCAAGATTAAGGGCAGCTTCAACGGCACCACTTTGAGCGCGGCGAATTACGAAACCTATATGCGCCGTCCCGATTTCTCACTGGTAAACAGCAACATAACTTTCAACGTCAAGTTTGGAGACTGATTAGCTTGGATACATTATGAAGAAAGCCATTACATTCCTGGCCTGTCTGATAGCCCTGTCGTATAATGTGGCGGCGCAGGATTATTTGCCCAAGTGGCAGAAGGGTATGTTTGACATACACTTTATCGCCACCGGAAGGGGCGACGCCTCGTTCATCATCTTCCCCGACGGCACTACGATGCTGGCCGACGCTGGCGATGTGGGCACCGGATGGCACGTGGACCAGCCCAACGACAGTATGCGCCCGGGCGAGTGGATTGCCAAGTACATCCACGATTTCTCCGAGGGCCTGCCTCACCGCGATACGGTGGATTATTTCTATCTCACCCATTATCACGGCGACCACGCCGGGACCTATGGCATCTCCAAGCCGGGCTCGCACGGATACAGGATTGCTGGCGTAACGGAGGTGGGGGAGAAGATCCACTTCAACAAGATCGTAGACCGCGAATGCGGGGAGTACGCCTTCCCGTCCAGGGAATACTTCAGTAGGTGTGAAAAGTTCTTCACCGAAGGCTATTTTCCGTTCTGCAAGTATCAGCACGACAGCTGCGGAACCGCCCTCGAGAAGTTTGTCATCGGAAGCCGCAAGCAGTTCCGTCCCCAGTACGACAAGCGCAGCTTCCGCAAGAACTTCGAGGTGTACAACATAGCTGCCAACGGCCATATCCATACGGGCAAGGGGTTGAAAACCAGGGCGATGTACGATGAGGACCCGAATATATTCGATGAGAATATGTTCAGCTGCGTGGTGCTGTTCACCTACGGAAAGTTCACTTACTATAACGGAGGCGACCTGAGCAGCGGCCCCTGGGAATCTTTCAAGGCCCAGCACCGTGATTTTGAAACTCCCGTTGCCGACTTGATAAACAAGCACGTGACCCTGCTCAATCCTGACCATCACGGCTGGAAGGAATCTTCCAACGGCTATTTCCTCAAGAAATTAAGCCCGGAAGTCATAGTGGAGATGTGTTCCAACCGCACTCATCCCTATGCCAAAACCCTTGACCGCTGGGTGGACCCTATGACCTATGTAGGCCCCCGCAAGCTATATATCACCACCGAGGGCAGCCGCGAGCGCCTGGGCGAAGAACTGTGGAAGAACTTCGAGCCCTGGTACGGCCACATAGTGGTGAGGGTTTATCCGGGAGGAGGTAGCTATCAGGTTTTCGTGCTCGATGCCAAGTCCGGAAACTATGAGATCCTCCACGCCGGGGATGTTGTTGAACTGTAATCCCCGAAAAGACTTTTTGAATAATGAATCTGCGGGCAGGGCCGGACCGGCTTTGCCCGTTTTGTTTATTATTCCAGCGCCATACTGAAGCCGATGCTGACGGTGGGGAAGAGTACCAGGGGATCGGAGCTGGCTATTTCGAGAGGAACGAAAGTGGCGGGAAGACCCACATTGAGGAACAGGTCGAACGAGGGGTTGAGGTAATACTCTGCCATCATACTCACCTTTGCGCAAGCAGCCCATTGCCCGCGGGGGAGAAGTTCGTATCTGGCGCCAAGCGCTCCGATGGATGCCCCCACCGAGGGCTTGACCTCTTTGTAGGCCATATTCGTGGCCCCTCCCTGGAGGGCGAAGGCCAGCTTGAAACTGTCGGAAAGCATAACCCTGTAGCCAGGACCGATGAGAATGTCGGTGAATGCAGCGTCACCTGCGACCACATTGCCGGTGGTGATTGCATTGTTGACGTACGGATGGGTGCGGGTATCCAGCTCGCCTACGATAAACAGCCCCTTGTGAATATCGAAGCGGTACTCAAGGCTTGCACGCATATAAAAAGCTCCGCCTATGCCTTCCATCGTGCTGAACGATGCTCCGGCATCGACGGGAAGGTACATATGCTTGAGGAAGGAGTCTTTTTCCTGCGCGTTTGCAGCCACAACGCTGCAGATGGTGAGCAAGCAAATAATAAGTCTTTTCATAATGATCGCTTTCTGCTACGCTTGTTTGACGGCCGAATCGACCGTCTTGCCGTAAACTACATATCGTTGATAGAGGAATTCGGTAATAAGGTTAAGAATCATATTGAGCGCCGTTACAAGGTACTCGTTCCAGCCGGCGGTCTCGGCCAGGTAGTCGCCGCCCCAGGTGGACAGGGGAGTGAATACGCAGTAATACAGCGCCACCAGCAGCATCGCCTTGGGTACGTTGGCGGTGCTCCTGAAGGTGAATTTGCGGTTAAGCGTAAAGTTCCAGAGTACCGACAAAGTGAGCGCTATCAGGTAGCAAGGCCAATAGCGCAGGCCGCTGAACTCGTTGAGCAGCGAGAAGCTCCCGAATTCGATGAGCCCCGCGCTGGCGGACAGCAGCACGAATCGGAAGACTCTTCCGGCCTCTGTCATCTTAGGATATTTCTATTTTGTAGCCTTTGGTGATTTCCAAAAGCTTCCCTATGGTCTTCTGGTAGTTGCGCTGGCGCATATGCAGGATGATCGATGCCGCATCGTCCGAAAGACTGAAAGAATCAATCTCGAAATTCGATTTGCGGATCTGGTCCAATATCTCGGTCAGCTGCTCTCCGGTGACGGGGGAGATGGTGAGCATCACGCTCTTCTCGCCGTAGCGCCGGGTGATTATGTGCATAGTCTCCAGGCACATAATGGTAAACAGGGTGGCGGCGATGGCTACAATGTACATTCCTGCTCCGCAGGCGAGTCCTATCGCGGCTGCAACCCACAGGCCGGCGGCGGTGGTGACGCCCCTGACCACGTTCTTCTGGAAAATTATTACGCCGGCGCCGATGAAACCGATACCGGACACGACTTGTGCGGCTACGCGGGCGGCGTCGAACCTCCCGGTGAAAGCATATTGGGAGATAAGCATAAACAGGGCGCTGCCCAGAGCGACTATGAAGTGTGTGCGCAGGCCGGCTTCCTTGGCCCTGAATTCACGCTCGAAGCCTATCAGGCCTCCGAGTATGCCGGCTATGAACAGCCGCAGTATGAAATTCCACTCTATTACCATTGTGCAAAGATAGTATAAGTTTCTAGAATAGTCCGGGAGTAATGTGCAGCCACTTAAGCATTGTCTGCCCGAACAGAAGTATCAGCAGCCAGGAGAAGGTCATCATCGTGATGCCGAATTTGAAGGCGTCGGTCTGGCTGTATTGGTTTGTGTTGTACAGGAGCGCCGCCGGCTTGCTGTTGAACGGCAGAACGTAGCAGTGCTCGATGAGCATCGACACCGGCAGGGCGAGGCTCATCGGCATAAAGCCGAAGCGGGCCTCTACGCCCAGGGCGATGGGTACGAATACCATAGTACGTATGGTCTTGCTCTGGAATATCAGGCCCGAGTACATCATCAGGAAGGTCAGGATAACGTACAGCACCCAGAACGGAGTGCCGGAGCCTATGCCCAGAGAGTCGAATGCGGCGTTGACCATAGTGTTGGGCAGGTCGGTGGCGTTGAGTCCGCTGCCCAGGACGTAAGCACCAGCGCTGAAGAGCATAAGGTGCCAGGGGATATCTACATCGTTCCACTTGACCACTCCTATGCCCGGAATGAGTGCTAGGCAGGCGCCAATCAGCGCTACGATGGTCTCGTCGATTTCGTGGAACGTGCCTTTGGTGACCCACAGGAAGAGCACCACCACGAAGATGCCCACGGCCCTCCATTCCTGGGCGCTCATTTTGCCCATTGCGTCAAGTTCGGTCTTGAGTCGCTCGATACCGCCTTCTATCTGGGGCTTCTGCTCGTCTTTCTTCATCGGGAAGAAAACATACATTCCAAGGAGCAGGCCTACCACCAGGATGATTACGCTCATAGGACCTACGGCGATCAGCCAGTCGGCGTAACCGAAGTCGCAGGAGCCTATGAATCCGGCGATGAGCGAAATGGCCAGCAGGTGCGCGCCGCTGCCGGTATAGAAGGCGTTCGCGCCTATGTTGACCTGAAAGAGATTCTGGATCACCAGGTTGCGGCCGAAGTTGTTACGCTGCCCGTTGGACGCTCCGTAGATGGCGCAGATGACCATAAAGATGGGAAGCATTATGGTAGCCTTGACCGTGGTGGCCGATATGAATGCCGACAGCACCAGGTTGATGACCAGGAAACTCCAGAGCACACCCTTGGCGCTCTTGCCGAACTTTATCACGAATGCCAGGGCGAGGCGCTTTGCGAACTGCGTCTTGACGAGCATCGAGGCCAGAACGAAGCTCAGGATGTTCAGCCACATCACCGGGTGTCCGAGCTGCGCAAGGGCCTCTTTCTGGGTGGTTACGCCCAGCAGCACCGTGCCCAGGATGAGCAGCAGGGAAGTCAGATAGTTGGGTATTGCCTCCGTCATCCAGAGGATGAGGCTGGCCACGAATATGCCGAGCATAGCGTAGTTGGCCCTGATAAAGCCTTCAGGGCCAAGCACGCCGAGCCGTTTCTGGGCGGTAGCAGCCAGATTGCCCGTGTCCAGATTGTCGATGAATCCTATGTGGCAGAACCAGCAGATCCAGACGAAGGCGATTATCGCCAGCGGGCCGCCAAGGCGCGCCATCCAAATCTCGAATTTGGATTTCTGCATCTTGGGCAGCTTCTCGATCTTGTAATTGTTCATATCCAGCGGGTCGAACTGACTCACCGCCTTCGTCTCGGTCTGTGTTGCCATAATTTACTTCCAGTTTTTGTAAGGATTCTTCATTAACATGGAATTGAAATACTTGGGATCGCCGGTGACCTCCTCGCCAAGCCATTCGGGCTTGTCGAAGGGCTCGTTCTCGTCGGCGAGCTCGACTTCGGCCACGGTAAGGCCGTCGTTGTCGCCGTAGAACTCGTCAACTTCCCAGGTATGTACGCCGTCGGTGTTCTTGACAAGATAGCGTGTCTTGTCGATTACGCCGGGTTCGGCGAGGTCGAGAAGGGCGCGGACGTCCTCGACGGGGATTTCTTTCTCCCATTCGAAGCGGGCGGCGCCCGAAGCGTTGCCTATACCTTTGACGGTAATGAATCCCTTGTCACCTTTGACGCGGATGCGGACAGTGCGCTCGGGGACGCTGCTAAGGTATCCCTGGGTAATGCGGGTAGCCTTGAAGGCCTCGGGCTTGAAGTCGCCTTTGACCAAGAATTTTTTCTCTATTTCCTGTGCCATATCGCTATTCGTTTGCAAGGGGTTTGTCGATCATACCGATGACGCGCTTGATGGCCTGGAGGTAGTTGATGTTCTCGACGCCCTCGAGCCCGCAGTCGGCCACGGTCTTCTTGATGTCTTCGATTTCAGTGGATTCGGAGTTGATGGTCACCACCTTGGCTCCGTTGATGAGCACGTTGCCCACCTCGCAGATAGTGTTGTTGACCATATAGCCGAAGCGCTGCTTGTGCACGCGTACCGCTGCGAGGTCGGGATTGGCCTTCACCATAGCGATGAATTCCTCGAAGGTGTACGTATCCTTGTCCAGCTTGGGCATCTCTACCATAAAGGCGGGGAAGACCTCTTTCTCGAGCACCTCGCGGCTGATGGGGAATTCGCCCTTCATCAGGGGGTTCCACTGCTCGAAGCCGTCCACGGTCTGGACATAGGTCTTGATGTCCATCTTGCCGTCGCGGATCTTGGTGTTGTTTATATCGTTCTTGGCGGAGATGATGTAAATCTCGTCGCTCTGGCGCTCCCATACCTTTTCGGGGACGGGGACGGAAAGGCGTGCCATACGTTTGTGAGCTTCGCAGAAGCACTGACCGAAGCTGCGGAATTCAAAGCGGGGCTTGCTCTGCTCGCCTATTTTAAGTTCTGCCATAATTCTATTATTTTACACCTTTGGAATTGCTCTCACCTATGGAAGGAGTGGTAAACAGTACAAATTTGTCGGCGCCGTCGGTTTCACGGCCGATAGATGTGCCGTCGGGTACGGTCAGGAAGCCTTCCACCGTGGCGCTGTTGTCCATCATATCAACAAGGTTTTCGGCGGATGTATCTTCGCTCTTGTACAGGCAAAGCTTGAAGCCTTTGGTTCCGCTGAGGCCGAATGCCGGTCCTTCGTTCGGATCGCTGTTCTTGGCAGTGAACACCAGGAAGCCCTTTGCGGGAATCTTGCCTTTTCCGGCGGGAACCACCCAGGGATCCTTGTCGTCTTTGGTGAAACAGTAGCCGGAGATGTCGGCCTCCTTGCTTGTTCCGTTGTAGATTTCGAATTCCTTGGTGCCGCAGTTGACCTCGTTGATGCAAAGCTTGCCGGCGGGAGCGGGGCTTGCCCCGTTGGACTTGCCGATGGTGCCGCCCTCAAAGAGGACGAGCTTGTCGGCGCCGTCGGTTTCGCGGCCTATCGTCCAGCCGTCATCTACGGTCAGGAAGCCTTCCACCGTGGCGCTGTTGTCCATCATATCAACCAGGTTTTCGGCGGATGTATCTTCGCTTTTGTACAGACAAAGCTTGAAGCCTTTGGTTCCGCTGAGGCCGAATGCCGGCCCTTCGTTGGGATCGCTGTTCTTGGCAGTGAACACCAGGAAGCCCTTTGCGGGAATCTTGCCTTTTCCGGCAGGAACCACCCAGGGATCCTTGTCGTCTTTGGTGAAGCAGTAACCGGAGATGTCGGCTTCCTTGTCGGAGGCGTTGTAGATTTCGAACTCCTTGGTGCCGCAGTTCACTTCGTTGACGAAAATGGTCTTGGTTGCGACTCCGGGGGTGTCGGGAGTTGAAGGATTCTCGGGAGTTGAAGGATTGTCGGGTGTGGCGGGAGTGTAGGGTTCATCCTTTACACAGCCTGCCAGAGCCAGAAGAATCACGGGAGCGAAAAGTAATATCTTTTTCATAACAATCTGATTTTTAGAAGTCAACTTCGAAACGGAGGGCTACCATACTGTAATCTACGCCAGCCTTGCCTGCAGGAGCGACAACCTTTGCGTAATCCTTGGTGGGCTTGCCTGCGTCATCAAGGCCTACGAACAGTTTGTTCTTGCCGTTGGCATAGCGGTCGTTGTTGTTGTACTGGTAGTTGAGCTGCATACGGACGTTGTTGGTGACCCACCAGTTAAGACCCACGGTGTAGGCCTCGGCAGCGCCGCCGAAAACGTTCTTCTCGGGAGCGTTGAGGTCGCAGAACTCGTAGCGGGCGCAGAGTTCAAGGTCGCCCCACTTCTGGCCGCGTTCGGCACGGGTGTACTTGGCTCCCTTGGCGTCGTAGCGCTGCTTGCCGCCGAAGAGCAGGTAGCCGGCCTGTACATACCAGCCGCCGAAGTTCATAGTGGTAATGCTGGCGGGATCGGTGTCGTCTTTGAGCACCACATTGTCGCCGATATAGGCGCCCTCATAGCGGAAACCTCCCCAGTGGCCGGCGAGCTCGACGGTCCAGAGGTTGTTGTGGTCGTAGCCCTTGAGGTTGTTGGTGTCCAGATACTTCTTGCGGTTGATGCTGGTGGAGTTGCGGGCGCTGGCGCGGTAGGTGCCCCATTCGCCGGTGGCTGAGTGAAGAAGGGTGGTGCGGTATGAGTACGCGGCACCGATGTGGAGGCTGGCGTTGTCCAGTTTGCACAAGGGGCGGAGGACGATCTTGGCAGTTGCTGCATAGCCGGTGTTGTTCTTGAAGCTGATGCCGCGGCCGAAGTCCTTGTTGTTGTCCTGAACGTTGGTGATTTCTTCAGCACCTGCGCCTTCCTGGGCGAAGAAACCTGCGGAAAGCCAGAGGAAGGGGTTGTCGTACTTGGCATTGAAGCCGAGGTGACGGGAAGGAGCCAGGGCGGAGCAGACCATAGGGCGCTCCAGGAACATCAGGTAACGCGAAGAAGAGTTGCGCTGGATGGAGAAGTTCTCCTTGAAGTTACCGACCTGGAGTTCGAGGTCCTTGACGCCGGTATAGCGGACGATGGCGTCCTTGAGCTCAACCAGACCGTCGGCAAGGTCCATATCGAACTCTCCGTACCAGTTCTTGTCCACCTGGGCCTTGATGGCGAAACGGGCGCGGCGGATGCTTACGCCGTTACCGATGGGATCGGCCCACTCGGGAGCACCGAAGAATGCGCCGGCATCGAACTGGATACGGTTGTCGAACCAGATCTTGTAATCCGACTTGGGCGACTCGATTACCAGGAAGCCGTCCTGGGACTCCGCGTCAAGCACGTCCGACTCTACTGCGACGCCGTACTGATTGTACTTGACATTTTGGGCGTTGGCTGCCGATGCTGCCATCAGCAGTACTGCTAAGGAAAGTAGAATTTTACGCATAATTGATTGGTTATTAAATGGATTTTATGAATTGTACTAAATTGTCCTCGCGTTTGAGCCCGAGCTTGGCCCGCAGGCGGTAGCGGTTGATCTCGGCGCTTTTGGGCGTGATGTTCATAAGGGAAGCGATATATTTGCTGGAGAAACCCTGCCGGAGCAGGTTGGCCAGACGGCGTTCGTTTTCGGTGAGGTTGGGATATGCCTCGGCGAGCCTCATATTGAAATCCTTGTGCAGGACTTCGGTACGGGCGTAAAAATCGTTCATCTCCCTGGAGAAGTACATACGCTCGCGCAGGGTGGAGAGGAGGCGGTCAAGCCCCGCGTTGCGCTCCGGCCCCTCGGGAAGGGCGCGGATGGAGCGCAGGTCGTCGTAGAACTTCTCCATAAAACGCTTCTGGTCGCTGACTCCCACGGCAAAGTCCACGAGTTCCTTACGTTTGATCTCCAGCTTGCCCAGGAGGTCCTTTTCCGTCATTTCTGCTTTGACTTCCAGCGCGGAAAGCGATTTGCGCGTGTTGTACACCTGCTGCTCGCGGTTCCTGACTATTTGCTTGCGGAGTTTGTTGCGGGCCTGCCACTGGAGGTAAAGCACGACTCCGGTCACCAGGCCTGCGAGCCCGAGCACTATGAGAGTGTTGACGATGTCGCCGTCGATGATGCGGCACAGGCTGTAGCAGGTCAGGGCTCCCAGCAAAGGCGAAAGCACGGCGGCGAATAGGCACTTAACTATGCTGTCCCCGTCGATGAAGGCGCCCCCTCTTGCGAGGCTGATTCCGGTGAGTGCCGACACGAACAGCAGTCCCGCGGGGAGGGGAGTGGCCGTGAGGCCTGCGGACCGGAGGAAGCCTGCGGAAAAGAGACCCAGCACGGCGGCCATTGACAGAATGACGGCGAATGTAGATTCAGATGTTATGTCCAGGTTGGAGTCGGCGATGGTGTCTCTTTCGACCCCCGCCCTCTTAAAGCATATCACGCCGGCGATTATGGCTATTAGCACCGAAAATGCCGCTCCGCGCAGTCCTGCGCCATATTCGGAAAGCGGCATACAGCAGAACAGGACCGCATTGTTGAAGGAATAGGCGCACACGAGTAGCAGCGAGGCTATGACCGAAAGGCTGAGAAGCAGGGACTCGCGCTTTATAAGGTGGGCGCTCCTGCGTGAAGCTATGCCGACATATATTTTATAAATAAGTGCTGCCAGGGCCCCGCAGAGCAGGGGCGCTATAATCCACGAAATCAGGTATGCCGAAGCAGCATCCCATCCGAAACCGCTGCCGTAAGCACGCTCCAGGCCGGCTATGGCGCCGATGAAGGCAAACTGAACGGCGGGGAAGCGGCTGATGCGCAGGGTCAGTACGACGCTTGCCAGGGTGGCAATGCCTACGGGCAGCAGGAGCTTGACCGAGGGGAGGGAGAGCGCCGCCGAAACCGCCTCTCCGCTTGGCGCGGGCCTCAGGCCGCAGAACGCGATGACCCCGGCCGCCAGAAGCGGAATGAGTATCTTCATATACAGCTTCTCGCCGGCTCCGGAGGCCAGAATGCTGCCTGTCACCACCGGGAAGTCCCTCATACTGAGGAACAAGACCGAGAGCAATGCGGTGACGACTATGTAGAAGATCGGGAGCATTCGTTACAGAGCACGCTTGATGGTCATAACAGACAGCTGTTCGGCGACTTTGACCGCGGCTTTGGCAATGTCTTCTATGTGGAGGGCAAAATATCGCAAGTGGAATTTCTCGCTGAGCTTAAGGTTGTCCATATCGTGGAACACCGTTCTCTTGATGGACTGCGACAGCTTGACGGCTTCTTTTTCGTAGAAATAGACACGGTTGGTGGTTTCGGCCACGTCGCCGGGAGCAGAGAAATAGGCTTTGGCTCCGGGAACGGAGGCCTCTACCGAGAGCGTGGCAAGCTCGGCCAGCTTGATAAACTCTTTTTTAAGCTCGGAGGGGATGGTGGGCGACTCGATCTCGAACTGCACCAGGTCTGCGCTGATTATGGATACGATGTGCTCGAAACGTTCCAGCAGTCGCATAATGTCACCCCTGGAGCGGATAAGGTAGCCGCGGGTGTAGAGCGTACTTTCTATTTCGTGGAAAAGGGCGCCGGCTTCAGCTTCGAGCGAAGCCATACTGCTGAGATTGTCCGAGAAGCCGGCCTCGTCGCTGTAGATGTAATTCTTGACGCCTTCCCTGAACACCAGGACCGAATTGTCAACGATGCCCAGGAGTTTGTTTATGCTCTCTATTAGTCTATCGACGTTCTTGTTCGAAAAAATGTCTAACAAGCCCATTGTCATCAGGTTTTATGTGGTTGGTGTAAATATAGAGTGTTTTTCTGAAAAATACAAATGTATGTAGAGTTATGCGGGGTAACTGATGTAGAATCGTAAGTTATTGATAATCAAGTATGGATTCTTTAATTGTAGATATGGCATATAGAGTTATTGTAGAGTTTATTTCATCATAATTAGGTATTGTGGATGTGTTTTTAAAGGCTTTACTTTGCAGAAACATTTTAATTATGGCAAACGGACATCATCACCATCACCACCATCACGGCGCCGACCTGCAGGCAGCCGGGGCATTGAGGGGTATTTATATTCTTTCTATTGTTCTTAACCTTTCCTTTGTGTTTGTAGAGGCCGGAATCGGTCTGTGGAAGGGGTCTCTCGGACTCCTGTCCGATGCGGGGCATAATCTGGGCGACGTGTTTTCGCTGCTACTCGCATTGATTGCGTTCAAACTGTCGGCTACCAGGCCCAACGAACGGTTTACTTATGGCTATCGCAAGGGCTCGGTGCTGATCTCGCTCCTCAACGCTATTATCTTGCTTGTGGCGGTGGGCGCCATTCTGATGGAGAGCGTTCGCAAATTCGCCCATCCCGCTCCCGTTGACGGCTCGGCAGTAGCCTGGACCGCTGCGGCAGGCATTCTGGTCAACGGCCTTACGGCATTCCTGCTGATGCGCCACCAGAAGAACGACATTAACACGAGGGGCGCTTTCCTGCATATGGCAGCCGACACCCTGGTCTCCGTGGGCGTCGTTATTTCCGGAATCGTGATTTCCCTTACAGGCTGGACGGTCATCGACCCTATTGTCAGCGTTGTTATCGCCGTGGTGATTCTGGTGAGCACCTGGCGGCTGCTCTCGGAGAGCGTACGTATGAGTATCGATGCCGTCCCCGAGAGCGTCAGCCCTTCCGAGGTGCTTGCCGAAATGCTTGAAGTTCAGGGAGTCAGCGATGTACATCATCTGCACATCTGGCCCATCAGCACCACCGAGACGGCTCTCACTGCCCATATCGTTCTGTCCGAGGGGGCCGAATCCGAGGAGGTGGTGCCGGAGGTGAAAAAGCATCTTAAGCACTGCGGCATTTCGCACGCTACTCTCGAAACCGAGAGGGAGGGACACGCCTGCGGGGAGCAGGAATGTTGCTGAATTAGCTATAAATGGGTATATTTGCAACTATGTTACTTCAAGCGAACCCTCTAGTCCCTTCCGAGGAACTCACCACCCAAGTGGATACCGCCAAGATAGCGGCACGCGACTTTGCGGAAGCCCTTGCTTCCAATCCGGCTGAGGCTATGCACCAGCTGGGCGTAGAGGCTATCCATTTCGGCCTCAAATTGCTGCTTGCCATCGTCATATATATTGTAGGCGCCTGGATAATCCGGCTCGTCAAGCGCGCAATGACCCGTACGTTCGAGAAGCGCAAAACCGACAAGACCGTTTCGTCGTTTGTGTCGAGTTTTACTTCGGTTATCCTTACAATAGCTCTTATAGTTCTTACTATCAGTACCTTAGGCGTCAATACCACTTCTCTTGCCGCGCTTTTGGCCGGCGGCGGCGTGGCTCTCGGTATGGCATTGAGCGGTACTCTCCAGAATTTCTCGGGCGGCCTTCTCATCCTTGCTTTCAAGCCTTTCAAAGTCGGCGATTTCATCGAGGCGCAAGGATACGCTGGTACGGTGACCGAAATGTCCATAATCAGTACCCGTCTCACTCTTCCCGACAACCGCAGCGTCATCATCCCTCACGGAACGCTTGCCAACGGCAATATAAACAACTACTCCAAGAACCCTGTCAGGCGCCTGGAGTGGAAGGTGAGTTTGGAGTATGGCGTTGATGCCGAGGCTTGCAAAGCCAAGCTTCTGGAAATAGCAGCAGCTGATCCGCGGGTGGTCGATGCCTCTTTCGCAGGCGCGGACGATCCCTTCGCCGCGGTTTCGTCGCTGGGAGACAGCTCGGTGGAGTTCGTGCTGAGGGCGTGGGTCAAAGGCACCGACTACTGGCCGGTGTTCTTTGCCGTTAACGACGCTATTTACAAGCAGTTACCCGAGGCGGGATTCCATTTCCCGTTCCCTCAGATGGACATTCACATTAAGTCTTGACCTGGCGGGCAGGAGTAATTACTCAGCCTCGTAGCGGGCGGCCACTACGCTCCAGTCGACTATCTGCCAGAGAGAGGCAAGATGGTCGGGACGGCGGTTCTGGTAGTCCAGATAATATGCGTGCTCCCACACGTCAAAAGTCAGGAGGGGCTTGAGACCGCGGCGGAGAGGATTGCCGGCATTGGTCTCCTGGGTGATTTGAAGGCGGCCTTCTTTGTCGGCGGCAAGCCATACCCAGCCGGAGCCGAAGAGTCCGGCGCCCTTTTTCTGGAATTCTGCCTTGAACGCTTCAAAGCTGCCGAAATCACGCTTGATGGCTTCGGCCAGCGCGCCCTCGGGAGCTGATTCGGCGCCGGCGGGCTTGAACTGGGTAAAGTACAGGGTGTGATTAAGGACCTGGCCGGCGTTGTTGAAAATTCCGCCCTCGGCGGAAATAACTATTTCTTCTATGCTTTTGCCCTCGAAACCGCTTCCGGGAAGGGCGGCATTCAGATTGTTGATGTAAGCCTGGAGATGCTTTCCGTAATGGAAGGCGATGGTCTGGGCGCTGATGGCGGGTGCGAGCGCATCTTGAGCGTACGGCAGTGCGACGGGTGAGAACAGATTGGTTTCCATTTTCGTTATTATATGGTGTTATTGCAAATATACGCCTTTTTGTTTACATTTGGGAATAATATGAGACGTTTTATTCTGCTTTTGACTTTGCTCGCCTGCAGCTTTTCCGCAGCGGCACAACTTAAAGTTTCAACCCTTCGTACAGCCGGCCTGGAGGAGCCCCGGGGCATCGATCCCGGGGGAGTCGTAAACGTGAGCTGGATACTCGAAAGTTCCAAGCTGGCCACCTTCCAGCAGGCGTACGAGATAACGCTCAAGTCGGGCAGCCGTACCGTATGGCGTTCAGGCAGGGTGGAATCGGACAACTCGGTTCGAGTGCCTCTTGGCGGCAATCTTCAGAGCGGGACTGCGTACAACTGGAGCGTCAAGGTATGGGACAATCACGGCGAGGTGTCCAAGCCTGTCACCGCATCTTTTTCGACGGGCCTCTCTCCGGACGAGTGGAAAGCAAGCTGGATAGGTATCGATACGGGAAATAAATCAGTCTGCCCTTCGCCCGTGTACTTCCGTAAGACCGTGCGCGCAGGGGGAGGCGTAAAGAGGGCTGTGGCGTATGTCACGAGCCACGGCATCTATGAGCTGAGAATCAACGGCGTCAAGGTCGGCGAGGATTATCTCACTCCCGGATGGACTTCTTACCAGAAAACCCTGCAATATCAGGCCTACGACGTAACGGAGGCCATAAAAAAGGGCGGGAGCGAAATCACTGCGCTGGTGTGCCCCGGCTGGTATGCCTCTGGTATGGGCTGGGGCGAGCCACAGAACCGTCTCCGCTACGGAAGCGACCTGGGCCTGCTTTTCCAGCTTGAAATAGAGTATTCGGGCGGCCGCCGCCAGACTGTCGTTTCCGGCCCCGATTGGGAAATGTCCCGCAAGGGCCCGGTGAAGGATGCTACATATTACGACGGCGAAACGATAGACCTCACGGAATCTTTCCAGTGGGAGAGCGCCACGCTGCTGCCTGCTCCCGCCTCGGAGCTCGTGGCCTGCGTGTCCGAGCCTGTCCGCGTGAGGGAAGTGCGCAATAGCGTGCGCTATCTGGTCACGCCCAAAGGCGAAAAGGTCATCGATTTCGGCCAGAACCTTGTGGGCTGGGAGCGCATCCGCATCAAGGGCCGCAAAGGCCAGGTCGTCAAGGTCAGCCACGCCGAGGTGCTTGACAAAGACGGCAATTTTTACACCGCTAATATGCGCGCTGCCAAAGTGCTGAGTTCATTTGTGCTGAGCGGGGGAGAGGATGTATTCGAGCCGTGCCATACTTTCTACGGCTTCCGTTATATCCGTGTCGAGGGGGTTGAGGGCGACCTCAATCCTGCCGATTACTGCGCAGTGGTCGCCGACTCGGGCTTTGATACCGTAGGCAGCTTCAGCTGCTCGAACCCCCTTGTAAACCAGCTACAGTCCAATATCTACTGGGGCTTCAGAGGCAATTTCGTGGATATTCCTACCGACTGTCCGCAAAGGGACGAGCGCCTGGGATGGACCGGAGATGCGGAGTTCTTCTTCCGTACCGCGACCTTTAACGGGAAGGTGGACAATTTCTTCCGTAAGTGGTTGCGCTCGTTGCGGGACGACCAGACAGAGCGCGGCGGCATACCTGCGGTTATTCCGGATATCTTCTTTGGCCGTATGGGCGATTTTGCCTGCGGCTGGGCCGACTGCGCCACCATCATTCCCTGGCAGCATTACCGTGCCTACGGTGATATTTCGGTCTTGAAAGAGCAGTATCCCTCGATGAAGGCCTGGGTGGACTTCCAGCTCCGCTCCTGCAATAACTACTTGCTCAATACCCTCAAGCAGCCCTACGGCGACTGGCTGTTCTGGAGCCAGGACAACGACCGCTCGGGGCGTTCGGCTGTAACCTCGCCAGCGCTTGCTGCCCAATGCTTTATGGCCGGATCTATCGATATAGTAGCCAAAACTGCCCAGCTGCTCGGCAAAGATGCCGATGCCTCCTACTACCGCGCGGAACTCCAGAAGGTCAAGGACGCATTCCTGAATGAATACGTTACCCCCGGCGGCCTTGTGAGCTCCGATACCCAGACCGCTTACGTGCTTGCCCTTTACTTTGATATGCTTCCCGAGCATCTGCGCGGGCAGGCGGCCGACAGGCTTGCCGCCAACGTGAAAGACTACGGCTATCACATCACCACGGGGTTCCTTGGCACTCCCCATATCTGCGAGGTGCTTTCCGAATGGGGCTATTCCGATGTTGCCTACAAGCTATTGCTTCAGGAGACCTGCCCCAGCTGGATTTATCCCGTCAAACTCGGCGCAACCACTATCTGGGAGCGCTGGAACAGCATAAAGCCCGACGGTACCATAGTAGGAGGAATGAACTCGTTCAACCACTATTCGTACGGATCCATTGGCGACTGGCTGTACCGCTACGCGGCGGGAATCAGGGAGACTTCTCCAGGATACAAGACCTTCGTCATCGACCCGCATCCGGGCGGAGGATTCAAGTATATGGAAGCATACACCCGCACTCCCTACGGCAAGATCCGCGTCAAGTGGGAAGCTGATGCCGATAAGATTCGTGCCATCGAATTCACCATCCCAGTGGGCACTACCGCCACGGTCCGCTGTCCGGATGGGCAGATGCGCACCCTGGGCTCCGGCAATTACGGATTCGGAGTAGAACTGGAGTAGTCAGCGGCCCCTGTAAAACAAAGCCGCCGGCCTTGATCGGGCCGGCGGCTTATTTAGCGAGTAAGGATTATTCAGGTATCTGGGCTCCGTATCCGGAGACCTTGCCGAACAGATCCTTAGCTTTAGCCCAAGGATATTTGTTGCCGAACATATTCGGGCGCACAATTTCGGTTCCCTGCTGGTTCAGACCCAACATACGGTTGATCTGGTTGGCAGTGGAATTAGGGCTGTAGCTCTCGGAAGTGACAATGGTAAGGCTCATATAGCCTTTCAGATAAGCATCGTCAATGGCATTGAGGAATGCTTCGTTGCCCTTGGGAAGCTCCATATTGCCCTCGAACTTGGGGCCGATCTGCTCTGCTTCCTCAATCCTGTCGGCGGAAACCGATATGGTGGACTTGCCCATAGCGGCAAGCTCGAGGTCGCGTTTGTTGGCGAAGAAGTAGTTGTCGTAGAGGTTGCTTTCCTTGAGGCTCTCCATCTGCTTGTTGGACTCGTAGTACACCCTTTCTACGGCGCAGTTGGAGTTGCAGCCGAAGATGTTGTTGTGTACGTCTATGGTGCGGATTCCGTTCATAAAGCGGAAGCCCTGGCCCATATCACTGAAAGTCTTGTTGCGGGTCCAGGTGAAGAGGACGGTGTTGTGGTGGAAGTCCAGCGACACTTTGTCGATGTCGTCGTCCTTCACGTTGCCCCTGACCTGGCAGGCGGCGTATTTGCAGGCGATGAAGATATTGTTGCACACCTCCATATGGCCCTTGCCCATAAGGGCGTTGAGACCATAGTCACGGCAGTTTACAAAGATGCAGTTGGAAACGCGCACATTGCCTTCCACGTCCATATGAAGGGCGTATTCGTCGCCTGTAAGATAACCTTCCAGAGGAACGGACGGAGCTTCATCGTCGGCAAGGATGCGGCCGGTAAGTACTCCCTTGTTGGGCGTGCCGGTCCTGGCGTCGTCGACATTTGCAACACAGTACCTGTTGTTCTCACCAAAGTCGAACACGAGGCCGTCCACTACAACCTCACCCAGGGGACCTTTGTAACCGTAAGGCCTTCTTGCATTGAAGTTGAAGAGGGGAGCCGTGAAAATGTGGTCGCTGGGCTGCAGCAGGGTCTGGTGCTTGATGACGTCACGCTCGGTGAAGTCAGTAGACCATCCGCCGTAGATACTGATGAATTTGCCAAGCTCGTGAGAAGAATCTCCGAACTTGCCGCACTCGATGTATCCGCGGTCGAGGTTGCCGTGGTAGTTACCCTCGGCGACATAGATCACGTCATTGTCTTCTGCGGCGTTGATAGCCTTCTGGAGGTCTTTCATGGCATTCTCAGGAGAAAGTCCGTCTGCGCGGGCTGAGCCTGTGGAAACGCTTACATAGTAAGTCTTTCCGGGGCCGGCTTTGGATGCCCACTTTTCAGTTTCGGCCTTGTCCCTGGCATTTTGCTTGGCATTTTCAATGCCTTTCTGTGCAGCCTTGCGAGCTTCGTTTTGGGCTGCACCGGTAACCTTGTTTTTCAGGGAGCCCAAAACGCCTTGCGCCTGGGCAGGCTGGAAAGCTGCGATGCAGAGAGCAGCAGCAATGAACAGAGTTAATCTTTTCATACTTAGTATTGGTTAACAGTGATAATCAATATTGCAAATCTAATAAAAAAACTGGTACAATCCTCACCTGAGTTTCAAATATCGGGCCGCATCAGAAACCAGTCCCGAATTTAACCCAGTAGTCGTGTTCCATATCTTTCCATAGCGCGGCGGCCTGGTTGAATATGGCGGCGGTATATCCGTCGAGGGCTGATGCGGGAGCGGATTCCAGGTCGGGAAGCCCCTCGAAGGCAATATCTTCTATCTTGAGTACATTTTCAGTAAAAGCCTTCTTGGTGCTTTGCCAGGCGAGGGTGGCGAGTTTGTTTGCAGGACGGAATTTCCATACCACGGCATCTTCGTCCCACTTGTTCTGCCCGCACTTGAGGAAGGCATCGGGGAGTTTGCCGGTGCCGCAGAATACGGGGATGCGGGGGCTCTGGGCCGGATTGTCAACGCTCAGCCAGCATATTCCGCCCACGGCGTCGGGAAGCCACGAGCGCAGCTGGGTCACGTGTGAATATGCGCACCAGGCCACCGCAACCGTGCGCCTGAACTCCACCGTGCCCGGGGCAATGGTATTGAGGGTGTTGCGCATCGTGGTGGTAAGCCAGGGATTGGCTACCGGGCTTATCTCCTTGACGGCAGGACTGCCGCCCTTGGCGGGACGCTCGATGATTACTCCCTTGCACATATCGAAGTCGGTACCTTCATAGGTGGCGCGGAAGAGTTCCATCACCTCCCGGATATCAACTTTATCGTCGGGCTTGACGGAGAAGGGGAGTTCGTCCATATCGTACGTGAGCCCCAGGGAAGGTGCCAGGGCGTTGAGGATGAAGAACTCGCGGTCGTGGAAGTTGCGTCCTTTGGCGTAGGCGCAGTTATAGGCGCGCCAAAACACAAACTCACCCTTGCCGTCCCACAGACCGAACTTGCGCGCAACGGCTTCGACGTTGTCGGACGCCATACAGAAGTTCTTGTCTTTGCGGTTGATGCTCCCTATGCGGGGAATATTGGCAGACACGCCCACGTGGTCGTCGGGAATGCGGCGGGCGGCCCATACTGCGCCAATCTCGTCTTTGCCGCAGCCGAGTATTTCAAACTGCCAAACTTCCTTCGGGTCGGCCACGGTCAGGCACTCTCCGGAGTCGCCGTAGCCATATTTCTGCGCCAGCGAGCCCATAAGCTTTATGGCCTCCCGGGCCGTGGTGCAGCGATGCAGGGCCACTCTTTCCAGCTCTTCGATGGTGAAGAGCCCCTTGGGATTGACAAGCGTGTCGGGCCCGCCGAATGTGGTTTCTCCTATGGCGAGCTGCTTTTCATTCAAGGCCGGATATGCAGTGTTGAGGTAGGCGTAGGTGTGCCTGGCCTCGGGAATCGTACCCATCAGCTTGACACCGGTGTTATCTCCTCTGAAAGCGGTTTTCATAGTACCACGCAGCACTTCGTGCAATGCCCCTTTTGGGTGGTCGGCGGCGGGCTCTATCCACGCCCAGGTACGGTAGCGGCCGTCGCAGGTATGGGATGTGATGACGGAGCCGTCGGTACTTGCCAGGCGTCCGACCATTATGCTGGTGCAACTTTGCGCATTGAATTCATATTCCTGGGCGCTGATTGTCCAGCAGGCCGCAAAGACAAAAAGAAAGATTGTAAACTGTCTCATTTCACAAATGTAAGTATTTTTTTGTACCTTTGCGACTTTGTTTCAGAGCAGGAATAAAAAGTTATGAAGAAACATTATATCAAGCCCGATTCTGAGCTGTTGGACGCCGTGCCCGGTGCCCTTATCTGCCAGAGCCCGGTTGATGGAGCCGGTGGTTCCACATCCGATTACGGGGAAGACATTGAAAGTATTTTTGGATGATGAAAAGAGTTGCTGTAATAATTGCTTTGGCCGCTCTGACATCATTGATCAGCTGCCAAAAAGAAGCGGGGAAGGAAGCTCCCGCAGAAAAAGATATTGTTTACGTAGATGCTGCCGTAGAGGCCTCCTTGATTGAGTCCAAAGTGTCTCTTGACGGCAAGACTCCGGTATGGAGCGCGGGTGACCGGATAGGAATCTTCACTTCCGACGGGCAGCTTTGCCCGGCTTTCACCGCCGGCTCTGGAGGCTCGTCCAGCACCACTTTCTCGGGGCAGAAGCCCTCTGGATCCGTGCTCGCTACGGCTTTCTATCCTTATGATTCCGGTGCATCCATCAGCGGGGGAACCATTACCCTCACCCTGGCCAATGAGCAGTCGGGCAGCGTAACGGATGCCATTATGGTCGCTACCGGCAGCCAGGAGGGAGGTTTTGCCTTCCGCAATGTATGCTGCCTGGTCAAGTTCTCGATTCCTTCTTCGCTGAATGTGAGGAAGGTGGAGATTCTGGGCGACACTAAGCTGAGCGGCTCTTTCTCGGTAAATACCAGCAGCTTTGCCGTGAGCGCCGGCTCTCCTTCAGGTACCGACAAGAGCGTCGTGATAAGCTCTTCTTCAGCTTTGTCCGGCGAATATGTGCTGGCGCTTATTCCAAGCTCCGGAAAGCGCCTTCAGATGGCTTTTACCCGCAGCGACGGCAAGATCGCCCTTGTAAATAAAGACTTCGGCTCCGGCAAGCCCTTTACGGCAGGCGTTATAAAGAATATCGGCACCGTTCCTTCCTCCTTGGAGTTCTTCGATGCAGCCCTCGTAGGGAATCCCGTGAGCAGTCAGATGAACCAGTCGCTCACCGTGCTGCCCGAGAACACTCCCCAGGTGACCAACGGCAACTTCGAGACCTGGACCCTGGACGGGGACAACCTGCCCAACAACTGGAACTCTTTCCAGACCTTCGAGATTGGCGGCGGCTGGTTCGAACAACTTACTCTTAAATTAGGGTATGACAGTAAGGACCGCCAGGTGGCGAAGTCAACTGACAAGCGTCCCGGTACGTCAGGGTCTTATTCGTGCCGGATATGGTCGAGGTCCATTGCGGGTATCGCTACGGCCCAGGGTAATCTTACCACCGGAAGAGTTTATGCGAGCAATACCTCTGCAGCCGGTACAGGTAACTACAACTATACCGATCAGGATGGTTCAATTACCATCAACAACAAGACCAATCCTTTCCATATGAACTTCACCGGCAGGCCCGATTCGCTGGTCGTATGGATCAAGTTCAATCAACCCGGGGGGACGGATTCCGATCATCCGTACTCAAAAGTTGAAGCTATTTTACACGATAATGTCGATTATAAAACTGGTTATAACGCTTCCGACTGTACCGGCGGTACGCACCATATAGGCGAGGCCTCAATCGGCACGATAACCAAGACAAACGGGGCGTGGAAGAGATTTTCGCTTCCTTTCAAGTACGACTACAGTACTACTCCCAGTTTCATCCTCATAAATTTTGCCACCAACTCCTATCCCGGCGGAGGCAAGAAGAACGACGAGATGTTCATCGACGACATAGAGATGATTTACAATCGCTACTGCCGCCTGACCATTCCCTCCCAGGGCTGGGCAACGATGTACGTAGATTTCAATGTAAAGGTTCCCTCCGGAGCCCAGGTTTACTACGTGACCGAGCTGGTGAACGGGTATGCTTCCCTCAAGCAGATCCCTGCCGGAAGCGTAATCCCTGCCGGTACTGCCGTGATAGTCAAGTCTTCGTCTTCTTCGGTGACCTTCGAGCCCGGAACCGGCACTCCCGTATCGGTCAGCGGCAATATACTCAAGGGTACGCTTTCAGCCAAGACTTGCCAGAGCGGGAAGTACTATGTGCTCTCTTCGGCATCGACTTCCTCCACCCCTGTGTTCGCTTTGTACAACGGCACAAGCATCAAGGCATATACGGCGTACATAGAGCCCTAGTGAGGTATGAAAATTTTCCGCCGATTATTTTTTGCATAATTGCGGAAAAAGTCTCATCTTTGCATTCCCGTTTCGGGAAACAGGGGCGTAGCTCAGCTGGTTTAGAGCGCTTCAGTCACATTGAAGAGGTCGTCGGTTCGAATCCGACCGTCCCTACCAAAACTGCCGACCGTAAAAGGCCGGCAGTTTTTTGTTTGTCAGTATCCCAGTCGGACCAGCGTTTCCACCGGGTCGGGAACGGGAGCGTCGGCCTTGCGTAAGCCCTTGTCTATCAGGTACTGCAGGGTAAGTTCGGAACGGTTGGTAAAGTATCCGTCGGCGCGGAGTGCGTGCTCTTCCATCTGCTCGAGGGTGTCGAACGAATAGGGATGATTGAGCATCGCCGCCTTGTGCACCAGCTCTGCCTGCCAGGGGGCGTCCAGCTCGTCGTAGTCGTTCGGGGCGCCCGAAATGGAAGGGCCTATGATCTGGGCTCCGTTGCCCTTGGCCCACTTGACGATATCCGCGAAGCTTGACGGAGAGTCAAGCTCGCCGTCCCAGTCGCTGCGCCAAAGGAGGAAGCACATAGGGATTCGGCCCTTGAATACGGCATTTGCCCTGCAGAGCGACTGTGTCGAGAAGGTCTGGAGTATCACTTTTCCCTTGGTCAAGCCTACCGTAACCTTGCCGTCTTTGTAGAAGTCGCTTTCGGTCGCAGGCTTGGTGATTATATTCCACCCGGCTGCGTCGAGTATGTCGTAAACCCTTTGCTCCATATCCTCGGGATTCACTTCCGGCTCCTTGAATTCAATATAGATTCCCGGCCTGTTGCCTGTATCGGCAGGGTCGGGCTCGTATGCCTGCGAAAAGTCGTAGTCTATGATTTCCAGGTATTTGCCCCCTTCTTTTCCCTGCGCCGCCAACTCCTCAAGGGTATGGCCGGAGCAGCTGTCTTTGAGTTTATAGGGAAGAATGCGCCCGCCGGAAGCGTCTCTGCGCAGGCGCATTCCCTCGGCATAGGCTATCTGGTCCTGGAGGGCTGATACGTACTGGCTTCCTTCGAATGCGGGGCGGGCCTGGGAGGGCACTGCCTTGTTGAACCAGCTGCCGGCATCGAGGGTGAGCAACTCGGCATAATAATACGACGACGCCTGGTACGGCTTGAATGTCTCACTGTCCCGCACGCACTGCGCCCTGGCATCCTCGGGGCTGAATCCCAGTGAGATGTACAAGCCCTCGCGGCCGGAAGGGACTCCCTCTCCGAAAGCCTCGGCAATATTGGTGGTACGGGTCAGGTTCACGTCGTGATTGGCCAGGATTACCCCGTCCTTCGTGCACTGAAGGTCGGACTCAAGATAGTCCGCCCCTATTTCACGCGCCCATCTCCAGGCGCTCTCAGTTTCTTCGGGGGCCCAGTAAGTAGAACCCCTGTGCGCCATCACCGCGTAGCGGGGCACATAGTCGCATACTGCGGAGCGCTCTGAGGGAAGGGTGCAGGAGCAGGCAAGTAGGAGTAGCGGGATCAGTCTTTTCATTTATTAAAAAATAAAACCCCGGGGGAGCCGGGGTTGATGTTAATTACATTCCGAGTGTCAGGCCGAACGATATTACTCCCGACTTGCTTATACTCTCAGTGAAGAAAGGAGTGAAGGCGTAATTGGCAAAAATGCCGATTATGCCGTATGAGGCACCGACTTCGGCGCTTGCACGGAAACGGTTGAACAGATCGTCGCAATTCTCGCGGTAAGCGGGATTCCTGTATTTTGTCCAGCCTTTGACCATATAGTCGGCGCTGGCTCCGGCATACAATTTGGCTCTACCGGCGGTGAAATACAGCCTGGCCGGAACGCCGATGTAGTTCGCGTGCACTTTTGACTTGGTGCCGTCGTAAGTGGCGCTTTCTCCGATGATAGGCACGGTCTTGAAACCTCCCTCCGAAGAAGGACGATAGGTGACGGAAGTGTCTTCAAAAGCAATGTCCATAAAAGTCCACCTAACTCCGAGGCTGAATTCGATAGGGGAGGAAGGGGCGGAGAAGCGGATCGAAACCATCTCGAGCCCGTAGTAGAAGCTCTGGAAGAACTTGTTCTGAGGGAAAGTTGCGGAATCGGCCCCAAGGGGCATCGAGAAACCGAAGAACATAGGGAACGCAATGCGGAGATTTGAATCTACACCTTTTCCTGAGGTGAGTTCAAGCCCGTCATAATCAATCTTTTGCGCTGCAGCAGGTGCAATGACCAAAAAAAGAGCAGCAATGAGTATAATTATCTTTTTCATAAAACAAAGATAATAACAATTTATTATATTTGCGTCTGTTATGAGGTTTTCTCGCATACTGGTTATAGCGTTTTTGTCCTTGCTGCTCCCGGTCTTGCTCTGGGGGCAGACCGACAGTTTAAGGTTCAGTGTGAGGGGCGTCGTGAGGGATGCTTCGTCGGGCCGTATTCTGCCCGAAGTGGGCGTGTACGTACCGGGCACCAGCTACGCTACCGTAACCAACACCGACGGTACCTTTATAATAAAGTCGCACAGCCCCATAGGCAGCCTGTCTTTCTCGCTGATAGGATATGAAAACCTTACGCAGCCTACTCCCTCCGTTGAGGACGAAGTGATGAGGGTGCGTCTAAAGGCCCGCGACCTTACGCTTGACCCTTCGCTGGTGGTGTCGGGCAATCCGGTCGAAATAATGCGCTTAGCACTTATCAAGATTCCGGATAATTATCCCTCCGAGTCGGAGCTTTTTGACTGCTTCTACCGCGAGACTGTGCGTAAACGCCAGCGCTTTATCTATGTGTCGGAGGCGGTGACCAAGGTTTATAAAGCATCTTTCCGCGATTATTTCACTCCCGACCGGGCCGCTCTGGTAAAGAGCCGCCTGCTTACCAGTCCGAGGTTGTCCGATACTTTGGGCGTCAAGGTCATCGGCGGTCCTTCTATGGCTGTCAATCTCGATCTGGTCAAGACCAGGGGGATCATTATGGACGAGTCTCAGTTGCAGTATTACAGGCTCAAGCTGCTTCCGCCGGAGGCTATCGACGGCAGGATGCAGTTTGTCATAAGCCTTACTCCGGCAGTGGAATATGAATACGCCCTGCATAACGGGGTAGTGTACATCGACCGGGAAACTATGGCTTTTACACGCATAGAACTCTCGCTTGATGTGACCGACCAGGTGAAAGCCACGAGGGCTATGCTTGTAAAGAGTCCCACCGGGCTTCGATTCCGCCCAAGGGAGATGTCGCTGCAGCTGAACTATAAATCAGAGGGAGGCAAGAGCCGCCTGAGCTACCTTAAGACGGTTTTCCGTTTTGGCTGCGACTGGCGCAAGCGCCTGTTCGCCACGGATTATACCGTTGTTGCCGAAACTGTGATGACAAAACGCTACACCGGTGAGCAGGCTTTCAAGATTCCTCGTAAGGATGCCCTGAACGACCGTACATCGCTGGCCGACATTTCGGCCGAGTATAATGATCCCGATTTCTGGAAGGATTACAATATCATCGAGCCTACCGTCGGTTTGGAGCACGCAGTCGGCCGTCTGAAGGCAAATAACTAATCTTTTTCCCGCAGAATACTAAATTTTTGATAGTACTGATAAAATTTTTGTACTATGTATTGCAAAGTACCAAAAAGTTTTTATATCTTTGCAGTGTCAAACATTTTTTAATATGAAAAAGGTAGTTAATGCCGGAATAGGCGGAAGAAGTTTTACTGTCGATGAGGATGCATACGCCCGTCTAGACAGCTATTTGATTTTGTTCAAGAGCCAATTAAGCTCTGAAAGCTCCGAAGAGGTGATGTCTGACCTTGAGTCGAGAATCGCCGAACTCTTCGCGGCGGAAGTTGGCGCAGGGCAGAGGGTTGTCAACCTCGACCTGGTGGAGAGGGTGGTTTCCCAACTGGGTATGCCGGACGGCAGTCCGGTGCCGGGATCTGAACCCGTTGACAAAACCGAAAAGAGGCCCCGCAAACTTTACCGCGACATTTCCGACCGCAGGATAGCCGGTATCTGTGCCGGACTTGCGGCGTATTTTGAAGTGGACGTCGTGCTGATACGTATTCTTATGCTCGTAGCCCTGGTGGCCGGCAGCATTGGCTTCTGGCTCTATGTCATCCTTTGGATAGCAGTGCCCAAAGCCATCACTGCAGCCCAGCAATGCGAACTTCGCGGCCTTGCCCCCACGGCCGAGAACCTGGCAAAATTCTCAAACACTAAATAACATAACTATGGAGACTAATGCCGACAATGTCCGCTCCCAGATGCGGAAAGGGGTGCTGGAATACTGCATCCTGTGCATTCTGGCCAAGCGGGAAGCTTACGCCTCGGTCATTATCGAGGAGTTGAAAAGCGCAAATATGATTGTTGTCGAAGGCACCCTTTATCCCTTGCTGATCAGGCAGAAAAACCAGGGCCTTCTGACTTACCGGTGGGAAGAGTCCACTCAGGGACCTCCCCGTAAATACTATTGCATCACCGACAAAGGCCGCAGCCAGCTCTCTGAGATGGATAATGCCTGGCAGGAGATGGTCAGTGCAATAAACACTCTCAAGCAATGAAACAAGTAGATAAAGTCAGTATCGGCGGTTATGCCTTCACCCTGGAGTCGGAAGCAGCCCAAGCCGTGCACTCCTATCTGGAGCAGCTGGGCGATTATTACAAAAGCTCCGAGGTGATGGAGGGAATCGAAGAGAGAATGGCGGAACTGCTGCTGGAGAAAACCCCTGCCGAGGGAGTAGTGGATCTTGGTACCGTCAACGGAATCATCGAGATCCTGGGCCGTCCGGAGAGGATAGAGGCCGAGGAACCCAAGAAAGAAGAAGCTGCTGCTCCGCCCAAGGACAAGCCCCGTAAGAAGTTATACCGCGATATGGAAAGGGCCAAGGTGGCCGGGGTATGCAGCGGGCTGTCCAGCTACTTCGGCGTCGATGTAGCCATATTCCGCCTGTGCTTTCTCGTCCTGACTATTCTGGGATTGCTTGGCTGCCTGAGCATCGGCGGCACTGGATTCTCGCTTTCGCTGTCGTTGACCGCCCCCTTTATCTATCTGCTGCTTTGGATAGCGATGCCTGCGGCCCGTACTGCGCGCCAGAGGTGGGAGCTGCGAGGTGAGGACGGCTCGGCGGAAAGCATACGTCGCAATGTCCAAGATCACGGACGTGTGGGTGACGCCCTTTGCGATGTGGGCAATTCCCCGGCCTGGGGCACTATAGGCAGGATCCTTGAGGTGTGCGTAGGCTTGGTGCTGCTCATCATTGCCGTATCCGGCTTGTTTGCCGGAGCGCTCGCCGCTTTCGGATGGGAATGGCTGGGCTTGAGCGGACAGGTATCCGAGGCCATTACGTCAATAACAGAAGAGTATCCTCAGTTCCCCGGTATCGTCAGTATGCGCTGGGTGCAGATTCTGGCCATCGTTGTTTACGCCCTGCCTTTCATAGGTATGCTCTACGCTTCGGTCTTGCTACTGTTCCGCTTCAAATCACCGTCGTGGCACCCCGGACTTTGGATTTTTGTAATCTGGCTGATTGCCGTAATCGCTCTTGTAATACTGGTCCTGGCCTGTCTTTTCTCCGCCACCACTATAGTGTAGCGAGCAGGGTGCTGCACAGCGCCTCGGCCTCGTGCAGGCTGTCCAGTTTGCCCACGTCTATCATCTTGAGCTGCCCGGGCACAACACCATAGATAGGGTGTTCCCTGCAAGCGCGAAGGTAAAAATCGACGATGGGGAAGCGGCCGCCCAGGCCGTACGGTTCGAACAAAGAAAATATCTCAGGCGAAATATTATGAATGCCGGCGAACGCAAGACGCCGGCATTTTTTTGCGTCCAGCCCCTGGTACGGGGTCCTCACTTCGCCGGTTTCCAGGTTGGTCCAGCCTACAAGGCGGTTCTCTTCGTCAAAAAGAAAGTACCTCTTGGTCTGCCTCTCGCTCACGAGCAAGGTGGCAAAGGCGTCCGGGCGCCACTCGCTTCTGAACCACTCCAGGTCAAGGTCGGAAATGATATCAACATTATGGACCAGGAAAGGCTCCAGGTCACTTGCTTCCAGCAGGGGTCGGGCGTGGGCGATGGCGCCCCCGGTCTCAAGCAGCAGGGAAGTCTCGTCGGAAATAGAAATCTTGACTCCGAAATCGTGCGCGGAGAGATAATCCCTGATCTGCCAGGCAAAGTGATGTACGTTCACCACAATCTCGTCGTAGCCTGACGAAGCAAGCTTTTCGAGCACGTGCGCGAGCAGGGGCTTGCCGCAAATGGGCACCAGAGCCTTGGGTATGGTGTCGGTGAGCGGCCTAAGGCGTGTGCCCAGACCGGCGGCGAATATCATCGCTTTCATAGAGCCTTCTCGATGTTGAGTTCCCGGTGAGTAATCTTTACCTTTACGTTGTAGCGCCCGGCCAGGTGGGAGGCGAGTCTTTCGGCGCAGAAAACCGAGCGGTGCTGCCCTCCGGTGCACCCGAAGCACACTTGCAGATGGGTGAACTTCCGTTCGATGAAGCGCTTTACGTGAGCATCCACAAGTTTGTAAACGCTTTCCAGGAATACCAGCACCTCGCCGTCATCTTCCAGGAACTTGATTACTTCCGGGTCGTTGCCGTTGAACTGGCGGTAGTGTTCATATTTGCCCGGGTTGTTGATGGAACGGCAGTCGAATACGTAGCCGCCGCCGTTGCCGGTATTGTCTGCGGGGATGCCTTTCTTGTAGGCAAAACTGTAGATATGGACTTCCAGCCTCTTGTCCACGGCTATCTCGTAGAACTGCGGCATCGTGGTGAGTTCGGTGAGTATGGAGTTCAGGTAGGGATAGTCGCTGAAGGGGGTTCTCAGTAGGCTGCGGAGATTGTCGAGGGCATAAGGCACGCTGGCCAGGAAGTGCGGCTTCTTCTCGAAGTATCCCCTGAAGCCGTAGGCCCCTAGGACCTGCAGGGTGCGGAAGAGTACGAACAGGCGGAGACGCTCCCGGAAATGCTCTTCATCGACGGGCATAAAACTGCGCAGCGACCTCAGGTAGGTACGGATCAACTCTTCTTTGAGCTCCTCGGGATAGCGTGCGCGCGCCTGCCAGATGAATGAAGCCACGTCGTAGTAGATGGGGCCCCTGCGTCCGCCCTGGTAGTCGATGAAATAGGGCTCTCCGTCGCGTATGATTACGTTGCGGGCCTGGAAATCGCGGTACAGGAAAGTGTTGTCGTTGTCTTTAAGCAGCTCGGCCTTGAGGCGCTCGAAGTCGTCCTGCAGGCGTCCCTCGTTGAATTCGAGCCCGGTGGCCTTGAGGAAGCAGTATTTGAAATAGTTGAGGTCGAAATCAACCATCCTGGCGTCGAATTCTTTCTGGGGATAGCATACGTTCCAGTCGAGCCCGTCGGCGCCCTTGAACTGTATTTTTGGCAGATGCTCCATCGTGCGGCAGAGCAGGTTGCTCTCATACGAATTGTAGAAGCCGCTTTCACGCCCCTGTGCTATGAGGTCGAAGAGCATCTTCTCGCCCAGGTCTTCCTGGATGTACGACATTCCGTCTTCCGAGACCGCCAGCACGGTGGGAACATTGAGTCCCTTCTCCTTGAAGTGCCTGGAAATGGCCACGAAAGCGCGGTTCTCCTCCAGGCTGGTGCCTATCACACCGACTATCGATATGTTTCCTCCCTTAAGCCTGAAATAGCGTCTGTGGCTTCCCGATGTGGGGAGTTCGGTGCGCTCGGAGAGCTGCTGGCCGGTATATGACTCGAATAAGGTCTCAAGTGTATCGTTTGCCATAAATAAAAGTGGTTGTTATTTCTTTCGTATCAGCAGGCACATACCGACAATCGTAAACAGAGCGTTGAACAGCAGCAGCTCATAGCTGAAGCGGTAGCCTCCGAACCACTGCTCGGAATGGGCCTGCAGTATGTAACTAAGTATGGGGGCGATTACGGCAACCAGCGGAACCCACTTCTCGCGGACCTTGCGCTTGCAGCAGAGTCCGAAGGTGAACATACCCAGGATGGGCCCGTAGGTGTAGCTGGCCAGTTTGTACACCGCGTCGATCGCGCTCTTGGTATTGAGCAGGTAAAACGCCCAGATGCACAGAACCATCAGCGCGGCAATAACCAGGTGCACTTTTTTGCGGGTGCTGATGATGCTCTCTTCGCTCTTACCACGGGTGCCGATTATGTCGGCCGTAAACGAGGTGGTGAGAGCGGTGAGCGCCGATCCTCCGGCAGAAAATGCGCAGGACACGAGCCCCAGCACGAACAGCACGCCGACGAAGGAGGGGAGTGAGCCTCCGGTAGCTACGGCAGGGAACAGCAAGTCGCCGCTTTCGGAAATGCCACGCTGCGCAGCGTAAGTGTAGAGCAGGACTCCGAGGCACAGAAAGAGGAATATCACGGGAACCTGCATCAGTCCGCCGATTATCATATTCTTGCGCGATTCCGAGGCGTTGCGGCTGCTGAGGGTGCGCTGCATAAGGTCCTGGTCGAGCCCCGTCATTGCGATGACGGTAAATACGCCGGCCAGGAACTGCTTCCAGAAGAAGCGGGGATGATTGGGATCGTCGAAGAAAAAGATCCTCGACATTCCGCTGCCCTTGATGGTCTGTACCGTGCCGGATGCGTCGAGGCCGAGGTCTTTGGATATCAAGACTATGGTAAGCACGATGGACACCGTCATACAGATGGTCTTGAGCGTGTCGGTCCAAAGAACCGACTTCATCCCGCCCCTGAAAGTATAGGCCAGCACTATGGCCATACAAACCAGTGCGTTGACGATGAACGGGAGCCCCAGGGGACCGAAAACCATCAGCTGAAGGGTGATGCATACCACAAACAGCCTTACGGAGGCGCCCAGGAGCTTTGAGATGAAAAAGAACCAGGCTCCGGTTTTGTGCGGAGCGCTTCCGAAGCGGTCTTCCAGATATTGGTAGATGGAAACCGTGTTCTTGCGGTAAAATACGGGAATGAGTACGAATGCGATGATTATATATCCCACCAGAAAACCGGCCACCATCTGCATATAACTCATTGCGGCCCCGTCGGTCCCTACCATTCCGGGCACCGATACGAAGGTTACCCCCGACATAGGAGCACCTATCATCGCTATGGCTACGACCCACCAGGGCGCTTTGCGCCCGCCGTTGAAAAAGTCGCCGGAATTGCGCACTCCCCGCGAGGCAAACAGCGATACCGCAAGGATGAGCAGGAACCATCCAAGCATTGTGAGTATCACAGCCAAGGGACTCAGACCGTATTTTATATTCATTATTGCAAATATAATGAGAATTTGCGTAAATTTACGGACTTAAAATAAGGATATGAAGAAGTTACTTACGATATTTCTTATAATCATCTGCTCGAGCTTTTGGGCCGTGGCGCAGGCTCCCGGTTCATCGGTGACCTGGACCGTAGAGGCAAGGCAGCTTGAAGTTGATTTGTACGAGCTGGTGTTTACCGGAAAGGCTGCGGAAGGCTGGCACACTTACGGTACCGGAAGCGAGTATTCCGCACCTTATCTGACGTTTGACAATCTGACCGACTGCAGCCTGCAGGGCTCCCTGTACGATATTTCCACCCCCGAAGTGAAAGACGGCGACCCGCTGTTCGATGGCAGTTTCCAGCTGGGACAGAAAGTGCTCGCCACCGGCCCGGCCCCTTCGGCGGCAGGGTACCTGAGCTACATAGCCTGCACCGACGGTGCTTGCACACCTCCGCAGGACTGGGAGTTCGACCTTCCGCTCAGCGACGCCCCCTCGCACAGCAGCAGCATAGACGATCCGGCCGGTGAAGCATCGTCCAAGGGATCTATCTGGGCGCTGATACTCGAAGCCATACTCTGGGGCTTTGCAATGTTGCTCACCCCTTGCGTATTCCCTATGGTACCGATGACGGTATCTTTCTTTATGAAAGGCTCGAGCAGTCCCGCCGCAGGGCGCTTCAAGGCATTTATGTACGGGCTGTTCATCGTGCTGCTCTACACTGTGCCCATCAGCCTTATCATCCTGATTACCAGGATTGTGGGAGGCGATGCGGTGACGGCGGACATCTTCAACTGGCTGGCTACCCACTGGATTCCCAACCTGATATTCTTCGTGGTGTTTATGGTTTTTGCCGCATCTTTCTTCGGGGCGTTCGAGATCGTGCTTCCTTCGTCTCTTGTCAACAAGAGCGACAAAAACTCCGAGAAGGGAGGCCTGGCCGGCATATTCTTTATGGCTCTTACCCTGGTGCTGGTATCGTTCTCCTGCACCGGTCCCATAGTAGGTTCGGTGCTGATACGTTCCACTTCCGGCGAGTTCTGGGCTCCGATGGTCACTATGCTCTCTTTCTCCGTGGCCTTTGCCCTGCCCTTTACTGTCCTGGCCCTTTTCCCCTCGCTGCTTCAGAAAATCAAGGGCAAGAGCGGCTCGTGGCTCAACAGCGTAAAGGTGGTGCTCGGTTTCATTGAGGTGGCCCTTGGATTCAAGTTCCTCAGTGTGGCCGACCAGACATATCACTGGGGCATTCTGGACAGGGAAGTGTACCTGGCCATTTGGATAGTGGTCTTCTCGCTGCTCGGGCTTTATCTGCTCGGCAAGATCAAATTCCCTCACGACGACCCGGAAGAGAAGCCCCTCGGGGTATTCCGCCTTACGCTGGTAATTGCAGTCTTCTCGTTCGTGGTTTATATGATACCCGGTATGTGGGGAGCTCCGCTTAAGGCTCTCTCGGGCTATCTCCCGCCTATCGAGACTCAGGATTTCGTGGTTTGGAATCACGCCGACGGTGCCGCCCCGGCCGCGGCTCCCTCTGAACGCACCGAAGCAAAGTACGACCTTAAAATGCCCCTCGGCCTTGACGGCTACTTTACGCTTGAAGAAGGGCTCGAGGCCTCGGCGCAGCAGGGCAAGCCCCTGTTTGTAGATATAACCGGTCACGGCTGCGTCAACTGCCGCGAGATGGAAAGCCGCGTGTGGAGCGACCCGAGGGTGCTTCAGAAGCTGCGCGACGAGTTTGTGCTGGTGGCCCTATACACCGACGACAAGACCAAGATCGACAAGAGTGACTGGGTCACCCTGGACAACGGCCGTGTGCTTAAAGACCTTGGGCGAGTCAACTCATACCTGGTCAGGGAACGCTTCGGAGTCAATGCCCAGCCCAATTATGCCCTGCTTGACAGTGAGGGCAAGCTGCTGGTTCCTATCAGGGGCTACAATCTGGATATAGATGCTTTCCTGTCATTCCTTCAGTCGGGTATTGACGCATATAAGTCCAAGTGATGGAGAAGCGAGAGATTTGGCTCGATTGGCTCAGGGTCACAGCCTGCTTTTTGGTGATGATGACTCACAGCTGCGAGCCGTTCTATCTTGGGGGCGAGGGATCCCTCATTCTCACGCGCTCCGATGCGCTGTGGGTGAGCGTGCTCAATGTCCTTCCCCGGGCTTGCGTCGCGCTGTTTGTGTTCGCCTCGTCCTACCTTCAGTTCCCGCTGCATTATTCTACCGGAGAGTTTTTCCGCCGCAGGGCAGTCCGTATCCTCATTCCATTCGCCTTCTGGTCGGTAGTGTACGCCCTGGTGTGGGGTAATCCCGTCCAGAATTTCAAAGACCTGTTGCTTAATTTCAATTACGCCGCCGGGCATATGTGGTTTGTATATATGCTCGTGGGCTTGTACCTGATAATGCCCCTTCTCTCGCCCTGGGCAGAGAAGGTGGGGAAGAAAGAACTGCTGGTATATATAGGGATTTGCTTCTTTACCACTTTCATCCCTCTTATCCGGCAATGGGTCGGCGGCGCAGCTCCCGTGATTTACGGCCCTTCCGGTATTCCCAATGCTGCAAAGTTCCCTCTGTGGGGCGAGGCCAGCTGGAACACCTACGGCGTGTTCTATTACCTGAGCGGCTTTGTGGGCTATATGCTTCTCGGCCTGTATTTCAGGCGCTTTGTAGGGGAGCTGAGCTGGGGCCGTACACTTGGCATAGCGATTCCGGTTTTCCTGGCAGGATTCGCTATCTGCTGCGGCGGCTTCCTGAGCAGGGTAATGGCCGACAGCAAGGGCGTCTTCCCGGTCGAGGGCCCCGTGGGGCTCGCGGCGCTATGGGAGGGCCCCTGGCTGAACGACACTGCCGGGGTGGCTATGATGACACTGAGCTGGATCTTGGCATTCAAGAAGATAAGCAGCGCAGACAGATTCTATGACGCTGTCATTCAGCCCCTTTCCAAGGCCGGTTACGGAATGTACCTTGGGCATATGATAGTTCTTGGACTCATATCCGGCTGGCTTCGCAGCTCCCTGGGTACGGGTGCTGATGGCGTGTTGGGCGTATGGACCACTCCGGTACAGATCTTCTCTACCGCCTTCTTGAGCTTTGCCATTACAGGCATCGCCTGCGTGCTTATTCAGAAAATACCCAAAGCAGGCCGCTGGATAGTCGGTTGACGCTGCCCGCAGAGGTTTTACTTCGACAAGAATCCCAGATATCTTGTCCATTCATCCTGCAGGTCGGTGTCGTGTTCGCCCGTAAAGAAGCGGGCCTGATGGGCTCCGCAGAAAGGGCTCCAGTTGCCGCAAATCAGTCCGTCGGCGGCTATTACCGGTTGGAACGTCCCCATATTGTTGTGGGCCTTGTGGCTGAAATCCGGCGGCAGTACCACGTCGCGGCTTTTGTATGCAATCAGATATTCATCATAAGGGGGAATCAGCAGGTACCTTCCTTTGCGGAAGCCGCGGGTGCGTACGTCATCGGTGAGATAGTAGCTTCGGCCGTCCCGTTTTTCGGTGTGCAGATAATCCCCGGCCATTTGTATGCCCCTCCGGCAGTCGTTTATGTTCAGCCCCGACCACCACACAAAATCTTCCAGCGTAGCGGGCTGCCGGCTGCGGAAATACTTCCGGGTCAGAAGCAGCAGCGCCTCCTCGCGGCTGAGCCCGGTGGAGGAAGGTATCTTTCTTTCGCTTAAGGCGTAGCTGGCTTTCATCGGAAGCAGGTCGCCGCTGCAGAGCACTCCGTCAAGCTCCGAGAGGCGTATATGGTAGGAGAGCCTGTGATCGTCCATATGGATGTCTTTTTCGGAGAGAGCCTGCACAAAGTCTTCTTTGGTGACGCTCCCCAACCTTTCGGCCGCGCTTACGAGAATGGGGCGTATCTTCGCCACTTCGTGGTCGGGGATGCTGATTTTGTTGCTGCTCATCCACCCTTTGATGACCGATAGAGCCTTGGGGGCGCAAAGCCGGAGCAGCGGGTAGTAGTCGACTGCCGAAACCAGCTGCCAGGTGCCCCTCATCAGGTGAAGGCGTATTATCTGCCCCCCGTCGAACGCTTTCTTGAAAGCTGAAAGTGAGGGCCTAAGGGTGCGCATTCCCACTGCCCAGCGCATCAACCGGTACTCTTGCGCCTGGATGGCGCCCATATAGTCCACTACCTGGGCGGGAGTAGCAAACTGCTGGCAGATGAGCTGCTGACTGAGTAGGCGGATGGCTACCGGATTCATCGTACGGAGATTGAGAATGCAGTTACAAATATAACAAAAAACGGCATCAAGGCGCGAGCCCCTTGTATAAGTGGGGCAGGTGGAGTATCTTTGCATACAAGATGGTAACGCTCATAATAATAATTGTAACGGCGGCGGTAAGCATTCTGTGTTTTACCGGCAAGTTGAATATCAATGCACTTAAATTCAACGCTTACGATGTAGTGCACCGGCGGCAGTGGTACAGGGTTTTCAGCTACGGACTGGTGCACGGCGGATGGGGACATCTGATATTCAATATGCTTACGCTCTTCTTTTTCGGAACGGTAGTGGAGCGCTATTTCGGTTCCGAATTCGGCGGGGGCAACGGCATCCTGCTGTATGTGCTCCTCTATGTCAGCGCCATCGCAGTGTCAACCATCTGGGACCTTGTAAAGTATCGGAATGATTATAATTACAGCGCGGTAGGCGCCTCCGGGGCGGTCTCTGCCGTCTTGTTTGCATCCATACTCTTCGAGCCCAAGATGGGAATCTATATCTATCTTATTCCCATCCCTATACCGGGCTATATCTTTGCTCCGTTGTATCTGCTGTACTGCTGGTATATGGCAAGGAAGAATGTCGATAATATCGGCCACTCCGCCCATTTCTGGGGAGCCGTGTATGGATTGCTGTTTCCGCTGGTGTGCCGTCCGGAGATTTTCCGCCATTTTCTTTCCCAGCTGGGGCTGTAATTATCCTGCGGGCCCCTCGGGCGATTAAACCTTCGCTCCGAAAGTGCTTCTAATATATGTGACCCGGGTACAAATCAAAGCCGGGTGCATACTAGACTAATGACCAACGTGAAGCACTTTATCGCCATTTCTTTGGCCTTTACTATTTTTTGTTTTGAATTAAGCGCACAGCGCATTATCTGCGACGAGACCTGCAAGCTGGCCGATGCTCCCCCCGCAACGGCTGAGGCGCCCTCGTCTAAACAGATGCACGCCAAACCGCCATCACCCACCAGGAAGGCAAGTACCGCTCCTGCCCCTGTGGTAAAGGAGGAGGCGGGATATGCTGTGGTCAGTCCTGTAGGACGCTCTTCGGTCGAGATGATACCTCAGGCTCCCAGGCTGGAGACGCTTGAGGGCAAGACCATAGCCGTAGTAGGGGTCAGTTTTATGACCTCTGTAACACATCCCGAAATAAAGCGGCTGATACTTGAAAACTATCCCACGGCCAAAGTGCTGCTTTTGGATGAAATTGGCATAGCGGGGCCGTACCCGGCTCCGGGCGTAGTGCGCAGGGCAAAAGACGAGTTCCAGGCAAAGCTGCAGGAGCTGGGTGTAGATGCCGTTATCTCAGGCAACGGAGGCTGCGGACTCTGTACTCCAAAGGAGACGGGCTCCTGTATTGCTGCCGAATACCTGGGAATCCCTTCGGTAGTAATTGCCGGTCCCGGTTTTGTGGATCAGGCCAGATATACGGCGCTCAATAACGGCGTTCCCGTGATGAGGGTGGCGCAGTATCCGGGCGCATTCGCAACTCATACGGCCGAAGAACTTATCAAGAATACCCGTAATGTCCTCTGGCCGCAGATTGTCCAGGCACTCACTACACCTATCAGTGCGGAAGAACGCTCAGAGGGAATATCGGGCAAAAAGGGCGATATCCGCGACGATGCCTTTTATGGCACTGTAGATGAGATCAATACCTACTTTACCGAGATGAAATGGTCGGACGGCCTTCCCATCGTCCCGCCTACCTTTGAGAAGGTTGAATCTTTTTTGAAATATACCGACAAGAGCTGGGACGAGACCGTGGCCGTCCTTCCCATCGCCCACCGTAACACCACGGTCTGGCACGTGGCGGTAAACGCGGTAATGGCGGGCTGCAAACCGGAATATATGCCTATATTGATCGCGCTCACCAAAGGCTTGGGAGACGGTAATTTCAGGCGGACGCTTGCGAGTACCCACGCCTGGATTCCATACAGCTGGCTCAACGGGCCGGTGGCAAGGCAGCTGGGCATAGACAGCGGCCAGGGGCAGATCAACGAGGCGGCTAATCTGGTTATCGGCCGCTTTATGACCCTTGCACTGATGAATCTCTGCGGCTATTATGTGAAGCAGGACAGGATGGGTACCTTTGGTTATCCTATGTCCTGGTGTATGGTGGAAGATGATGCTGCGTGCCTTCGGATAGGCTGGAAGCCCTATCACGTCCGAAAGGGCTTCGACATTAATGATAATACCATAACGCTCGGCTCCACGCTCCTGTGGGGCAACAATATGGCCCCGTCCACCACCGATCCCGTAAAGCTTATGGAACTGCTGGCCTGGGACATAAGCGAGCGCAGCCAGTTCGCCCTGGGCAGCGGCCGGCAGTTTACATTCCGGACCATCCTGATGACGGAGCCTGTGGCCGGCATCCTGGCAGGGAAGTACAAGAGTCCGGAGGCTCTGGAGAAAGTCTTGATCGACGAATCGCGGCGCCCGGTAAAAGAGCGTGCCTTTGCCAACTACTATGCCAATCCCGGGGGCGCAAAGGATGGGGGAGAGCATACCCTTCGTCAGTACCAAGGTCACATACGCAAAGATGAAGGAGGCAAGATGTCGCCCACGCCTCCCTGGTACGACTCTCCTGAGAGCGAGCAGTTGACCATTCCTACTATGCAGCGCGGAATGACGGCTTTCCTCATCACGGGCGATGCGGCCCGCAACAAGGTCCAGACTATGCCTGGCGGAGGATATGCCACCGTGGCGATTGAACTGCCGCGGGATTGGGACCGATTGATGGCCGAGTCGGGATATCAGCCGTTGAGCGATTTCTTGCTGGATTATTAGTTTTTTCGTCCCTTTCGAGTAAATTTTTGTAAATATCGCTTGCGATATAAAATATTATTCTTATATTTGCATCGTGAACGATATAAATTATAAAGATATGGCAAAGATTTACGATTTTAAAGCCCTGAGTAACAAGGGCGTAGAAGTGGACTTCGCACAGTTCGAAGGCAAAGTTCTGATGATTGTTAATACCGCTTCCAAGTGCGGCTTCACTCCTCAATACGACGGTCTGGAGGCTCTTTATCAGAAATATAAAGATAATGGTCTGGTCATTGTCGGTTTCCCTTGCGACCAGTTTGCTCATCAGGAGCCCGGCAGCAATGAGGAGATTGCCGAATTCTGCCGCATCAACCACGGCGTAACCTTCCCGCTTATGGCCAAGATCGAGGTGAACGGCGACAACGCCCACCCCATCTACAACTACTTGAAGACTGCCGCCAAAGGTACTTTCGGCAATTCCATCAAGTGGAACTTCACCAAATTCCTCATCAATCGCGACGGCACGGTTGTCAAGCGTTTCGCCCCTACCGTGACCCCTGCCAAAATGGAGAAGGACATTCAGGAGATGCTCTAATGGACGGACGATTCAATCTTGACAATCAGCTCTGTTTCCGTCTTTACACAGCCTCGCGTCTGATAACTCAGGCTTATCATCCGCTGCTTAGTGAATACGGCCTTACTTACCCACAGTATCTGGTGCTCCTGGTACTGTGGGAAAAGGACGCCCAGCCGGTGAATGATATCGCCAAGCGCCTGCTACTGGAGACCAATACGGTGACGCCCCTCCTCAAACGAATGGAGGCTGAAGGCATACTGACCAGGACCCAGGGTATAAAGGACGCGCGCCAGATGATTGTCTCTCTCACTCCCAAAGGAAGGAACCTCCAGAAAAAACTCTCCGCAGTTCCGGAGACTGTGGGAAGTTCCGTCCTTTGCGACAGCGTCACTCCGGCAACCGTCCCCGGCCTGTTCGGAATGCTTGACGGCATCATCAATCAATTGAAAAATAACAAAAATGAAGACAATCAGTAAAATTATGACTTCCATCATCGGATCCGTTCTCCTGGCCGGATGTGCCGGCAGTTCTCCGACTATTTACGATTTTTCCGCGCAGACCAACAGCGGGGAGCAGCTGGACTTCTCGCAGTACAAAGGCAAGGTACTTTTAGTTGTCAATACTGCATCCAAATGCGGCTTTACTCCTCAATATGACGGACTTGAGGCACTTTATCAGAAGTATGGGTCCAAGGGTTTGGTGGTAATAGGCTTCCCTTGCGACCAGTTCGGTCACCAGGAGCCCGGAACCAACGAGGAAATCGAAGCGTTCTGCCGCCTTAACCACGGAGTGACTTTCCCCTTGATGGCCAAGTCCGATGTGAACGGAGAGAATGCCAATGAGGTTTTCAAGTGGCTCTATAGCCAGAAGCCGTTTGCCGGTTTCGGCGACAGCGAGACTGGCAAATTTATGGATGGGATGCTCTCCCAGGCCGATCCTGACTATGCCTCCAATCCTGATATCAAGTGGAATTTCACCAAATTCTTGATTGACCGCAAGGGTAAGGTAGTTGCCCGTTTCGAGCCCGTTGTGGCTCCCGAGCAGCTGGAGTCTGAGATTGAGGCGCTGCTGTAAATGCTTTCTTCTGCCCTGATGAGCCAGCAGCCCCATTGGGACCCGGAAGCCGACTTTTCTTCCGTTCCGTTCTTCATCCGCAGGATGGATACGTCCGGCTATGTCAAGGCCTCAGAAGTTCCTGAGGCCCGGCTTCCGCTTATCAGCTTCATATTTGTAGCATCCGGAGAAGTGCTTGTGGAGGTTGACCGCACTCCTTTCCTCTGCCAGCCCGGGCAGATTCTGCTCATACCTCAGCAAAGCTCGTTCGCCATACGCTATTACAGGAATGCTGTGGGATACTCCGGGGGTTTCGCTCCTTCGATACTCCCGGATGTCAAAGCCCTGAGATTCCTTACCGAACCGCTTCACCAAGGTTTCTGGTTCGATGAGGGGGCTTTCGTGAGCGAGCTGTTCAATATGCTCGCCTCTTCTTTCGAAAAAGGCGACCGGGTGTTTGTTGAAAAGGGGCTGGACTTGCTTCTGACCCGCATCAAGCCCGGCCAGGATTCCTCGTTTCCTGCTGCCGTCAGCCAGTTCCTTGAGGCTGTATTCAACCCCGGGCGCCTGCCCGGGACCATAGCATCATATTCGGCCGAAATAGGGATCAGCGAGAATTACCTAAGCCGGCTCATCAAGAAATCGACCGGGCGCAGTGTAGGCGCCTGGATCGACATCGTACGCATCCAGAGAGCCAAGCGCCTGCTCTCCGAGACCAGGCTCCCCGTGATTGACGTGGCGGCCGCAGTCGGCATCGAAGATCAGTCTTATTTTTCCAGACTTTTCAAGAAAGAGACCGGAATGACGCCGTCTGCCTTCCGCAAAAAGATGCAAGGATAGTCTAGAGAACGGAAAAAATTGTACATTTGTACGTTTAACACAATAAAACTAATATGAGAAAAGCTTTGCTTATTGTACTGCTTGCAGTCCTTCCGCTTATTTCTTTTGCCCAGACATCCGGTATTCCTCAGCGCCTTTCAATTGTGAGTATCGAAACCGGCAGCGGTGATCCTGACGAGCGTATCGAGGTGTTCAACACTCCTGCAGAGGGGCAGAACCACTATTATCTGTCGGTCGGTCATCTTGGTTTCGGCGATGAGGTGGTGCAGATTCTTTTCGACCCTATCTTTGAACTCTTCATTCCCCTAGGGGACAGCCTCTCCGAGGCCATAGAGACACTGGAGAACATCCAGGGCCTGTTCAACGAGGAGCCGGGTGCCAGAATGGAATCGCAAGGCTGCCTGGCCTTCGGCGTCCCCGATGGAAATCTCGAAACTGTGGCAATTACATATACCAGGTTCCTTGGCCGTATGTTGGTGTTCAGCCTTGAAAGGGAAGGCTATATCCGCTCGTCACACGTCAGCAAGTCCAACTTTGGATCGGCAGTCCGCGGGGTCAAGTTCTATAAAAAGCTTCACCCCAAGGAATAAGGCCATTCTTGTGATAAAGCAGGCAGTTGTTATGAGCAGTTTTCTCATAACCTGCCCTGCATCTCTTTACGTTTGGCCTCGTAATACTCGTGCCGCTTTGGATTCTCCGGGAACCAGCCGCGGAGGACGCGCTTTTCCTGAAGGAACATCTCGTGGATGCCCCACAGGCAGCAAAAGGCGAAGCCGCCTATGATGATGGACGGGATGTCGTTTTTAACGAACAGGGAGAGTATGCTGAATACAAGCCCGGCCACCAGCCAGACCCACCAGGCCCGCCTTCCCCAGCGGTATTCCATCTTGATTACAAGGGGGTGACAGATGCCGATGCTCAAAAACACGGCGGCGCCTATGATAATTCCATTAAAATTCATAACGCCTGCAAAGTTCGGTATAACAGGCGTAAAGTTTTAGGCCGATTTGGGAAGGAATTAGGATTATCCTTGCATAGGCGGCCCAGTACGATTAAGGGTCAATCAGGGGCTTCAGCTCTGCCTCAAAGATGTCTTTTGCTATGATCCGGTAATGAGGATGGTATGCTGCGCCGAACTCGGGGCTGTGGTGCATTATGAGGTAACCATCCCGGATCAGCGAATCGAGCTGAGCGAGGTCTTGCTCCCACCCGGGTATGTCCTTGAAATCTTTGCGTATGATTCCGGCTATCACCCTCCATTTGTCCACCCATTCTTCCTGGGAGACCTTCCGGCCCTCGTTTGCGCTCCTTACGAATGCATCCAGCAGGGCCGTTTCGCTGACCAGACTATCCAGGACTACAGATAAATCGACCCGGATGTAGTTTCCCTTGTCTCCCACGGGATAGTACCTGCGCTGCGGAGAATCGTAGCGCAGACTGTCCAGATCTTCGCGGAAAGCGGCAAGTTCTTTCTCAAGATATTTCCTTGCCGCAGCCGTGTCCGGAATGAGATGCTCGGGGCCCAGGTTATCCTGGCAGAAACTCTTGTAAATGTCCTGTACGCGCGACTCGGGATAGTCCTGAATCTGGTTTGAGATGACCGCCTTGAGGGATGATTCCCGGCAGCCTGCAGTAAGTACGAGAGCGAAGATGAGAAGTAGGTGAAGCCTCATTTTAGCACAAAATTAACCACGGATTTCGGGATCAAAGATAATATAGTTCTGGATTATTCACAAGCGGGCGGGACGGTTTTCCGGTGCCGGAGAGCCAGCTCTTGCTGGATGTCGGCCAGACTCACATTCATCTCTTCCATCAGAACCAGAAGGTGATACAGCAGGTCGCCAGTCTCGTAAACAAAGCGCTCCCGGTTTCCATCAACAGCCTCGATTACAGCCTCTGCAGCCTCCTCGCACACTTTCTTTCCTATGGTCTTTGCTCCTTTGATAAAGAGTTTTGTGGTATAGGAGCCGGCAGGCAGTTCCTGGTGCCGGCTCTGGATAAGCGCGGCCAGCTCTCCGATAAAGCCTTCGGCGTCGGGCGTGTCAAAACAGCTTGTGGTTCCCCTATGGCACACGGGGCCGTCGGGAACCACCGTCACCAGCAGGGTGTCGCCGTCACAGTCGAGGTACATATCCTTAACGTGCAGAAAATTGCCGCTTGTTTCTCCTTTGGTCCAAAGGCAATTCCTCGTGCGGGACCAAAAACTCACCACGCCTTCCGAGCAGGTCTTCTCAAAGGCCTCACGGTTCATATAACCCAGCATCAGCACTTTACTGCTTCGCGCGTCCTGGATGATGGCGGGGAGCAGCCCGCCGTTTTTACTCAGATTGAATGAATCAAAATCCATATTATTGTGTTCTTTAGGTTAAACGGACGGGAACCCCGGCCTTTTGCAGGGCTTCCTTCACCTGGAGTATGCTTATTTGCCCGTAGTGGAAAATGCTTGCGGCCAGTGCGGCATCGGCGTGCCCTTCCGTGAGTACTTCAACGATATCGGCTATGCTTCCCGCGCCTCCGGACGCAATCACCGGGATCGACAGCAGCTCGTGAAGCTGAGAATACAGCCCGCAGGCAAAGCCGTTGCGGGTACCGTCGTGCTCCATAGAGGTGAACAATATCTCTCCGGCGCCACGATCCTGTGCCTCCCGGGCCCAGGAAAAGAGTTCCCGCTCCGTGTATTTCCTGCCTCCGTGGGTAGTGCAGAGCCATCTCTCCGAGCCAGGGTCCATCCTCTTTGCATCTATAGCCACTACCACGAACTGGCTCCCATACCTGCCGGCAATCTCTCCTATGAGCTCCGGCCTTGCAAGGGCGGCTGAATTAATGGAGATTTTGTCGGCTCCGGCGTCCAGCAGGCGCGAGGCGTCGTCCAGGGAACCTATGCCGCCGCCCACGGTGAAGGGAATGTCTATGCCGCGGGCTATCTGACTTACCAAAGACGAAAAAGTCTTTCGCCCCTCGGCAGTTGCGCTGATGTCCAGAAACACCAGTTCGTCGGCACCTTCACGCGCATACTGAGTCCCCATCTCCACAGGATCGCCGACCTGCCTGAGGCCCTGGAAATTGATACCTTTTACTACCTGTCCGTCCTTTACATCGAGGCAGGGAATGATTCTTTTTGCGAGCATTCTGCGATGTCTTTTAAGCTGATGCGATTCTCATAAATGGCCTTTCCTACAATTACTTTCGGCACTCCTGCGCTGTCGAGCGCCCGGATATCCTCCAGGGAGGAGACTCCGCCGCTGGCTGTAAAAGAAAGGTCGGGAAAGTTGCTGATGAGGCTTTCATACAAGGCGAAGGACGGGCCTTGCAGCATACCGTCGCGGCCTATGTCGGTAACGATAACTTCCTGAAGCTTATTGCCCTCTGCCTGAGTGAAGCGGCGGAGCAGACTGTCGATGGTCAAAGACGTATCATCCATCCATCCGCGTACCGCTATAAGGCCGTCACGCACATCGGCTCCCAGAATAATCTTCGCTCCAAAGCGGCTGAGCCATAGGGCGAACAAATCGGGCTGCAGGGCAGCCACGCTGCCTACAATGGCGTAGGAGGCTCCGCTGTCGAAAACCCTTTGCAGGTCCTGTTCGGCAGCTATGCCGCCGCCCCATTCCAGTTCGCACTGGACGGCGGACGCTATGGCTTCCAGCGTAGCGAGGTTGCGTGAAGCCCCGGCCTTGGCGCCTTCCAGGTCAACCAGGTGGATACGGCGCACTCCGCAATCGGCAAAGCGCCGGGCGGCATCGACAGGGGAGGCATCGTATCTTTTTACACTGCCATAATCGCCTTTGGTCAGGCGTACGCAGCGCCCCTCGATTATATCGATAGCAGGAAGAATCTGTATCATAGATCAAGGAAATTTTGCAAAATCTGCTGTCCCACCGCTCCGCTTTTCTCGGGGTGGAACTGCGTTCCGTAGAAATTCTCGTATTTTAGAGCAGCGCTGAAAAGGGTAGAGCCGTAGCGGCAGGTTGCTATGGTGTCGGTGCAGCAGAGCGGATAATATGAATGCACGAAATACACGCAGGCTCCTTCGGGAATCCCGCGGAATAACTTGCTGTCCAGATTGCCGAGAGAATTCCAGCCCATATGCGGAACCCGCACCTGGGGCTCGGAGGGGAAACGGCGGACGTGGGCGTCAAACACTCCCATCCCTTTGCTATTTCCTTCTTCCGAATCCCTGCACAGGACCTGTAAACCCACGCAAATGCCAAGCACAGGCTGGCGGAGCGCCCGGATTACGGTATCCAGACCGCTCTGGCGGAGGCTTTCCAGGGCGCTGCTTGCGTGTCCTACTCCGGGCAGGATTACACGTTCTGCGGCATTAAGGCGCAGGGGATCGGCAGTCACCTCATAAGCTGCTCCCAGGCGTTCGAGGGCATTGGAGACGGAGAAAATGTTTCCGGCCGCGTAATCTACAATTGCAATCATAACAGTCCTTTGCTGGAGGGTAAATCGTAAGAGAACACGTTGCGCTCGACGGCTTGCCGCAGCGAGCGTGCGAAGGCCTTGAAAATGCTTTCCGCCAGATGATGGTTGTTCTCTCCCCGCGCCTGAACGTAAATATTGGCGTGCATAGCGTCGGAGAGCGATTTGAAGAAGTGACGGAACAATTCTGTCGGCATATCGCCCACGTATTCACGGGTAAAGGTGACATCCCACACCAGTTCGCTCCGCCCGCCGAAATCCAGCAGCACAAAGGCGCGGCTTTCATCCATAGGCAGGGCAAAGCCGTAGCGTCCTATGCCCCGCTTGTCGCCGAGGGCCGAGGCGAGAGCCTGCCCCAGAACGATGGCAGTATCTTCTACGCTGTGATGCTCGTCCACTTCCAGATCGCCCTTGCAGCGCAGCTGGAGTGCGATGCCGCCGTGGTGTACGAGCTGCGAGAGCATATGGTCGAAGAAGTGCAGGCCGGTCTCCACCCACGAGGGTCCTATACCGTCCAGATCGACGGTAACGGAGATGTCCGTTTCGGCAGTCTTGCGCTCTACGGTGGCGCGGCGGGAGATCGAGCGGATACGCTCGGCAATCTCCGCCCAGCTCATCGGGCCGACTTTCAGGGCCGTGGCTCCCAGATTGGCGGCCAGTTGGACGTCGCTCTCCCTGTCTCCGACAACAAAGCTCCCGGCAAGGTCGTAACTGCCATCCATATAGGCCTTCAGGAGGCCTGTACGGGGTTTTCGGGTGGGGGCGTTGTCTTGGGGGAAGCTGCGGTCGATCAGGATGTCATCAAAGACCACTCCCTCTCCTCGCAGGGTGTCCAGCAGCAAGTTTTGACAGGGCAGGAAGTCCTCTTCCGGGAAGGAAGGAGTTCCCAGGCCGTCCTGGTTGCTCACCATTACAAGTTCATATCCCAGTCCGGCGATAGCTTTGAGGCCGGATATGGCCCCCGGAGCAAAGGCGAACTTGTCCAGGGAATCTATCTGCTCATCGGCAGGTTCGACCAGCAACGTTCCGTCACGGTCGATGAAGATGGCTTTCTTCATAGGTCGGGAGTTGTTTTGAGTTTGGCAAAAAGCACCAGCGAATCGGCCAGGCGGCGGTTTTCCTCCGGAGTGCCCACGGTTATGCGCAGCGACCCTTCGCACTGCAGTACTCGGCTTCGGTCCCTGACTATGATGCCCCCTTCCAGCAGGTAGTCATATAGAGCCTGCGGGTCATCTACCTTTACCAGGAGGAAGTTGGCGTCGCTAGGGAACACCCGCTGCACATAGGGCAGGCTGGAGAGGGTGCGTGCAAGAGCCTCGCGCTGAGCCAGGATCTCCTTGATATAGCCCTCTACAGGCTGCTCGAGGGCGCTTAAAGCGAGTTGCTGGGCAGGCTGGTTCACGTTGTAAGGGTACTTCACCCGGTCCATCGCTTTTATGATGGAGGCATCGGCAAACGCCATTCCTACGCGCAGCCCCGCAAGGCCATAGGCCTTTGAGAGGGTTTGCAGTATGACCAGCCGGGGGAAGCGGTCGAGAAGGGGGAGCAGAGAGCCCTTGGAGCTGAAATCGGCATACGCCTCGTCCACTACTGTGATGCCGGGGAATTGCTCTATGACGGCCGAGAGCTCTTCAATTGAAAAGGCGTTGCCGGTAGGATTGTTAGGGCTGCAGATAAAGAGCAACTTGGTATGGGGCGCAGAGGCTTCGGCTATTGCACCTGCGGGCAGAGAGTAGTTGTCTCCCAGAGGGATAGTGCACACGCCCACATCGTTGGTCCGGGCAGCCACTGTGTACATACCGTAGCTGGGAAAAAGGATAATAGCCTTGTCGCGTCCGGGCTCACAGAAGATGCGGAACATCAGGTCTATGGCTTCGTCACTGCCGTTCCCGAGGAAGATATTCTCCACATCGACTCCCTTAATTGCCGAGAGCTTCTGCTTAAGGATGCGCTGACGGGGGTCGGGATAGCGGTTCCAACCGGTATTATAAGGGCTTTCGTTGGCATCCAGAAAGACTTCCGGGGTTCCGGCGCATTCGTCCCTGGCGGTAGAATAGGGAGTCAGCGCACGGATATTGGGCCGCATCAGGGCTTCGGCCCTGGCGAGCCTCACCGAAACCGCCTGAGCGTGGGCGTCAAGTCCTTCGGCCTGGGCCATTGACAGTATGGTGGGCGCCAACAGCCTCAGTCCATCAGGCGTTAGCTCCTGAAGGGTCATCTTGCGGAGGAAACTATCCACATTTACTCCGCTGAAAGCACTCGCCCAGCCACCCGTGGGCAGGGTGTGGTTGGTGCCGGAGGCATAGTCCCCGGCACTTTCCGGAGACCAGGAGCCGATAAAGACGCTGCCGGCTGCGGTGATACGCCTCGCCGCGGAACCGGCATCCTGGACAGACAGGATTAAGTGCTCCGGGGCATAGGCTTCTGCAAATTCGATTGCATCATCCAGACTCTCAAGGACTATGATGCGGCTGTGAGTCAGCGCTTCTTGAGTGAAATTCGCCCTTGACAGGGCTTTAAGTTGCTTGCCGACTTCTTCCTGCACACGTTGGGCAAAGGCCTCCGAGAGGCACAGCAGCATCACCTGGCTGTCCGCTCCGTGTTCGGCCTGTGAAAGGAGGTCGGCGGCTACAAATGCCGGGATAGCAGTATCGTCCGCCACGATCATTACCTCGGAAGGGCCTGCCGGCATATCGATGGCAACTGTCTGCATACTAAGCAGTTGCTTGGCCGTGGTTACATACCTGTTTCCGGGGCCGAAAATCTTGTCAACCCTGGGAATGGTGGCGGTGCCGTATGCCATAGCGGCAATAGCCTGAGCTCCGCCTACCCGGAATACCCGGCGTATGCCGCAGAAGCGGGCGGCGTACAAAACCTCCGCTGCGATCTCGCCGTTTTGCCCGGCCGGAGAACAGAGAATGACCTCCTGGCATCCGGCAACTGAAGCGGGAATGGCGAGCATCAGCACCGTGGAAAAGAGCGGAGCCGTTCCTCCCGGAATGTAGAGACCTGCGCGGCGGATAGGGACGGGGCGCTGCGTGCAGGTGACTCCGGGAATTGTTTCCACGCAGATTTCGCGAGGAAGCTGAGCCTGGTGAAAGGCCCGGATGTTCGCCGCAGCCTTTAGGATGGCTTCCCGCACATCCGCCGATACCTTTGCTTCTGCGGCCTCCAGCTCTGCCTCGGACACGGCTATCTCAACTTCGCGGCGGTCAATCTCCATCGAGAGCTGCCGCAAGGCTGCATCTCCGTCTTCGCGCACTCGAGATAGGATATCCTCGACTCGCGCGCGCAACTGCGGATCGTCCCTGAGCGGCCTGCGGCACAGTGACGGCCAAAGGCTTTTGGGAGGGTAAAGAGTAATTTCCATAAGGCTAGGGAATAATTTTGTCTGTATTCAGTACCAGGATACCTTCGGCTCCTATGGCCTTCAGCTGGCGTATCTTTTCCCACAACTGGGACTCTTCGATTACGGCGTGCATAGCATACCATCCCTGGGCCGCAAGCGGCATAATGGTCGGGCTTCGCATAGCGGGCACAATCCGGACCGCCTGCTCGATGGCCTCTTGAGGCAGATTCATCACCAGATACTTCTTTTGGCGGCTTACCAATGCCGAATCTATACGGAAGAGGAGCTCGTCCAGCAGAGGCTGTTTGGCCGCGGGGAGCTGGCCACAGGCGACCAGGACCGCCTGCGAATGAAACACTTTCTCCACTTCCTTCAAGCCATTGGAGACCAGGGTGCCTCCCGATGAAACTATGTCGAAGATAGCATCGGCTATGCCGGCTGCAGGCGCTACTTCCACGGAGCCAGCGATGACCTCAATGAGGGCATTCACCCCTATCCCTGACAGATAGTGCCGAAGGATGTTGGGATAAGAAGTGGCGATACGCTTGCCTTCGAACCAGGCAGGAGAGTCGCAAGGCTCAGCTTTGGGAACCGCCAGGGAGATGCGGCACTGGCCGAAGCCCAACTCCCGGATGATCTGCAGGGGAGAGCCGTCGATAGTTCCGTCGGTGCTGTTTTCGGCAACTTCGTTAAGGCCGACGATTCCGAGGTCGGCAGTTCCGGCAGCCACCACTTGCGGGATGTCGTCGTCTCGCAGGTACAGTACCTCCAGAGGGAAATCTGGGGCCTGGGCCAGAAACTTCCGTTTGCTTTCATCGATCTTGATGCCGATGTCGCGCAAGAGCGCCATACTGTCTTCATTCAGCCTGCCTTTGGCCTGAATGGCGATACGCAATAAACTGTTTTCCATTGTGCAAACAAAATAAAAAAAGGACCCACCTTGCGGCGAGTCCCATATCTCCTGTTATATTGTAGTTCAATCAAAGGGATACAGCAAACTGCCGCGTCTTTTGGAAGCGGTGTGCGTGATGGTGCCAGTGATTGACATTCAATAAGTTCATACTGCAAATATAAATAAAAATCTGAATTATGTACACCTTTTTATTTACAATCTGCAGAGACGTGTGTATCGCAAATAATGCGTATATTTGAAAACTGAATTTGATTTAAGCTATGACCATTAGACTGGAGACGCAGGCCGATTACCGCGAGGTAGAAAACCTCACCCGCGAGGCATTCTGGAACGTTTATCGCCCCGGCTGCACGGAGCATTTTGTGCTGAACCAATATCGGAGCAACCCCGATTTTATCCCTGAACTGGATTTCGTGATGGAGGAGGATGGGCATCTGATCGGCCACGTTATGTTCTCAAGGGCAGAACTGATCCTGCCCGACGGGGCCAAAAAATCTTCCTGGACTTTCGGCCCCATCAGCATACACCCCGACTATAAACGTAAAGGCTTCGGGCTGAAGTTGCTCCAATATGCATTGGCAGAAGCCCGCAAGAGGGGAGTCGGGTTCATTTGTATGGAAGGGAATATCGACTTCTACAAGCACGCGGGATTCGGTCTTGCCAGCAGGTTCAACATTCGCTATCACGACTTCCCTGAGGAGGCGGATGTACCGTTCTTCCTCGCCCAGGAACTCATACCCGGCTGGCTCAAGGCAAATGGCATAGAAGAAGCCACTTATTGCCCGCCCGGGGGCTATTTCGTCGCCGATGAGAATCCGGAGGCCTTTGAGCAGTATGAGGCGTCGTTCCCGCCTAAGGAGAAACTGCGTCTGCCGGGGCAGCTGACTTTTGATGGTGTGATGGAGACCGGCCGTATCATTCTCCGGCCCTGGCAGGAGGGCGATGCTGCCATTCTTTATAAGTGGGCGTCGGATCCGGATGTTGGGCCTCGCGCCGGCTGGCCACCGCACAAATCAGTCGAGGAAAGTCTTGACATAATTCGGACGGTTTTTCATAACGATTCGAACTGGGCCATTGAATTAAAAGAGACAGGGCAAGCTATAGGCGCTATGGGTTTCGGCCCTTCGTGCGAGTGCAATCTGCCCGCACGTGATGGAGAGCCGCTGGCCGGGTATTGGATTGCCAAACCATACTGGAACAGAGGTATTTGCACTGAGGCACTTAAACTTATGATTGAGTATATCCGGAAGAGCACTGATATTAAGTCCCTGATAAGCGGGCACTTCGTGGATAATCCGGCCAGCGGCCGAGTTATGCAAAAGTGCGGATTCCTCCCTACCGGCGAAACCGTCATAGACGAGACCCAGTATATGGGTGCCGGCCGGCCTATCAGGGTAATGCGCCTGCAGCTATAAATCACGTGTACAATTTGGATATGATACATAGTAAACAAACTAAAGGATTCGTCGCTTGCCTGATTGCAGCTCTGGCGGGTTTAATCCTTCTGCCCGCTTGCGGTAAAGTCGACGAAACCTATGAAGCTCTTTCCGGTATTTCTTTGGAGGACTGGCCGCGGACGGACTGCTCAACGAGCACAAAGCCTGCGCGGGATCTCGTGGCTTACAAACTGCTGGGAGTGCCCTACAAATGGGAAGAGGACTGGCTGGGCGGAAGGGTCTATATCATCAATCCGGATCTATACTCGGAAAAGGCACCCTTCTCCCTAAATGATTATGAGGCCAAGAATCTCTGCAGTGGGACGCACGATGCCTATATGAATCTCCTGGAGGGCAAGAGTGATGTTATCATTGCGAGCCGGGATATATCCAGGAATGAGAAGGCCTCGTCGGCAGAACTGGGGGTAGAGCTGGAAACAGCCCCGCTGGCCATCGACGCGTTGGTGTTCATCGTC
>JAGCCX010000054.1 GCA_017651465.1 Bacteroidales bacterium
GCTGCATAGTGATCGACAAAGTCGATGATAGTCAAAATCTCTTTTTCCATTAGCTTTCTACTTGCCGTCTTCGGGGAAAAGCCCGTAAAGCTTGGCATCAATTAAGTTGGTTATTTGCTCAAAATCTTCCGGTTTGTTACCGAATTTTATGTGGTCTGCATCTACAATCAGAAGATTGCCCTTATAGCTGCCGATCCAGTCTTCGTACTTGTCGTTGAGGCCGGTGAGATAGTCGATCCGGATGCTCTTTTCGTATTCGCGGCCGCGCTTCTGGATTTGGGCGATAAGGTTGGGAATGGACGAACGCAGGTAAATGAGCAGGTCGGGCAGGCCGACAAGCGACATCATAAGGTCGAAAAGATCGGTGTAGTTTTCGAAGTCACGGGTGCTCATAAGGCCCATATCGTGGAGGTTGCGGGCAAAGATGCGGGCATCCTCGTAGATGGTGCGGTCTTGTATGATAACCTTGTCGGACTTGGAAATCTCAAGAATATCTTTGAAGCGCTTGTTGAGGAAATAGATCTGGAGATTGAACGACCAGCGTTCCATATCTTCGTAATAATCGGCAAGATAGGGATTGAAATCCACGGGTTCGAACTTGGGTGTCCAGCCATAGTGGGCAGCCAGCATTTTGGTGAGCGTGGTTTTGCCGCTTCCGATGTTTCCTGCTATTGCTACGTGCATAAAATTCGTGTATTACAAATTACAAAGGTAATAATAATTATTTGAATAGGCCGAAGAGTTCGGCGTCTATTTTGTCCGTGATGGAGGCGAAGTCCTCGGGATTATGTTCGAAGTCCAGAGAGTCGCCGTCGATAACCAACAGCCTGCCTTTATAGTTCCCTATCCACTCCTCGTAGTGGCGGTTGAGACCCGAAAGATACTCCAGGCTTATGGTCTGTTCGTAGTCGCGGCCGCGCTTCTGGATCTGCGACACCAGATGCGGGATGGACGACTTGAGGTAGATGAGCAGGTCGGGCGGGCTCACCATCGACATCATAAGCTCGTAGAGCTGCATATACGTGTCGTAGTCACGCTCCGAGAGGTTCCCCTGCTCGCGGTTGTTGGCCACGAAGATGTGCACACCTTCCTGCAGGGTACGGTCCTGGATGATGACTTCCTTCGAAGACGCTATTTCCAGCACGTCCTTGAAACGCTGGGCCAGGAAGTAAGTCTCGAGGTTGTAAGACCACCTGGGAATATCTTTGTAGTAGTCCTCAAGATAGGGATTGTAGGTTACGGCTTCGAACTTGGGAGTCCACCCGTAATGTGAGGCAAGCATACGGGTGAGAGTGGTTTTTCCGCAGCCGATATTACCAGCTATACCGATGTGCATGATGATATTTATTATTTACAAAAATACATAGAATTTCGTACATTTGCCAAATAATTATGGAGATATATCGATTCATATTCAACCGTCTTGCGGAGAATACATTCGTGGTGGAAGGAGAGCGGGGAGAGTGCCTGGTCGTGGACCCGGGCAGCGAGACTCCCTCCGAGCAGCAGAGGCTGGAGCGCTTCCTTGAGTCAAAGGGCCTGCGGCCCGCCGCAGTGCTCCTTACGCACGGGCATATGGACCACACCTACGGGGTCGCCCCCATTCAGCAGCAGTACGGCTGTCCGGTGTATATGCACGACGACGACAAAAGCGTAGTTGCTTATTTCCAGAGGGTTGCAAAATTCGGAATACCGGTTCCCGACCCTTCGTTCACCACCACTCCCGTGAGCGACGGAGAGCTCATCGAGGCCGCCGGGCTCAGCTTCAAGGTGATCGGCACCCCCGGGCACTCCCCCGGCAGCGTGTGCTACTATTTTGAAGAGCAGAGGGCATTGTTTACCGGAGACACCCTGTTTGCCGGGGCAATAGGCCGCAGCGACCTTTTCGGGGGCGACTACGACAGCGAGATACGGGCCATAATGGAAAAATTGATGCTCCTTGACGGAGATATAGCCGTTTATCCGGGTCACGGAGGATCCACCAGCATTGCAGACGAGAGGACAGGCAATCCTTTCCTCGAACCGTTCAACGAAAAAGAAGAACTATATGACCAAAATTGAAGCCGCCAGGCAAGAGTACAAAGATTGGTGTTCGGCAATCGGAATCGACACCATAGAGAAAGTTAACGAGGTTGTGGATTCAGGGAATGCGATTCCCCTCATAAACCTGTGCGAGGCACGCCAGGAACGCAAGTACGCGGAATGCGCCGACCAGATATTCTGGCGCAGGCGGCATTCCAGCATAGTTATGATTTCGGGACCCAGCTCCAGCGGCAAGACCAGCAGTTCGCTGCGCATCGCCCAGCAGTGCCGGGTGCTGGGCATATCGCCCAAGGTCATCGAGCTGGACAACTATTTCTTCCCCCGCGAGATGACTCCCAAGGACGAGAACGGCGAGTACGATTTCGAGGCTCTGGGGGCTATGAACATCGAGCTGCTCAACTCCAACCTCAACGACCTGCTCGCCGGCAAGGAAGTCATCATCCCCAAATTCGACTTCAAGGAGGGACGTACCATTATGGACCCCGCCCGGGCGCTCAAGCTCGAGAAACACGACATCTTGTTTATGGAGGGCATCCACGCCCTCAACCCGGCGCTCACCTACGAAGTTGACCAGGAGAGGATATTCCGCATTTACATTTCGGCCTTGAATTCCCTCCCCGGAGGCATCGTGGAGCACAACAGCACCACCGACAAGCGGCTGCTTCGCCGCATAGTCAGGGACAACCGCGTGCGCGGCATCAGCCCCGAGGACAACATACTCCGCTGGCCATCGGTACGCCGCGGCGAGACACTCAACATCTTCCCCTTCGAAGAGAATGCGGATGTGGTGTTCAACTCCTCCACTCTGTACGACGTGCCCCTGCTCAAGTACTACGCCGAGCCGCTGCTGTACGGGATAGCCGAGTCGTCGCCAGCATATCCCAAGGCCGCCACGCTGCTGGAGTTCCTCAAGAAGTGCAGTGCGCTCAAGCCATCCGAGATAGCCGCCATTCCGCCCACTTCCATTATGCGGGAATTCATCGGCGGGCAGACCTTGTAGGGGATGGTACACGCCTCGCGCTTCATCGTTCTCGCGGTAACCAAGGTCGGGGATTCGTCGGTGGTGGTACACACCCTGAGCCCCGAATGGGGCCGCAGGAGCTTCATTACCGGAGCCTCGGGCAAGGCGTCATTCGCGCTTCTGCAGCCTCTCTCGCTGCTGGAGGCGGAGGTGGTGGAGAATCCCCGCTCCGACCTGTGGCGCCTGCGCTCGCTGAGCACCGACCAGCCGCTCCAGGCGCTCCGCTCCGACATACGCAAGAACTCGATGACGATGTTTATGAGCGAGGTGCTGTACAGGACCCTGCGCGAGGGCGAGGGAGGAGGCGCGCTTTTCGACTGGTGCCGTCACAGTATACTGACCCTGAACGCCCTGGAGAGCGATTTTTCCAACTATCACCTCCGGTTCCTGCTGGAACTCACGGGGCAGCTCGGATTCAGCGCCGGACTGGAAGACCTGGCGCCCTTTGCGGGCGATTATTACGGAGTGCTTAAAGAGTTGCTGCAGCGCGATTTTGCAGGCTCGCTCCTGTTACCCCTGAACGGGGAGCAGCGGAGCTCGGTTGCAGCCCTGCTCATCGACTACATAGGATATCACATCGAATCACAGCTGGATATCCGCTCTCTCGGAGTCCTGCGGGAATTGTTCAGGTAGCTATATTGTTTTTGAGATTAGTATGGCAGAAGAGATTATTAAAATCAGAGGCGCCCGGGCGCACAACCTGAAGGGTATAGATGTCGATATCCCACGCGGTAAGTACGTGGTTATCACCGGTTTGAGCGGGAGCGGCAAGAGCTCGCTCGCCTTCGACTCCATCTATGCCGAGGGGCAGCGCCGCTATATGAATACGCTCTCCCCTTACGCCAAGCATTTTGTGGGAGTGCTGGAAAAGCCCGACGTGGAAAGCATCGACGGGCTCAGCCCCATAATAGCCATAGAGCAAAAGACCACTTCGGCCAATCCCCGCTCCACCGTCGGCACCATAACCGAGATTTACGACTTCCTGCGTCTGCTGTACGCCAAGGCTTCTACAGCATATTCGCCGGTGAGCGGCAAAGAGATGGTGCGCTACACCGACTCGCAGATAGTCGATCTCATACTCTCGGAGTTCGCAGGCCGCAAATGCATCTTGCTGGCGCCTCTGGTGAGAGGCCGCAAAGGTCATTACCGGGAGCTCTTCGATCAGATGCGCCGCCGCGGGTACACGCAGATACGAATTGACGGACAGATAGAGGAGCTCGCGGCCGTTGACGCCCTCGACCGCTACAAGCCGCATTTCATTGAACTTGTGGTAGATAAGCTCTGTCCGGGCGAGGGTGACGAGGCGCGGGTGCGCAGCTCGGTCGCAAGCGCCATAGGCATAGGAAAGGGGTCCGTGGCCGTGCTTTCTGCCGACGACGGACAGTTGCGCCACTTCTCGAAGCATCTGGTCGATCCGGAGTCGGGCGTTTCGCTTCAGGAGCCGGCTCCACATACATTCTCATTCAACTCACCGGAGGGCTGCTGCCCCCATTGCAAGGGCCTCGGCACCGTGGCCGACATTAGCGAGGAGGCATTGATCCCCGACCCCCGGATTTCCATCGCGGACGGAGGCATAGTCCCCCTGGGACGCCTGCGGGCAGGACACAAATTCGAGGTCGTCAGGGCTATGGCGCGCAAGCACGACTTCTCGCTTTACGAGCCCATAGAGGACATTCCGCCTGAGTTTATATCGCTGATTATCAACGGCTCGGACGATTTGTACCGGGTGGGCGAAGGAAATCTTGTGCAAATGACAGCCTGGGAAGGAGTGGTAGGAGACGTTGAAGACCGCGTGGTTTGCCCCGCCTGCCACGGTACGCGCCTCAAAGAAGAAACCAACTGCTTCCGCATCGACGGCCGCACCATAGCCGAGGTGTCGGGAATGGAAATTTCGGAGCTTCTGGGCTGGGTGCGCTCGCTGGAGGGTAAGCTCAGCTCGCGCGGAAGGACCATAGCGCGGGACGTCCTGAGGGAACTTTCAGACAGGCTGCAATTCCTTGTAGATGTGGGACTTGAATACCTCTCGCTGGACCGTGCCACCGGCTCCCTTTCGGGCGGCGAGAGCCAGCGTATCAGGCTTGCCACGCAGATAGGCTCCAAGCTGGTGGGCGTGATTTACATCCTCGACGAGCCGTCCATAGGCCTGCACCAGAGAGACAACCGCAAGCTCATAGCGTCGCTGAAGAAGCTTCGCGACGAGGACAATACGGTGATTGTGGTGGAGCACGACGAGGAGACTATGCGCTCCGCCGACTGGCTGGTGGACGTGGGCCCGGGAGCCGGAGCTCTGGGAGGATATCTTTGTTACAACGGCCCTGCCGACGGAGTGTGCGCCGCGCCCGGCTCCATTACTGGAGAATACCTTGCGGGGCGCAGGAGCATAGAGGTCCCGTCTTCAAGGCGCAAGGGTAACGGACTCACCCTCAAGATACTGGGCGCAAGCGGAAATAATCTTAAGGGGATTGACGTGAGCTTCCCTCTGGGGTGCTTCGTGGGCGTGAGCGGAGTCTCGGGGAGCGGCAAGAGCTCGCTGGTGAACGAAACCCTGATGCCCATCCTCAAGGCACGCTTCTATCACTCCAAGCAGAAGCCCCTGCCGTATTCGGGCATAGAAGGCGCAGAGAATATCGACAAGGTCATCGAGATTGACCAGAGCCCCATCGGGCGCTCGCCCCGTTCAAATCCCGCTACTTTTACAGGGGTTTTCGACGACATACGCAAGCTCTTCGAAGACACTCCCGACGCCAAGGTGCGCGGGTTCAAGGCCGGCCGCTTCTCGTTCAACGTGGCCGGAGGACGCTGCGAGGAGTGCAAGGGCGCCGGCATCAAGGTGGTGGAGATGAATTTCCTCCCTTCGGTGGCGGTGGTGTGCGATGCCTGCCGCGGACGCCGCTACAAAGAAGATACCCTTGCCGTGCGCTATAAGGGCAAGAATATCAACGATGTACTTGAAATGCCCATCAGCGAGGCCTATGAGTTCTTCAAGTCTCATCCCAAGATTGCTCCCAAGCTCAAGGCGCTTGTGGATGTGGGCCTGGGGTATGTGCATCTGGGGCAGTCATCCGTAACTCTGTCGGGCGGCGAGAGCCAGCGGATGAAGCTGGCGGCGGAACTGTTCCGCAAGGCCACTGGCAATACTCTCTATATGCTTGACGAGCCCACCACGGGACTTCACTTCGAGGATATAAAAACCCTGCTCGACGTGCTTCAGAAGCTTGTGGACCAGGGTAATACGGTAATAATCATCGAGCACAATCCCGACATACTCAAGAGCGTCGATTATCTAATCGATATGGGGCCCGAAGGAGGACGCCGCGGCGGACTTGTGGTATCTTGCGGTACGCCGGAGCAAGTTGCAGCGGACCCCGCATCAGTCACAGGGCCTTATCTCAAAGAAGTACTACCTTTGAGTCGTGCGTGAAACGAAGGACTCGAAAAGAGGCAGCCAGGCTGAATCGCCGGCGGCGAGCATCTTTTCGGGGTGGAACTGGACCGCTACTATCTGGGGTGTCTCCCAAGCCTCCACTATGCCGTCGGCAGAGCGTGCGGTGATACGTATGCCCGGTGCGGGATCCTTTATCGCCTGATGGTGCATAGAGTTGACGCTCAGCGAATCAGCACCGTACAGGCGCTCCAGCAGGCCCCCCTCTTCCACACCTATCTTATGTCGGTCGTCGGAATGTGACACCACGCCGGAATACTGGGTCGGCAGGTCCTGGTAAAGGGAGCCGCCGAGGATGACGTTCAGCAACTGACTCCCCCGGCAGATGGCGAGCACGGGCTTCCCGCTGGCAAGCGCCGCACGGGCGAGCAGGCTGTCGGAGCGGTCGCGGACCGGATCGATCTCAACCGTATCGTTCCACACCGCCTCGCCGTACCACGCGGGATTGACATCTTCTCCGCCGGAGAAGACAATCCCGTCCAGGGCCTCCATCACCGCGGCCGCCTGGGCCTCATCGGAAACCGTGGGGATTACCAGCGGGAGCGCTCCGGCGCGGCGCAGGGCGTCGGTATATGTGGTGGGCAGCAAGGTAGAGCCGGAGCCGCTGCGCGAGCAGCTCACTCCCACCACAGGCATACCGGTTTGAGTGCAGCCCGAGACTGCAATCAAACCGGCAATAATAAAGAACAGCCTGAATTTCATACTATCCTGGGCCTACTGGATGCCGTACTTGGCAAGTATGCTCAGGATGGGCTTCTCGATGGATTTGCTCCAGAGATAGTAGCCGTGATCGTCGGGATGCACGCCATCGACCGAATACTCGTGGCTGCCCTTGGCGCAGGCGTTTGTCTGGATGAAGTACACATCGGCATACTTGGGATCCTTGAGCAGCTGGCTGAAAATATTAGAAGCCATATCCATCTTGGCCTGCTCCCTGGCGTCGTAAGTGAGGGAGAAGTTACGGGCCTCACGGTAGATGGTCTGCTGGAAAATGAGCGGCTTGCCGGGGTGAGCCTCGATCATACGGTCGATGAAGGGCTGCAGGCGCTCCTTGATCATCAGATAGTCGGGATTGGAGAAGGCGTCAAATACATAGGCATCGGCATCTACATCCACGAGCACGTCGGCAAAATACGTCTGCATCTTGCAGTTGCCGCTCATACCGAAGGCAAGCACCTGCATACCGGTGTGGCGCATAAACTGCATAGGATAGCTCATACCGGAACGGCTGATGCTGATGCCCTGGGTGTAGGAAGAACCGTGGAAGACTATCTTGTTGCGGAACTGTCCGTCAAGCTTCTTGATGTAGGAGCCCACGGTTACGCCTATCTTGCAGGAGCGGACCTCGCTGTAGTTGGGCATATAAAGGATGCACTGCTTCTCGCCGGCAGCCATATCCTTGATGAGCACGATATTGTCTTCTTCCTTGCCGGGCTTTACGCCTGCCGAGGCCGCCCACTGCCATTCGCCCTTCTTGTTCTTGATGTAGAGGTCGTAGCCGCTGTAGGCAAGAGGCATAGTATTGTTGGCCACATACTTCTGGCCCCACTCGGTCTTGACGGAGATGGAGCTGGAGTTGGTGGAGAAGATAACCGCAAGGCCGGCGCTGCTGCGAGCCTGGAAATTCTCACCCTTGTTCATCCCCTTGTACTTGACCGTGTCGATGCGGTGGTAGGGGTTGGGGGTATCGTAGAACATTTTGCCCACAAGGCCTATGTCGGAAGCCTCGGTAAAGCTGTAACTGACATCCTTGGGGGTGGTAGGATTGTCCATCACCTGCTGGAGCTTGTCGAAATGCTTGTCGTCATAGGACTTGGTTACATTGTACAGCTTCTGGCTGCAGGAGCAGGCCATCAACAGAACGGCTGCTGCAAAGATTATTTTTTTCATTGTGCTATGATTTGTTGGTTATTATCACGTTCTACAAATATAATTAAATTCTGACAATCAGCTGCCAAGCAGCAGAAGTACCACGCCGGCGGCCATCAGGAGCATATTGAGTCCCTTGGCGCGTATATTTCCCTCGCGGAAGAGTATGGCGCCGAGCACGAAGGTCACAAGCACCGAGGCGCGCCGCACCACCGAAATAATGCTCAGGAGGGCGTCGGGCTGCTTGAGGGCGAAAAAGTAGAGGGCGTCGGCTCCGGTAATAAGTACAGCTACCAGGACCAATGTCCAGTCCCAGCGGAACTTGTCCGAGCGGGCCGGCAGGGCTCCCTCCGACTTCGCTTCGCTCATCCCTCCCACGCCTAAAGGCGCGGGCCCCTCCCACTCACGGCTGCGTGGGCGCAGACGGTCGGAGGGAACTCTGCCGTCCCGTCTGGAAACGACCAGGCGCTTTACCAAAACACACAGGCCCAGGATGACGGTAATGAACAAATTGGTCCAGCTCTGCACGAACATAGGCTCCATACCCTTCATAATGTACTTGTCGTACAGGGCGCTAACAACGCCGGTAATGACCGAGACGCCCATCCAGATGAAGCCGGTCTTGCGCACCTGGGCCGAGGCGTCACTCCGGCTGGTGAAACCGAGCAGATACAGGGCTCCCAGCACAATGGCTATTCCAAGCCACTGCATCCAGTTGAGCCTCTCGCCGAAAAGGATGATGGAGAAGAGCACCACGAACACGGGGCGCGAGCCCTTGATGGTGCTGACAGTAGTGAGGGGCAGGCGCTTGAGGCCTTCCATACCCGATACCCACGAGGCCGTCACCAGAACGGCCTTGAGAGCCAGTTTGAGGTGATCTTCCGCAGGGCCGAGGCGCAGGAAAGGCGAGACAAAGAGAGTCGAAAGAGCAGTCGCCACCAGAAGAACGGCAAATGTGCCGTTCTTCCGGAGCGCCTGCTTCTTGGCTACATCGTAAGTACCAAGCAGTATGGCGGAAAGGACCGCCAGCAGAACCCACATGGAGCCTTACTTCACTTCAATCCAGCGTCCGGGAACGAGCGCTGATATCGTAGCGTCGTACATCGCGCTGCAGCTCACTGCAGGCAGATAGAACTTGCCGGGATATGTGGCTACGAGCTTGGTTTCTATGGTGACGCTCTTGCCAGCGCCGAGGTCGAAGAAGCTGTACACCCTGTCGTCCCTGATATCCTGGTAGCTTACGCCCGAAGGATAGCTTGCGGCCGAAGAGTACAGACGGTCGTTCTGGATCTCCCAGCCCGAAGGGAACTTCTGGTTGAGTGCCAGATCCCTTGCCGGAGCGGCGGAGGTGTTGGTGATGGTCACCACTGCGAATATCATACGGCCGCGCGAGAGCGTGTCAACCTTGACCGGGCTGTGCTGGTCGTCAACATAGCTGACGGTCATCTTGAGCTTGTTGCTCACGGCCTTCTCGGTAGATGCCGGAGGGATACCGGTCACCGAAGCCACGGCATACAGGTTGCCCTGTCCGGCATTGTCGATCTTGATATTCAGGCTCTTGTCCCCTTCGCCCACAGCAATGGCCCTGGACTCCAGACACTTGTCGCCGCTAATCTTGACAGTCTTGCCGCCGGCGCTGTAAGAGGCCTGCACGCCGCCTGCATTCTCGCGGGCGTAGTCGGCAATGGCATAGAGGCTCCAGGCGGTTGACTGGGTGCTCATATACACCTCCTTGTCGTTGAGGCGGGAGGCTATGGTCTCGGCCAGCTTGAATGCATCTTCCTTGCGGTCGATCAGGAGCATAGTCTTGAGGGCAACTGCCCTGTTGCGGTCGGAGCTGCCGTATGCCTCGTAGAGTCCGTCTTCGTACTTGAGGGCCGCTGCAATCTCGCGCGCGACGGTCTTCTTACCGTCAACGGCATAAGCAGCGGAAAGCAGCCAGGCGGCGCCCTGAGGCATCTTCTTGACCTTCTCGCGGAGGAGGTTCATTGCACTGCGGGCGGGTTTGCCGGCGGTTGCCAGGGCATATACGCCGTATGCGCGGGAAGTCATATCCTCCTTGGAATCGGACACGTTACGTCCCAGCCAGGCGATGAGTTCCTTCTTGAGGTCAACGGGCACGGCGTAGCCGGCATCCTCGGCCTCCTTGAGGAAGTGGAGGGCGTAGGCGCTGCCGAAGAGCGAAGAGTAGCTGCTGCCGGGCCAGTAGCTCAGCGAACCGTCGGAACGGCGGTAGATCTGGAGCCTGCGGATGGCTGCCTCGACATTGAAGCGGCTGCGCTCGCGAGTGCTCTCGTCGCAGGTCATAATCTTGTCCAGATAGAGCTGAGGGAAGGCCGAGGAGACGGTCTGCTCGAGGCATCCGTAAGGATAGGTGATGAGGTAGCGCAGACGCGACTGCAGGTCGATGGCGGGTATGGTGGAGAGCTCCAGCTGCACGGAATTGGTGCCCGGAGTGCCGAACAAATCAACCTTGAGCTCCTTGGAGCTGCCGCCGGGAAGCAGTACGGTCTGGCCGCGCGTAACCTCCGGATTGGGATTGAGAACGTCGATTTCGATGACGTTGGACGACTTGTCGCTGGACGACTCGGCAGTGGTGGCCACGTGGGCTATGCCGGTCTTGTCGCCGACCTTGATCTCAAAGTAGCTGAGCTCCTGCCCGGCCTTGTCGGAGCGGACGGTCTGGGTAGCGGGACCCACCACCTCGACCAGGTTGTCGGTCTTGATACCGAGTTTGACATCACCCACGCCGTCCTTGAGGGTCATAAGGGTAACGGGCACCTTGATAGTCTCGCCTATGTTCATAGTCCTGGGCAGGGTGGTCTGGACCATAACGGGCTTGGTGACGGTTACATTGGTGCTGCTGCTGCCCTGGGCCCTGCCGTCGGTGGCAATGACCATTGCGCGCAGGGAACCGATATACTGAGGCACGTCGAAGGAGTGGCTGGCGCTCTTGCCGCTCTTGAGGGTGAAGGGACCCAGGTACGCCACCACGGGCGTGAAGCGCTGGGCGCCCTGGGGACGGATGGTGCCGGAATCGGCCTCATCGTCACCACCTATCGCAAAGAGCTGCTCGATCTTGCCGCCGTATGCTCCTATCACATCGTCGTAAACGTCCCAGGTGCGAACGCGCAGGGCCTCCTTGGCGTAGAACGCCTTCCAGGCATCGGGGGTCTTGTAGGCGGTAAGTCCCAGGAGGCCTTCGTCCACGAGGGCCACGATGTAGCTCATAGCCTTGCCGCTCTTTTCCTTGACCTTGAACTTGAGGGTGGTCTCGGGTTTGACGTCGGCGGGTATGTCAAGAACGGGCTCCAGGTGGGAGGCGGCATCCTCGACATTGAGGTTGTGCACGCCGTACATACGCACGGGAGCGTCGTTGAGGGTGTTCTTGTGAGGTTGGACCAGGGTCACGAACGCATACACGTTGGGCAGCATCTCGCTTGTGACGGGGACCTTGATCTCGGTCGAACCGGCCTGGCAGTCAACCCATTCGCTGCTTATGATACGGCCGCCCTTCTCGAGCGACACCAGGGCCTTGCTGCCTGCAGCCGAAGGAATGGAGAGCTTGGCGGTCTCGCCCACGGAGTACTTGTCTTTGTTGGAGCTGATGCTTAGGCGGGCGGCTGCCTCGGAGCCATTGGTCTTGCCGCCGTAGTTCTCATAAACCTCGCAGAGCATCGATGTGGCGTGGCCGCCGGCCTCGTCGCTGACGCGCACGAAGTAAAGTCCGTCGGGAGCGTTTTTCCAGTCGTAGCTGAAGCTGCCTGCGCCTCCCTGGGTGGAAATGTGCTTGTCGAGGAATACCTCCTTGCTCTTGCCGGACATATAGCTGGCAATCTGAGAAGAGGAGTTCCACCACCAGCTCCAGTCAACGTGGAAGATCTCTACGTGCAGGTCGGAAGTGGATACGGGCTTGCCGTCGGGGCCTACGGTGGCCACGTCGAACTTATGGGACACACCGCTCTTGAGGTAGGTCTCGCCCCATTCGGTCTGGTCCTGATCGACCTTCAGGCCCACGTAGGTGTCGAAAGGAGAAAGCTTGAAGGACGAAACGCCGGTGCTGAACTCGCCCGAAGGCTCAAAGGCGCGGAGGGTGAAGCCAATGTCAAGCATACCGGGAACGCCCTGGCCGCGGAGATCCATATTGGTGGTAACCTGCACCTGGCCGTTTTCGTCGGTGCGCATATCGTTGAAGTAGCGCGACTGGCTGGTGAAGCTGCGGCTGTCGTCGCGGAAGTCGTAGGCCTCATAGCCCTTGAAGGCCGTGCGGGCGTTGGTCAGGTCCACGTCGCCGTTGACCTTGAGGTCGGCGCCGGGGGCTCCGTAGAGCCACTTGACGGTGATGGTACCCACGCAGCTGCTCTTGGGAACGAGCCATTCCTGGTCGAAGCTCAGGTCGATATCAAGCTTGTTGGGCTTGACGGTCTCTATCTTGACGGCCTTGGAGAAGGTCTGGGAACCCAGTTTGACCTTGACCCTCCAATTGCCGGTGGGGGCGTCGGCGTCGGTGGTGAAGGGGAAATGGAACAGGTGGCCGCCGTCGTTCTTGACGGTAATGGTGCGGGTCACCTGTCCGTCGGGATTGAGGAGCTCGGCCACTACGGGATGACCTATGGGAAGGTCTCCGTCTTCAGTCATAGTGATGGTGCTTATGTGCAGGGTATCGCCCGGACGCCATACTCCCCTCTCACCGAAGATGAAGGCCTTGACGCCGCCGGAAGCAGAGGTGCCGGACACGTCAAAGTCGCTGGTAGAGAGAGACTTCTCGTTCTTGAGAGCGAGGTAGGCGCTGCCCTTGTCGGACTGCACCACAACGTAGCGGCCGGTAGCGTCGGCGGGGAAGGTGACGCAACCGTCCTTGTCGGTAACGCCCTTGCCCAGCTCCTGGAGCACGTCGTCGTAGAGCTTGACCTTGGCGCCCTTGAGAGGAGTGCCGCTGATGATGTCGCAAGCAAATATCTCCCACTTATTGTCTCCGCCCTTGGCTATGAGAGCCACATCGGTGGCGAGCAGGAAGGTGTTACGGTAGTCGTAGGTTTCGTAGTCGCCGAAATAGGAGTCGCTGTCCCAGAAATCCTCCTCTTCGAGGGGCTCCAGGCCACGTATCTCCACGTGGTAGATGGCACCCGGTTCGGGCTTGATGAGCTCGTCCAGGCTGAGGGCGTAGTTACGTACCTCACGGATGTGCGGAGCGTCGGTGGCTCCGAGCACCACGGTAGTGTCGGCAACCACGCGCGCTACCCTCGAGATGTTGTAGCGGGCCTCGTAGGTGTCGAACTGCAGGAACTGCAAGATATTGCTGGTGAAAATCTTGCGTACGCGGAAACGAGCCTGCGCATAACCGTAGGAACTGAAAAGCAGGTCCATATGCCCCGTGGACGGGAGAATGGAGCCCTTGCTTACGAGCTTGATTTCAGGAGCATCGGGGGTAGGCATGCCTGAGGTTTCGGAACCATCGTATGGCTCATACCCGGCTTCCTCTACGGTGGGGGTAGCAACCTGAACATTGTTACCGGTCTTGTTGGCGGGACCGCCGTTCTGGGACTCGTTACAGGAAACGAACACCAGAGAGGCGAGAAGGGCCGCTGCGATAAGTTTGGATAGTTTCATATTAATTGGTTATATTTGTTTGCAATGTCCAAATTTAAGAAAATAATTTTGATTCTGGCCCCTTTTGTGGTGCTTTATATTTTCTGTCTGCCGGGCAAACTTTTCAAGGCTCCGCTGAGCGCCACGCTCACCAGCCCGGACGGCACACTTTTGGGCGCACGCATTTCTTCCGACGGGCAGTGGTATTTTCCGCCCGCCAAAGAGGTTCCCGACAAGTTTGCAAAATGCATAGTCTGCTACGAAGACAAGCGCTTCTGGTGGCATCCGGGCATAGATTTCCTGTCGATAGGCAGGGCCGTAAGGCAGAATCTGAGCAGGAAAGAGGTAGTGAGCGGCGCCAGCACCCTCACTATGCAGGTGATACGCCTCAGCCGCCCGGACGCCCCACGCAACATACCCGAAAAGCTGCTTGAAGCCGTAATGGCCACGCGCCTTGAGCTGCGGCATTCAAAGCGCAAGATACTGCTCCTGTACGCCTCAAACGCCCCTTTCGGGGGCAACGTGGTGGGGCTGGAGGCCGCCGCCTGGAGATATTTCGGCCGCAACGCTTCGGAGCTCTCCTGGGCCGAAAGCGCAATGCTGGCGGTACTGCCCAACGCCCCGGCGCTTATCCACCCGGGGCGCAACCGCGAGCGTCTCCTTGAGAAGCGCAATTTCCTGCTCGACAAGCTCTGCGCCAAAGGGGTCATCGACGAGCTGGAATGCGAGCTGGCCAAAGACGAGCCGCTGCCCGACAAGCCGCTGCCTATGCCCGATATGGCCTACCACCTGCTGGAGAGAATGCGGGCCGAGGGTGGGGACAAGGCCTACAGCTGCACCGTCGATGAGGCGCTGCAGGAAAGGGTCAACAACATTGCCCGCAACCACTTCGAAATCTACCACCAGAACCTGGTGGACAATATGGGAATACTGGTGCTGGACGTACACAGCGGGGACGTGCTGGCCTATTACGGCAACACCCACGGCCTGTCCCAGGGCCTGCGCGGAGCCGATGTGGATATGATTCCCGCCCCCCGCTCGAGCGGCAGCACCCTCAAGCCGCTGCTCTACGCCGCAATGCTCCAGAAAGGGCTCATTCTGCCCGGCACGCTTATAAAAGACACACCCTACAACTACAACAACTTCTCGCCGCACAACTTCTCGCGCAGCTTCGACGGAGCCGTGCCGGCAGGCGAGGTGATAGAGCGTTCGCTCAACGTGCCCTCGGTGCGTATGCTGGAGCGCTACGGTGTGCCTGAATTCCTGGAGGTGCTGCAGCAGATGGGCTTCAGCACCATAAACAAAGACGCCGACCACTACGGCCTCTCGCTCATACTGGGAGGCGCGGAAATCACCCTCGAGACGCTTGCCGGGGCATACCGATCAATGGCCGTCAAGCTGCTGGACGAGGGCTGCGAGGACATCCCCCTCGGGCGCGGAGCCATCTGGCTGACCTTCGAAGCCCTCTCGCGCGCCGGCCGCCCCGAGGAAGAATCGTCCTGGATGGAGTTCAGCTCGGGACGCAAGATTGCCTGGAAGACCGGCACCAGCTGGGGCAACAGGGACGCGTGGAGCGTGGGCGTGAATCCCGATTACGTGGTGGCGGTATGGGTGGGCAACAGCGACGGCGAAGGCCGTTCGCAGATGACCGGCGTGGGTTACGCTTCACCGGTTATGTTCGACGTATTCAACGCCCTTCCCCACTCCCGCTGGTTCAGTATGCCGCTGGACGATATGGTGCCCGTCGAAGTCTGTCACCAGAGCGGGCTCCCTGCATCGCGCATCTGTCCCGACCGCGACACGGTGTGGGTGCCGGACATCAAGGTGCGGCCCGACGAATGCAAGTACCACCGGATAGTGCACCTGGACGCCGACCGGCAGTATCTTGTAAACAGCAGCTGCTACCCCGTAGAGAAGATGGTGGAGGAGGTGCGTTTCGTGCTGCCGCCCGCTATGGAGTGGTACTACATCAAGAACCACATCGACTACAGGCCGCTGCCGCCCAAGCATCCCGACTTCGATTCGGGAACCGACGGAGGCAATCCGATAGAAATCATTTACCCCCAGCAAGGGGTTACGGTAGTTCTGACCCGCGGCCTCGACGGCAAGGATCAGGGAGTGGTGGTGAGAGCGGCGCATACCGATCCGGCCACACGCATCTACTGGCACCTGGACGACCAGTACGTGGGCAGCACCACCAGCGACCACGACCTGATGATCAGGCCCGAACCGGGCAAGCACCTGCTGACGGCGATGGACGCCAACGGGTACTCCCGCAGCGTGTATTTCATAAGTAAGTGATTTAACGGCAGCTACTTGGCTTCCACCCAGAGGAATACTTTGTCGCCGCGCCTGACGTGCTCGCCCGAAGGGCCCTCGGGGATACGTACCGAACAGCGCGAGCCCTTGGGAGCGAGGGAAGCGGGCTTGAGCTCCAGGCGCATATCATCCACCTTGAGCTCCGTCACTCCGCTGGTGGCGCCGATGACCATAATGTCATCTCCGACGTGCAGGTCGGCGGCCTCGACAGTAATTTCAGCCACCCCTATACGGTCGAACCAGTTGCTGATCTTGCCGCAGTAAACCTTGCGTCTGGTGGCCTGGGAGCCATATACGTTGCTCCATTCGCCAAGGGGAGCCCCCTGATAGTAGCCATCCCAGAAACCGCGGTTGAACACCTCGCCGAGCGAGCTCTTGAGAGAGGCTGCAAGCTCGGGGGTGAAAGTGCCGGCCACAACGGCGTCGGCAGCCTTGCGATAGCACTGAGCGCAGCGTTTCACGTACTCGGCGCTGCGTGCCCTGCCCTCTATCTTGAACACCCTCACGCCGCTTTCTACTATTCGGGGCATAAACTCTATGGTACACAGGTCTTTGGGCGACATTATGTACTCGTTGTCGATGTCCAGCTGGTAGCCCGTTTCGCGGTCGGTAACCTGGTAGCCGCGGCGGCATATCTGCATACAGGCTCCCCTGTTGGCCGACGCCCCGTAGGCGTGAAGGCTCATATAACATTTGCCGCTCACCGCCATACAAAGGGCGCCGTGGGCGAACATCTCTATCCTTACTTCCTTTCCGGACGGTCCGCAGATGTGCTCGCTGCGTATGGCCTGGTAGATTTCCTTTACCTGGTCGAGATTTAGCTCGCGGGCAAGCACCACCACGTCCGCCCAGCGCGACCAGAAGCGCAGGGCCTCCAGATTGGACACGTTGAGCTGGGTGGAGATATGCACCTCCATTCCTAAGCTGCGGGCATATTCGATGGCGGCGATATCGGACGCGATTACGGCATCCACTCCGGCCGCGCGAGCGCCCTCGAGCGCCTCACGCATAGGGGCAATGTCGCCGGGATAAAGCACTATATTGAGCGTCAGATAACTGCGCACACCCGCTTCACGGCAGATGCGTACCACCTCGGGAAGGTCATCCGGAGAGAAGTTGTTGGCGCTGCGGGAGCGCATATTGAGGCGCCCGACGCCAAAGTACACGGAGTCGGCTCCTCCCTGGATTGCCGCGCGCAGGCACTCGAAGTTGCCTGCCGGAGCCATTATCTCCAGATGCTCCGAAGAACTCTGAACTAACGACTTATCCAATTCTGTATACATTATTCGAACTTGAAACCTGCAGCTTTGCGGAGGGCTTCCTGAAGCTGGGTGTCGTAACGCAGGCGCAGCTGAACACCTGCAGGCTGGAAGTAATAACGGATTACTATTTCTTCCTCGATGAAGGGCACGATCTCGTCTTTCTTGAGGCGCAGGAAATCTTCCTTCTCCATATCCAGGGCCTTGCCCAGGGCGTCCAGTTCCTTGGTCATCGCACCCTCCAGGCCGTCGCGGACGAGCTCCTTGCGCACCAGATCGAAATAGGTGCGGGCGCTGGAACGATAGTCGAATTCCTTACCCTTAGCGAACTTTATAAAGTCTTCGTAGTCGGCCTCCGTGAGGCTAAAATCGGACGTGGCGGGGATGCTCTGGTGGGCCTTTACATACTCGAGCGCATACTGCTCAAGCACCCCGCTGAGTACCAGCGAATAGGTCAGGCGGCTGTAGTCGTGAGGCTTGACTTCTATATCGGGAGTAATACCGCCGCCGTCCCTTACGATGCGGCCGCGGGCCGTTTTGAATTCGTGCGTCAGCGAGTCGGGGATCTGCCCCACGCTGCCGTCTTCGTTACGGTGCGAGTAATCGATGGCCTGCACGCAGCGGCCGCTGGGCGTATAGTATTTGGCCGTGGTGAGCTTCAGCTGGCCGCCGTAAGGCAGAGGCCTCAGACTCTGCACCAGACCCTTGCCAAATGTGCGGGTGCCTATGATTATAGCCCTGTCCATGTCCTGCAGCGCCCCGGACACGATTTCAGAGGCCGAAGCCGAGCCGGAATCGACCATGATGATGAGAGGCAGTTTTGTATCCAGCGGGGCCTTGGTTGTGAGGGCGGAATAAGAAGATCCTTCCTCGCGGCCCTTGGCGGTCACAACAAGCGAGCCCTTGGGCACGAAGAGCGAAACTATGTCCACGGCCTCGTTGAGCAGTCCGCCGCCGTTACCCCGCAAGTCGAGCACCAGAGTATCGAGCTTGGAGCTTCTCTGCAGGGCGATAATGGCTTTGCGCAGCTGGTCAGCCACGCCCTCGGTAAAACCGGTCTGAAGGATGTAGCCGGTGTTGGGAGTAACCATTCCGACATACTGGAGGTCAGGCAGATGTATGGTCTGACGGGTGATGCGTACATCTTTAATCTCTCCGCTATAGACCTTCTTCACTTTGAAGAGCACCTTGGACCCGGGTGTGCCGCGCATCTTCTCGCTGCACTCTGCGCTCGAGAGACCCTTGACGCTAAGTCCGTCAATGGTGAGGATCTCATCGCCGCAACGCAGGCCGGCCTTGTGCGCCGGAGAGTTCTCATAAGGCTCGTTGATGATTACGTTCCCCTGCAGGTCGGGCTTATAGATAATTGCGCCTATGCCCCCGTAGCTCTTGTTAATCATCATACGGAGGTTCTCGTTTTCCTCTTCGGGGATATATACCGTATATGGGTCAAGGTCGGAAAGCATGGCGTCCACTCCGGCGCGCTCGATGCGGTCGAGCGGGAGAGAATCCACATACGAGCGGTTGAGCTCCTTGAGTATCGCGCCCTGGATTTCGGTCCATTTGCCCAGTTTGAAACTCTTGGACTGTGCTCCGGAGGGCAGAGATGCGGCCAGCAGAGCTATGATAATCAGAAATCTCTTCATAAATGCAAAATTAACAATTATTCCATCTCCTGCAACCACCGGGCCATGAGCCTGAGAGCCTTGCCCCTGTGCGAAATGGCATTCTTGACATCCTCCGGGAGCTCGGCCACGCTCACCCCCGGGTACTCGTCGGCAATGAACACCGGGTCGTAACCGAAGCCGCCGCTGCCGCTGCGGGCAAAGGCGATACTGCCTTCAAGAGTCCCCTCAAAGAAATGCTCCTGCCCGTCAAGGATAAGCGTAACCACGCTGCGGAAGCGCGCCGTACGCGGCTCTCCCGGGTGCTTTTCGAGCTCGCGGAGCAGGGCGTCGATATTGGCCGAGAAGTCATGGTCAGGGGGTACGGGCAAGCCGTCACGCCGGGCTATGTCGGCGGCATAACGGGCCGCATGCACCCCGGGAGCGCCTCCGAGGGCATCCACTTCAAGCCCCGTGTCGTCGGCGAAGCAGTCGATGCGGCAGCGCCCGTAAAGGGCCTCCGCCTTGAGTATAGAGTTTTCCTTCAGGGTCATTGCAGTCTCGGGCACATCGTCCGTGATGCCCAGGTCGGCGGGGCAGAGCACCTCAAAGGAGGGGCCCAGAATCTCGCGGGCTTCGCGGAGTTTGCCTTTGTTGCCGGTAGCGAATACAAGTTTCATACTGCAAAGGTATTCATTAATTTGCTATATTTGTAAGCTATGATAGATGATGTCATCAAATTTCCTGCCTCTCCCGCCGGGCTTTACGACCCGCTGCGCTACATGATGCAAATCGGAGGCAAGCGCATACGCCCCACTCTGTGCCTTACCGCCTTCGGGCTCTACGGAGGCAAGCCTGGGCCGGAAGTGCTCTCGCCCGCAGCGGCTCTTGAAGTATTCCACAGTTTTACTCTCATCCACGACGACATTATGGACCGTTCCCCGCTACGCCGGGGCATGCCCACGGTGTGGAAAAAGTGGAACGAAGATACGGCCATCCTGAGCGGTGACGTGATGCTTATCGAAGCCTACAAACTCATAGTAAAAGCCCCCGCGGAGTGCCGCAGCACTGTTCTGGACCTGTTTTCAGAAACCGCCGCACAGGTATGCGAGGGCCAGCAGTACGATATGGAATTCGAGGGCGAAGAGAGCGTCAGCATGGAGCAGTACAACTCGATGATAGGCCTAAAGACCGCCGTCCTGCTGGCATGCTCGGCCAAGATGGGCGGGCTGCTCGCCGGAGCGCCGGAGACCGACTGCGAAGCTCTGTACCGTTACGGCTACGACCTCGGAATGGCATTTCAGGTGGCGGATGACTATTTGGATGCTTACGGAGACGAGAAAGTGTTCGGCAAGCCCATAGGCGGCGATATCCTCAACGGCAAGAAAAGCTGGTTGACCATACGGGCCCTGGAGCTCAGCAGTGACCCTCAGGCGTTTCTTGGTGCCTTCGGGCGCGAATGCGCTACGGCCGAAGAATGCAAGGCCAAGATAGCCCAGATCAAGGGTCTGTACGACGAACTTGGAGTACCCGGGCAGGCCCGCAGCGAGGTCCGCCGCTATTCCGACATGGCTCTGGAAGCGCTTAAAGGGCTGCGTGTCGACATCACTCCCCTCCGTGAATTCGCCGACAAATTGGTGGGGCGGGCTAAATGATGGAAGCTACCGTTGTCAAAAACGCCGGAAGCCATTTCCTGCTTAGCGAGCTGCCCCGCTGGGAGCCTTTCCCGGCGGTGCTGCGCGGCAAAGTACGCCTCGAAAAGTCAGGCGCCACCAACCCTGTAGCCGTGGGCGACAGGGTGCTGTACAGCCTTGAGGGCACCGTGGCAGACGAGCAGCACCCCGCGGTCATTACGGAGGTACTTCCCCGCAAGAATTACGTCATACGCCGCAGCACTAATCTTTCAAGGCAGCAGCACATCATCGCGTCCAATCTCGACCGTGCCCTGCTGGTGGTCACGCTGTACTTTCCCGAGATCAAGCTCCCCTTCCTCGACCGTCTTCTGGTGACCTGCGAGGTTTACGGAGTACAGGCAGTGATAGTACTGAACAAGATGGATCTCTACCGCGAGTTTGCTCCTGAGCAGGTGGAGGATTTCTGCCGCATCTATCGCGGTGCCGGATATCAAGTGATTGAATGTTCGGCACTTACCGGCGAGGGGATGGATGAGCTGCGCGCCATCTGCTCACAGGGCACATCGCTTGTGAGCGGCGAGTCCGGAGTGGGCAAATCGTCGGTCATCAAGGCCCTCGACCCCTCGCTTGACCCCAAAATCGGCCGCATCAGCGAGGCGCATCTGCAGGGAAAACACACCACATCGCTCTATGAAATGTACCCCCTGAGCGGCGGTGGTTTTATAGTTGATACTCCAGGGCTTAGGGGCTTCGGCCTGGTGGATCTCGAGAAAGAAGAGATCGCCAAGTATTTCCCCGAGATGCTCCGGGTGGCCGACAATTGCCGCTTCGTCCCCTGCACCCACACCCACGAGCCTCTCTGCGCCGTCAAGGCAGCCGTTGACGCCGGCCTTATCAGCCCCGAGCGCTACAATTCATACCTCGGCATGCTCGAGGAGGACAAGAAGTTCAGGTAGGCTGGGAAGGAACATTAACATATATATTCTTTTATAATTATATATATTTTGCTATCTTTGCTGCATGGAAACATTGCAAAGAAAGCTTATTGACCTGAGCCCTGGGGTAGTCAGAGTAATCAGCAGGAAGGCCAGGAGCCGGTCTATGTCGTGCAAAAAGTATATTGAGGCGCTTGTGGAGCAAGACGCCCTGAAAGATGAAGACTACTCTTTGATACCAGAAGATGTAACCGATCCGGTTCTTCTTTCGCTGGTAGGTATCGCGCGCAAGCCAAGTGCCGAGGACAGGGAACAGGACGAGCGCCTTGACTATATTATGTCAAAATTATAGCAGCCATGAAGCCCGTTAAGGTATTTCTCGACACTACCATATTTCTGAACACTCTTTTGGCCGAGAAAGACTGCCGCGACTGCACCAGAATCCTGGCAAACTGGCCAAAGATGAAAAGAGTAAAGGAAGTTGTAACCAGTTGCCTGTCATTTGCTAACATAGCATATATCCTGCGTAAAAGGGCCGGCAAAGAAAAGGTCGCGCCAAGCATCAGCAATCTGCTTAATTACGTTTCTTCTCTGTCTGCAGATAAAGAAGAAGAGTACTCGGTTGCCTGCTTGCTGCGCGGGCCGGACTTTGAAGACATCCTTCAGTACGTCAACGCCACCCTGTCCGGATGCTCGATCCTTGTAACCACCAACGGCAAAGATTTCCTTAAAATATCCGACCCTGACGGCATTCTCCCTGGTAATCAGCCACAAATCCTGTCGCCAAAGGAATTTCTGGAGAAAATGAACGCCTGAACCCACATGCTGCCCACAGATATTGAGGGGAAAGGGAAAGCTATAATGCGAAGCCTACGTGAGCTCCAAATGTCGGACCTAATGTGGGTCCGATGAATATATTTGCCTTTCCTTGACCAAGGCGAAGAGATACTCCAGGTTGCCAGCTGAAATACCATCCTAATGCTCCAACTTCAGGGATTCGTCCTCTGCTTGAAGGATCACTATTAGTGGTCTGTATGACGTATGTACCACCGCCCATTATATCACTATAAAGAGAGAATCGTTTTTTTTCTCCTAGCGGGAGATAATGTCTATGATAAAGATAGAACAACAACCTAGTATTAGTAACCGGTGCAGAATCGTAACTAACAATACTATATCCAACGCCCAGGCCAAAGACTTTATTTGCGCTTGTCCTGATACCACCAGTAACATCAAAAGACCCCGTAAGGAACAACTCATTAAGCCGGAAACTAAATTCCGGTTTCCAGGACTTCCGGCCAGCAGCAGATAGATGAGCCTTCACACTATCTATGTAGCTCATCCTCTCTTGTGCCATAGCCGAAAAACATACTGTGCTTATGAACACAATCAAGAGGACTATTCTTTTCATGTTCATTGTTTTAACAAAGATAGCATATTATTCGGAAAATAAGCAAAAGAGCAGGCTTCGAATTCCACATTAAGAGCGAAGCAAAAAGAATTGATAATAGTTTTAGCATAATCGGGAGATTTATTTTTTACAAAGTTAGGTATTATTCACCAGAGAAGCATAAAATAAAGTTTGTGGGCGACCTTTGTATCTCGCTGATTGTCAATATATTACATTTATATAGTTTGAACCGTCTCGTTTCTGCGGCTAACGGCTGGTCCAAAAGCCATGAAACACTGTTAATAATTGTGTATTTTTGTTAGAGGAATTGAGTTATGAAAAAGTATCTTTTGCTGTTAGTATGTTTGGGGCTTATAGCCTGTGGCTCTTCGGAAACGATTAAGCGATTGAATATAATATTTGACTATATACAGGAGGATCCGGAGCGCGCATACGATGAACTATCAGATATAAAGCCGGACGCTCTTAAAAGTAACCAAGAGAGGGGGCTCTATTCCCTTCTGTTCTCAATGGCTATGGATAAGAACTATGTTGATATAAAGTCAGATTCTGTAGTTAATGCTGCCGTAAGGTATTATTCTAACCACGGGGACAATCTGAAAAAGTTTTTAAGCCTGTATTATCAAGGAAGAGTTTACGAAAACGCAGAGAATTATGATTTAGCTTTAGCCTCATTTATAAAAGCACAGAGCATTGCGGATAATTCTGTTAGCAACGAATATAAAGTCCGGCTTCTCGCATCCAAGAAAAACATCTATATTCATCAATATGCTGTTGACAAAGCTCTCGAATCAATAACTCAAGCGAAAGAGATTGCCAAATCAATTCCTGACCCCAGATATTACTTGGCCGCGAGCCTTGACAGAATCGAGTTGATGGATAATGAAAGCAACAGGAATGAAGCACAAGATGAGGTTAAAGAACTATTAAGATGGATGACTGAGAAGGATGTGCTTCCGGTATATAGTTTTTATCAAATTATATTGAGGATTAATTTGCTGAATCCTGATATTTCAAAAGATTCCTTGAATACCGATATTCACAACTACATCCTTGCCGCAGACCAAGAAGGAAGAGAATTGAACGGTCTTTTATTGGCCGAAGCGTATTCAAAGATTGAAGATTATAATCGGGCTATACGGTATCAAGAACAAATAGATTACACAAGCCTTGAAACACTTTTCAATAAAGCGTTGTATCACCTCAACTGGTTTGACATTTACCAAGGCATGGGTAATTATCCTGAGGCCATTAGCTCCAGACTGAAATACGAAGAGATAACGGCAAATATTCACTTATCTATCTTTAATAATGACATCCGCTTTATGGAAGAAAGATATAAAACGGGATTAAAGCAGCAGCAGAGCAAATATACCAGAAATTGTTTGATACTTGCTGTGATAGCTTTAGTAATTGGGTTGATAGCGACGAGTGTCATTTTAATCAAGAAGAATAATAGGAATAAAGCTATTATAGATTCTTTTAATTCCGAGTATGCTTTGCTAAAAGAACTATCGCTGGATAAAGAAACGACAGCGGCAGGAATGGACAAGCTGCTGAATGTTCGTCTTGAAGCACTTCGGCCTTATTTGGGAGGAGGCGAGAGACCTTCGGTATTTAATCGTGCAGAATTAGACAAACTTCAGAAAGACCGTTCAGAGATTCTGACATCCATTAGTATGATGTACGCATTATCGTTTCCGCGGTTTGTTTCCGAACTTCTAAAATACAAGCTAACAACAGAAGAAATCGGCATCTGCTGTATGTATGTTGCCGGTTTCCGGACAAAAGATTTAACTACAGCCAAGAGTTTTGGTGATGCTTACCATATCAATACCGATATAAGGCGAAAGATTGGCGATAAAGTAGCCGACCGGACTCTCCCGATATGGCTTAAAGAGTTATTCAAAAGCCTAACCTGACACCTTGCAAGCTAAACCTCCACGGACCCTTCGAAGACGGTGTGGGCGGGGCCGCGCATGAGGAGAGTGCCGCCCACGAGCCTCTCTGCGCCGTCAAGGCAGCCGTTGACTCCGGCATCATCTGCCCCGAGCGCTACAATTCATACCTCGGCATGCCCGAGGAGGACAAGAAGTTCAGGTAGGCAGTCTGTCGCAAGCCCGGAGAAGATATTATTTGCCGTCGAAGACACCGGAGAAAAGGATGATTCCGGAAGATTTTTCAGCAATCAAGTAAACAAACGGATGGTCAGCGACGAAGTATTCTTCCACGTAATTCTCCGGGATATATGCGCCAATTAATACTTCGGCCGTAACAGATGCCGCTTCCGTTCCCCATTCTGCAACCTTAATTCGCGATTTCTGGATTATTTCATCTATACAGTACTTTTGATTACTAGAATCAAATAGGCGGTCAAATTCTGCTTGTCCGGGCATAAACGCCTTTTTTATTCCAAGACCTTGAAGGACGTCAGCCAGTTTGTATTTCTTTTCTGTTTCAAATTTCGGAATCGAAATATGAACCTCAGGGCCGACTTTAAGAGACTGCATCAAGTTACTCCATTCTTTCTCAGTCAGAGAGGCCAGCATTTTGGGGACACTACTTTGATCTCTGTTTTCAGGCAAAAGCACATACATTGCAAAACGCCTGTTTGCATAAGGTAATTCAAGTGCCCGATATCCTTCTGTCCGGGCAAATGGCAAATAATGAGATGCTCTCAAATAATCAACTTGAAACACTTTTCCACCATCAGCATAAAAGGGCTGCGAATGAGAAGTTGCTTCAGACCGGAACAAAGGAGTCCCTCCTTCCTCAGCCCATTTAGCCTTAAAATACAATGCGTTAAGCAGGACAGACACAAAGCCGCCGGACAAATCCCCCAGATCGACAAGCGGATTTATGAAACCATTTGTATTCCGGCAAGACCATTCGTTAATCATCTCGACCACTTTGCTTATGTCATTGATCCCTGTATATTCTACAGGCGCATAATAGAGATTGTTGAGCACATCGCTAAATGAATGTTTGACTTTATACGCTTTATTAACCAACATTGCATTTGCTATCCTAAAATCAACAGTAGTATCGACAGCGGGCAGTTGCACCATCAAATCGGACAAGAAGGTATTTAGCTCATTAATATCGCTTCCATATCCCAAAGCTTCCGCTATTTCAACAGCTGTATCGCCGCTCGCGCCATTCAATACCATGCCAAGAGCATATTGAAGACTCAACGGGGAGAAAAACATACTCTCGCCGCCATTATTGGCAAAGAGTGCCCGCGAGCAATTCAAAGCAAAAGTATTAGCTTTTTGAACGAAGCCCCTCTCTTCTTCACTCAGAGACACTTCAGTCAATTCTGACTGAGGTGCCGGTTGTAATAAATCTAATTGCTTCTTTGCACAAGTTGTGATTGCACTCAATATTATACCACAGGTACCGAATAAAGTATTTAGATGCATAGGGACTATTTATTTTCTGTTTTAATTTAACCTAAACTTCCACGGACCCTTCGAAGACGGTGTGGGCGGGGCCGCGCTGGAGCATGGTGCCGTCCTGAATGGATACTTGAAGAGTGCCGCCGTCCATCAGCACGCTGCAAGCGCCGGCATTGAGGCCCTGCTCAAAGGCTGCGGCAGCAGTTGCGCAGGCACCGGTGCCGCAGGCAAGGGTGATGCCGCTCCCCCGCTCCCACACGCGCATGCGTATTCCCTCCGAACGGACCGAAGCAAACTCCACATTGATTCCCCCGGGAATCTGGTTTTCAAGCTGCGGACCGACGGCGGCCACATCTTCCGCTTCGGCATCCGGCACGAAAATCACAAAATGGGGATTCCCCACATCGACATGCATGCCGGTGAAACTTCTGCCTGCGGCCTCCAAGGTCAGCTCACGCTGCAAGATCCGGTAACTCCCCATGCCCACGGAAACGCTTTCCACAGTGCCGTCGGAGGCAAAATGCAGGTTCAGCTTGCGCACTCCGGAGGCAGTATCGAGGTCGATTATCGTTTTGTCGGTCAGTCCATTTTCGTACACATACTTGCCTATGCAGCGAGCAGCATTGCCGCACATCAGGCCCTCGGAGCCGTCGGCATTGAACATACGCATGCGGAAGTCGGCCACAGCGGACGGCCCTATGAGCACAAGTCCGTCGGCGCCGATGCCAAAATGGCGGTCGCTCAAGCGTACCGACAAGGCGCCGGGATCGGAAATTGGGAAACGCGCTTCATCTACATAGATGTAGTCATTCCCCAGACCTTCCATCTTGGTAAAATCCAAGTTCATCCTA
>JAGCCX010000055.1 GCA_017651465.1 Bacteroidales bacterium
CACAGGCCTCCCGCAGCGAAGATGAGATGTCGGTGGTCTTGCCGCCGGGAGCCGCGCAGAGGTCCAGCACCCGTATGCCCGAAGGGCAGCCGAGCCTTTGGAGTTCGCGCCGGAAGATATGACCCACGAACATAGCCGATGAATCCTGCACGTAATAGCAGCCGGCGTGCATCAGCGGGTCGGTGATAAACGACGGGCGGCTCTCCAGAAAGCGTCCGTAAGGGCTCCAGGGTACAGGCTCCACGGCGGGACCGTCAAGCCCCTTGAAAGGATTGAGCCTTATTGCAGTACCCGGAACGTCCATAGCCTAGATTTCTCCCGGGAAATCGGGCTTCTTGCCCTGGGAAAGGGTTACCAGCCCGTCAACTGCCTTGTCAAGGGCGTCTTTGATCTTGCCGCCCAGAAGGGCCTTCATCATAAGGTTCAGGTCGGCGTCGAGCTCGATGCTGAAGTCGGTGCCGCCTGCGGCAGGGTCGAAATGGGCCGATACGCTGAAGTGGAACGGCGCGCCGTCGTCCTCGAGCCGGATGAGGCTGTAGGGGACGCGCTCCGCCACCTTGACGGAAATGGTAAAGCCCTGGATAGTGGCCGTAAGGTGGTCGAAGTCGGCCGAGACTGAGTCTTTGTATTTTTCGGGAACGGCCTGGGCGAGGGTACGCAAGTCGGTGAAACTCATATAGAGTTGCTCCTGCGGAATGGCCACCAGACCGTGTTTGCTTTCGTAATGTGCTGCCATATGCCTAAATTTACTAACTTTGCAAATATAACAAAAAGTATGCACAAGATATATTTCGAGAAACGCTGCATAATTATCTGCAACCCGTCGGACCAGTCGCTCGCCGACCCTAACTCCATAGAGTTCCACAGCGGCGAGAAACTGGATATCCCCACCCTGGTCAGTATGTTCAAGGCTTCGGAGTCGCTGAGCCGCATATACATACCCACGCAGAACACCGGACGTATGTACCGGAGGCTGTGCGCCGAGTTCAGGGAGGTAAACGCAGGCGGCGGCCTGGTCCAGAACCGCCGAGGAGACTTCCTGCTGATCAACAGGGGCGGAGTGTGGGACCTGCCCAAAGGGCATCAGGAGAGAGGCGAGGACATCAAGGTCACCGCCCTCCGCGAGGTGCAGGAAGAGACGGGCGTGGACGATCTGGAGCTGCGCAACCTGATTTGCATCACCGACCATTGCTACGAACGTGACGGGCAGTGGCACCTCAAGCATACCTGGTGGTACGATATGCTCTACACCGACCCGGTAAACCTCACGCCCCAGCGCGAAGAAGACATAAGCAAGGCGGCCTGGGTGGCCAAATCGAGTTTGCCCCCTTATTTGAAAAACACTTACCCCTCGATACTTGAAGTTTTCCGCGAGGCAAAAGTGTGAAACTTTTTGAGTTCCTTGTCCGTATTAATAAAGTATCTTTAGTACGGAACAAATGAAACTTTCCCAATTCAATTTCGACCTCCCTCAGGAGCGTATCGCAAAAGAGCCTACCCGCTGGAGAGATGAGTGCAAGCTTATGGTGCTTCACAAAGACAGCGGACAAATCGAGCACAAGTTATTCAAAGACATTCTGGAATACTTCCACAAAGGCGACCGCTTTGTGTTCAACGACACCAAAGTGTTCCCCGCCAAGCTGTTCGGCAAGAAAGAGAAGACCGGCGCCGACATTATGGTATTCCTGCTCCGCGAACTCAACAAAGAGCAGAGGCTCTGGGACGTGATAGTTGAACCCGCACGCAAGATCCGCATAGGCAACAAGCTCTACTTCGGCGAGGACGAGAGTATGGTGGCCGAGGTTATCGACAACACGACCTCCCGCGGCAGGACCCTGCGCTTCCTTTTCGACGGTCCGTACGAGGAATTCAAAGAGTCGCTCTTCGCCCTTGGCCGCACGCCGGTTCCCGAGTGGGTCAAAGAAGAGACCGACGCTTCCGACGCCGAGAATTTCCAGACCATCTATGCCAGCAAGGAGGGCGCCGTGTCGGCTCCCGCCGCCGGCCTGCACTTCTCGAGAGAGCTTCTTAACAGAATGATTCTCAGCGACGTAGAAAAGACGTTCATAACCATACATATGGGCATCGGGCACTTCCGCAGCGTTGACGTGGAAGACCTCTCCAAGCATCGCGTGGACAGCGAGCATATGATCATCAGCCAGCAGGCGTCGGACGAGATCAACGGCACCAAGCGCGCCGGCGGCAAGATCTGCGCCGTGGGCGTAACGGTACTCCGCGCCCTTGAGACCTACGTCACCACCAACCGCGAGATCCGCCCCAACGACACCTGGACCAACAAGTTCATCTTCCCTCCTTACGAGTTCAGCATCGCCGACGCATTCGTGTCCAATTTCCACCTGCCCGGCTCCACTATGCTTATGATGGAAGCTGCATTCGGAGGCTTCGACAAGGTGATGCACGCCTACGAAGTAGCCCTGGAGCAGGACTACCGCTTCGGCCCCTACGGTGACGCCCTTCTGATCGTATAAGAAAGTCGGAAGTTTTTCATACCTTTGTCCGTAACTAATGAAAAACTGTTATGGACGACTATGAAATTCTTTGCGGCATCACGCTGAACCGTATCTTCGGATACGAACCTTCCGCCGCCCGGGCGCTAATCCGCCGTTTCGGCTCCCCCGGCGCAGTATTCTCCCAATCTCCCGGCACTCTCGACGAGGCCTTCGGACCCTTCAACAAGTTCCGCCCCCTTATCTGCAGCTCCGAGCTGGAGACCTCGGAGCGCGAATGGGCGTCCCTCAAGGCGTCGGGCTGCAGGTTCGCGGCCCTTGGCACTTCCGGATATCCGGCGCTCCTCGCCGACTGCGAAGACGCTCCGGTAGGCCTTTACATCCGCAGTCTCACCCCGCCTGAAGAGCTGTGGCAGACGCAGGAGTGCATCTCCATAGTAGGCACCCGGGACATTTCGCCCTACGGGAAAGACTGGACGGAGAAGATAGTGCGGGCCTTGTCTTTTACGGAGCAGAAACCCGTGATAGTGAGCGGCTTTGCTATAGGCGTAGATATCACCGCCCACCTTGCGGCTCTCGCATTCGGACTGCCCACCATCGCCGTGCTGCCGGTGGGCATCGACAGCATCTATCCCTGGCGGCACCGTTACGTAGCGGAGCAGATAGTCAACACTCCCGGGTGCGCCCTCATCACCGATTTCCCTCCCGGCACCTCGCCCCAGGCGTTCAACTTCCTGAGGCGCAACCGCATCATCGCCGGCATCTCGCGCGCCACCATACTCGCCGAGTCCAAGGCCAAGGGCGGAGGCACTATGACCGCCCGGCTCGCCGCCAGCTACGGCAGGGACGTATTCTGCCTACCGGGGCGCATAGACGACCTTCGCTCGGCGGGATGCAACCGCTTGATACAAGAAAAGATAGCAGAGCCCATAACAGAGCTTGAGGCCCTACCCGGGCAGCTCGGGCTCAAGGGTTCGGCGCAGCGTTCCACGCCCTCCGCCAGGGAGCGCCTCGAGCAGTGCTACTCGCAGGCCGGCGAGGACACCCTCAACACAATGCAGCAGGTGTATTCGCTCATCTGCGAGCACCGGGGCATAACCCCGGAGGAGATAAGCCGCGAACTGGATATCGACTTTGGGCGCGTATCGGCTGCCGTGAGCCTGCTGGAATGCGACGGATTCATCAATACAGATTTGCTCCGGCGGTGCTGCATTGACAATAAAAAGTTTTAAATTTGTACAATGGAATTTGTGGATACCCATACCCACTTGAGCGACGGCGCGTTCGCCGGCGAGCAGGAAGCCGTGGTGCAGCGGGCCCTCGATGCCGGAGTCGTGCAGATGCTCCAGGCGGACACCTGCTCGCAGGAGCGCGAGGCTATGTACAAGCTCTGCAGCGCCCACGAGGGCGTGCTCTACCCTATGCTGGGCCTGTATCCCGGCAATGTGGACGAGAACTGGAGGGATGAACTGGACGCAATGCTCCCCTACCGCAGCCGTGGGCCCGTAGCCATAGGAGAAATAGGCCTGGACTACCACTATGGCGCCGATACAGCGGCGCTCCAGAAAGAGGCCTTCAAAGCCCAGCTCGAGCTCGCGCGCGACTGGGGCCTGCCCGTCAACATTCATCTTCGCGAGGCTACCGAGGACTTCTTTTCCGTTATGGAAGAGTGCCGCGGGATGCACCTGCGGGGCAATCTGCACGCCTTCAGCGGCAGCGCCGAGGTGTTCGAGAGGGTACAGCGCTACGGAGAGTGGTACGTGGGCATAGGCGGAGTGCTCACCTTCAAGAAGGCACGCATCGCCACCGACATTCTCCGCATCCCACTGGAGAGGATACTGCTCGAGACCGACGCTCCCTATCTCGCCCCCACGCCCTTGAGGGGCAAGCGCAACGAGAGCGCCAACATACCCCGTATCGCAGCTTTCCTCGCCGCACTCAAGGGCATTGATTTACAGACCGTTGCTTCGGTCACCACTGCCAACGCACGTAAACTGTTCGCAATATGAGCAACAAGCAATCATCGGTGCTCCTCATCTACACGGGAGGCACCATAGGAATGAAGGAAGACCCTTCCAGCCAGGCGCTCTGTCCGTTCGACTTCAGCGCCCTGCGGCAGGAGGTACCGGAGCTCCGCAAGTTCGACCTCCGCATCGATTCCCACACCTTCGACCCTCTGATAGACTCCTCCGACGTGGAACCTGCGATGTGGCAGGAACTCGCTTCGCTCATCGAGGCCAACTACTCCAAATACGACGGATTCGTGGTGCTGCACGGCACCGACACAATGGCCTACAGCGCCTCCGCCCTCAGCTTTATGCTCGAAGGCCTCGCCAAGCCGGTCATCTTTACCGGAAGCCAGCTCCCCATAGGCCGCCCGCGCACCGACGGCAAGGAGAACCTCATATCGTCGGTGGAGATTGCCGGGGCCAAAGCGCCCGACGGAAGCCCTATGGTGCCGGAAGTCTGCATTTTCTTCAACTCCCTGCTGCTCAGGGGGAACCGCAGCACCAAGGTGGACGCCACCGGCTTCGAGGCATTCCGCTCGCCCAACCTTCCCCCTCTTGCCGAGGCCGGCATAGACATACGTTACAACACCGACATCATCCGCCGTCCTTCCGGCAAGGCGTTCAAGGCGCACTGCCCGCTGGATACGCGCGTATCAATACTTAAAGTGCACCCCGGCATCACCCGCCAGGTGGTGGAAGATATCCTTCTGGGAAGCCTCACCAGGGCCGTCATCATAGAGACCTACGGCTGCGGCAACGCCCCCTCGCGAAGCTGGTTCCTGGACATCGTGAAGGATTCCGCCGCTCGCGGAAAGATACTCCTGAACGTCACCCAGTGCCTGAGGGGCACTGTAAATATGGACCTGTACGCTACCGGCAAGGCACTCAAAGACGCAGGGGTGCTGGGCGGAGGAGACATCACCACCGAAAGCGCCCTTGCAAAACTTTTCTTTTTGATGGGCAACAGCGATGATAATGAGAGCATTAAAGCAGCACTCGAAACAGACCTGCGGGGGGAAATGTCAAATTAGGTATTGACTTATGGATTTTTTTTGCTAAATTGCACCGATTTCGTAGGAAATTAATTTTAACTAATACATCATCTAACATTTATGAAAAAGTTTTTCATGTTTCTGGCAGTAGTTGGCTTGATGGCCTTCACTGCAAACACCGCATCCGCACAGGACGAGCAGGCAGCTCCTGCAGCTGAGCAAGTTGCAAGCGCTCCCGCCGAGATGAGCGCCGCCGACATTCTGAACGGCACCGGCGAAGAGATTCCCCTCCACCAGGCACTCAAGACCAAGTTCATCGAGGGTGGTGCAGGCTTTATGTCCCTGATCATCATCTGCTTGATCATCGGTCTCGCTCTCGCCATCGAGCGTATTCTCTATCTCACTTTCTCCAAGTCCAACACCAAGAAGCTCCTCGCCAAGGTCGAGAAGGCTCTCGAGGAAGGCGGTGTGGAAGCAGCCAAGGACGTATGCCGCGAGACCCGCGGACCTGTTGCATCCATTTTCTATCAGGGTCTGCTGCGTTACGACCAGGGTGTTGACGTGGTTGAGAAAACCGTCGTTTCCTATGGTTCCGTACAGATGAGCGAGATGGAGAACGGTCTTAGCTGGATCTCCCTCTTCATCGCCATCGCCCCTTCACTCGGATTCCTCGGTACCGTTATCGGTATGATCAACGCGTTCGATGCTATCCAGGCAGCCGGTGATATTTCGCCTAACGTTGTTGCCGGTGGTATGAAGATAGCCCTTATCACCACCGTCGGCGGTTTGATCGTCGCTATGATCCTGCAGGTGTTCTACAACTACATCCTCGCCAAGATCGACGGCCTCACCATCGATATGGAGGATTCCTCGATCTGCCTGATCGACCTCCTCACCAAGTACAACGAGAAGAAGAAATAATTGTCACAGCCTTTTAGGATCATGAAACTTAACAAGATTATTAAATGGGGAATGCTGGCGCTGATACTCGTCAGTGTTGGCCTGCTCATCTGGGGCTTTGCCAGAGGGTTCGCAGGTAACGCTGTCGACGTTCTGCTCTACTGGACCTACATCATGCTCGGCCTGGCCGTTTTCAGCTGGGTTGTGATAGGCTTGATCGTGGGCACCAAGAACGACCCGAAGAGCCTTGTCAAGATCGGCATCGTAATTCTGGGTGTGGCAGTGCTTTGCTTTATCGCCTACCTGCTGGCGAAGGACAATCCCGCATTGGCCTACAACGGCCCTGAGGTGAGCGCAGGTACGCTCAAACTTACAGACACCATCCTTAACCTTACGTACATCGTGGGCGGCGCTGCCATCCTGGCAATCATCGTCGGCGAGGTCCGTATGGCCATAGCTAGCAAGAGATAATTATGGGCAAGAAGAAAGTACCAGCAATGAACACCAGCTCGACCGCGGATATCGCGTTCCTGCTGTTGTGCTACTTCCTGATGACCACGACTATGGGAAGCCAGACCGGTCTGAGCCGTCGTCTGCCCCCTATGCCTGACAAAGATCAGAAAGTTGAGGACCAGAAGGTCAATCGCCGTAACATTATCCAGGTGAAGATCAATTCTGCCGATAGAATTCTTGCCGGTAGCGAGCCCATAGACATCAGCCAACTCAAAGACAAGATCAAGGAATTTCTGACCAACCCTATGAACGATCCCAACCTCCCCGAGAAGGAGATCCAGGACATCGAGGGTTTCGGAGAGTATCCCGTTTCAAAGGGTATCATCTCCCTTCAGAATGACCGCGGTACCAGTTACCAGGCATACATCGCTGTCCAGAACGAACTCGTAAAGGCGGTGAACGAACTCCGAGACGACTTCTCAAGGAAGAACTACAGCAAGGTGTTCGCACAGCTCACCGAGGAAGAGCAGGGCATAGTAAAGAAGGCAATACCTCAGTTCATTTCCGAGGCAGAGCCTAAGGATGTAGGCCGCAGAAGATAAATACAGGAGGAAAAATTATGTCAAAATTTGGTGGAAGCAACAATAAGAAAGCGGTGCCGGCAATGACCAGCAGCTCGCTTTCCGATATCGTCTTCATGCTCCTGTTCTTCTTTATGGTCACTACGCAGATGCGTGAAACCGAGAACAAGGTTATAGTCAAGATCCCCGAGGCTTCCGAGGTTGTAAAACTGGAGCGCAAGGACCTTAACTCCTATATCAATATCGGTACGCCTATCAAGTCTCTGCAGGCTATGTACGGAACGGAAGCCCGTATCCAGCTGAACGACTCGTTCAAGACCACCGACGACATCCGCGACTTTATCGCTGCGGAGCGTGAGTCCAAGAGCGAGCAGGACCGTCAGTTTATGACTACCAGCATCAGGGCAGACCAGGACGTAAGAATGGGTATCATTACAGATGTTAAGCAGGAGCTGCGACGCTGCTCCGCGCTTAAGATTATGTATTCAGCAAGAAAGGGCGGAAAATAATAAGCCGCCGCTTAAGTTTGCGAGCAGCCCCCTTACCCAAGAGGGCTGCTTTTTTAAAGAAGTTAAACAAATGGAAATAATCAGGACTAAAGTCAAGGACCTGCTGAAGATGGAGGCAGGCGTAGAGGTTCTTGCCAAAGGTTGGGTAAGGACCAAGAGAGGAAACAAAGAAATAGCGTTCATAGCGCTCAACGACGGTTCCACCATTAAGAACATCCAGATAGTGGTGGACAAGGACGAGGCTATGAATCCGCTGCTCGCCCGTATCAGCACGGGAGCGTGCATCGGCGTACGCGGCACCCTGGTGGAGTCGGTCGGCAGCGGGCAGGAAGTCGAGATCAAGGCCTCCGCGATTGAAATCTACGGCGAATGCGACCCAGTGCGCTATCCCCTCCAGAAGAAAGACACGTCCTTCGAGTATCTGCGCACCGTGGCTCATCTGAGGCCCAGGACCAACACCTTCGGGGCTATCTACCGCCTGCGCAGCCAGATGGCCTTCGCCATCCACGATTATTTCCATTCCAAGGGCTTCGTCTATCTGCACACTCCGCTCATCACCGAGTCGGACTGCGAAGGCGCCGGCCAGATGTTCCAGGTCACTACCCTCGACCTCGAAAACATCCCCCGCAACAAGAAGGGCAAGATTGATTTCAGCAAAGATTTCTTCGGCAAGCAGACCAGCCTCACCGTGAGCGGACAGCTGGAAGGCGAGCTGGGCGCCACCGCCCTTGGGGAGATCTACACCTTCGGTCCCACCTTCCGCGCCGAGAATTCCAACACTCCCCGTCACCTTGCCGAGTTTTGGATGATAGAGCCCGAGATGGCTTTCTACGACATCAAGGACAATATGGACCTTGCCGAGGACTTTATCAAGCACCTGGTGAGCTACGCCCTGGAGCACTGTATGGACGACATCCAGTTCCTCAACGACCGTTACGACCCTGAGCTTATAGAGCGCCTCAAGAGCGTCGTGGGCACCTCCTTCGTGAGGCTGGAGTACACCGAGGGCATCAAGATACTCGAAGAGGCCAAGAAGAATGGCGTAGAATTTGAGTACCCGGTGTTCTGGGGTGCGGACCTTCAGAGCGAGCACGAGCGCTACCTGGTGGAGAAGCACTTCGGAAAGCCCGTCATCCTGACCGGCTATCCCAAGGAAATCAAGGCCTTCTATATGAAGCAGAACGAGGATGGCAAGACGGTGCGGGCAATGGATGTGCTCTTCCCCAAGATCGGCGAGATTATCGGCGGCAGCGAGAGGGAGGCGGACCTGGGCAAGCTCGAGGCTCGCATCACCGAGCTCGGTATGAGCCGGCAGAATCTTGAGTGGTACATCGACACGAGGCGCTTCGGAAGCTGCCCTCACAGCGGCTTCGGACTTGGTTTCGAGAGACTACTGCTCTTCATTACTGGTATGCAGAACATCAGGGACGTGATTCCCTTCCCTCGTACCCCCAAGAACGCAGAATTTTAATGAAACGAGTGTGATAAATACACTTAACAACAAATAGTTATGTTAGTCATTGGCATCGCCGGCGGTTCCGGGTCCGGCAAAACGACGGTGGTGAAAGCCATCACCGAGAAGCTTGAAGGCAAAAAGGTAGTGGTAATCCCCCAGGATTCGTACTACAAAGACTCCAGCGACCTTACCGACGAGGAGAAGAGGGTCCACAATTTCGACCATCCCGACTCCATCGAATGGGATTTGCTTTGCAGCCAGCTCAGGGACCTCAAAAACGGCAAGAGCGTGCAGCAGCCGGTGTATTCTTTCATCTCCTGCTCCCGCTCCAAGACCGAGACCAAACTGGTTGAGCCAGCCGACATCATCATCATCGAGGGAATCCTCATCTTCACCTGCAAGAAGCTGCGTGACCAGATGGACATCAAGATTTTCGTTGACGCTGACGACGACGACCGCCTTATGAGGGTTATCGAGAGGGATATTTGCGAGAGGGGTAAGGATGTGCACTGGGTTATCGAGCGCTACAGCCGCACCGTGAAGCCGATGTACCTGCAGTTTATCGAGCCGAGCAAGCGTTACGCCGATATCATCATCCCTCAGGGAGGCCACAACAAGGTAGCTATCGACGTTATCACCGCTACCGTGGAGAAGAACCTCGAGAAGATAGAACAGAAGTAGTTAGGTGCCCGGGCTTTGTCCCGGGCAAAATGCATCATCCGATGAAAAAAGAGGACAGGGCAGGATTATATACCACCGTGATCATTCACCTCGCGGTGCTTATCGTCCTGCTTGCTACCTCTTTGGGATACTCCATCCAGCGGGAGAATTCTTTTGTGCTGGATTTCAGCAAGCTGGAAGAGCTTGAAAGGCTGCAGGCAGAGGTGGAGCGGCTCCAAAAGGAGGCCGAGTTCCAGCAGGCGATAAGCGAGAAGCTGCAGCAGGAGCTGGGCGCGGCCACCGGGGGCTACCGCAACGTGGCCGTCGACCGTGCGGCCCTCAAGGACGACCGCGGCACCGATGCCGACCAGCTTTATAAAGATGCCGAGCGCCTGGCCCGCGAGCTCAAGGGAGGTTTCGAGCTTCCCGACGACGATTTCACCGCCACCGTTCCGTCTAAAGATCAGGGCCAGAAGCAAGAGCAGAAGGCCTACAGCGGACCCTCTGTGGTTTCGTATTATCTGGAGGGCCGCAAGGCCAGCAAGCTCTCTATCCCCGCCTACCGTTGTATGGGTGCCGGCGAGGTAACCGTCTTGATTACAGTCGATAACAGCGGCACCGTAGTGGCCGCCAAGGTTGATGAGAGTTCTTCTTCCAAGGATGGCTGCCTCCGCTCCTTTGCCATTCGCGCCGCCCGCCTCAGCCGCTTCTCCGCCTCCTCCACCGCCCCCGCCAATCAGCAAGGCAACATCGTCTACCAGTTTATCGCTCAGTAGCTGAGCGATAAACTGGCAGAGCCAACCCCCTGCACCCCTTTGGGGACTGCGGGGAGAGCCCCTCAGACTCCCCCATGTCGCTACGCTCCGAGTCATTGGAAGCTATGAACTGGTAGCCCCCCCCTGCGGGCAAGGTCTCATTCCAATGGCGGGACCTTGCCCGGCAAAAGCTATTACAGAGCCGTAGGAGGCAGGTAAGCGGGCAAGGTGTCAGCATTCAAAAGAGACCTTGCCCGATTTGTGACAGATTAGCTTGGATATTTCGCGGGAATGTGCTATGTTTGACCAAACTTAAATGCTATTGACTATGAAAACAGTTCTACAAGTACTCCAGTATGGAGATTTTGATTTCCGGTTCAAGACGGATTTCGACCCTCACTCTAATCCCGATGTAATATTGAAGATTATCTCCGGTGCCGCCTTTTCTATGTCGACTACGCTCTGGGGAGGCAATGAAGGTGCTGTTCTGGCAGTCTTGCGGTCATTGATTATCGCCGACTTGGCAGTGAGCGTCAATCGGAAAGAGATGATAAAAATGATGGACGAGCAGTCAGCAGCCATGGCTAAAGCCATGAGAGAGGCAAAGAAAGAATTTGAAAAAGAGGGAGGGAAAGTGATTACTTTCGGCCCGGGAATCAAGCCGCCCAAGATGGCTAACTAATATGAAAAGGACAGTATTGCGCCGCCTCCCCGACGGAAGCGGGGCTTACGTATCGCCTTTTCATATCAGCATGAAGGGCCACGAGAAACTTATCTTGTTCCGCGACGATGAGGATTATGATGCCATGGTCAAAATCCTCTGCGTCTGTGCCAAGCGAAAGAATGTGATTGTAATCATTTATGCAGTGGTTTCCAATCATTGCCACATGGCTGTGCTGTCTAAGACGCAAGAGGACGCCCGAAAGTACGGTCTGGAAGTCAAGCGCATGTACTCAATGTGGTTCAGCGGCAAGTATGGCTTGTCCGGAGTAATGGTAAATGTTGATATCAAAGCCATTGCCCTGGACAACGATTGGTATGTCCGCAATGCTCTGGCCTATATCCCACGGAACGCGCTGGACAATGGTTGCAACATAAATGAATATGAGTGGTCGGGGTTCAGAGCCATGTTCAGGCATAACGACTGCCCTGAAGCGATACCGGTCAAGTCTTTGACCAAGAAAGAGAAACGGGCCTTGATGCACACCGGGGACAAACTGGATGATGTGCCCTGGCTACTGGACAAATCGGGACATCTTATTCCGTCAAGTTTCTGCGATTATTCATACCTGGAGCAAGCATTCAACAATGATTTGACTTATTTCCTGAGAATCGTTGGTGGCCAAAACTCTTCTGAGTTAACATATAAACTAGTTGACAGCCCTAGAACAATGCTCACTGACGGGGAATTTCTTAAAATAATTAATGAGATTTCGAACCGATGGTTTCAGTCTGATCTTCAGGAACTGTCACTGGAGCAAAAAATCAAACTTCTCCCCTACGTTTACAGAACTATGAAGACCACCGTCCCCCAGCTCGCCAGGACCTTCGGCTTAAGCAGATGCGAGATAGAACGCATTCTCAGGCCACAAATCCGGGCAAGGTCTAATTCTAGCGGCGACACCATGCCCGGCTGATGGCCTCTGAGGGCACTCTATCAATAATAATCGGGCAAGGTGTCGCCGCTAAAATTAGACCTTGCCCGCTAAGGGTACTAAAACGGAAGTGCCGCCCCTAAAGCGTAGCCATTGCTGCTTTGAACACCTCGTCGGTCTGGAGGTAGAGGTGGTAGAAGGCGTTGTCGCCGAGCTGGGAGTAACGGCCCACGAGGGCGCGGACCTGGGTCATCATATAGGTCCTTTCCACTTCCCACTCCGAGTTGGTGGGCACCAGCTCGTCACGGTTGCGGGCAAAGCCCAGGAAACGCATCTCCAGGAGATTGGAGTCAAGATACTTCAGCAGATCGTCGTAGTTGTCGATGGCCTGAAGCTCCGCCCTGTGCGAATCGAAGAAGTGGGAGGCAAAACGCATAGGCGTTGCCTTCTTGTTACAATTGATGTAGAACGACTCCACCTTGGTGGTATCGATGGGCACGAACACATCGGGCACGATACCGCCGTTGGCAACGTCCATACTGTCCACCGACACCATCTCCCCGCTCTCATAGCGGTGGTAGATATCGTACACATAGTCGTCGGTATAAGGCTTCTGGATGCAGCGGCCTGAAGGAGTGTAGTACCTGGCCACGGTAAGACGTATTCCCGAACCGTCGGTGAAATTCACCGGCTCCTGTACCAAGCCCTTTCCGAAGGTACGGCGTCCCACCAGGGTGGCCCTGCCATTGTCCTGCATAGCTCCGGCAAATATCTCGCTCGACGATGCGGTGCCGTCCGACACCAGAAGGGTAAGCCCTACGTCGCGCAGTATTCCCTTGCCGTCGGCGCGGTACTCATCCCTGTCGCGGTGAAGGCCCTCCATATAAACGATGAGTTTGCCCCGGTCGAGGAACATATTGCTGAGCAACAGCGCCTGATTAAGAAAACCGCCGCTATTGTCACGCAGGTCAACTATCAAATGCTTCATACCCTCGTCCTGGAGCTTAAGTGCAGCCTCGGCGAACTCCTTGGCGGTAGTCATCGAGAACTTGCTCAGGCGCAGGAATCCGGTGGTATCGCTCACCATAAAGGCGGCGTCAACCGAATGTGTGGGAATCTTGCCGCGGGTAATCTCGAAGGGGATAACCTCGTCTCCCCTCTTGACGGTAACCGTGACCTTGGTTCCCGAGGGGCCCTTCATCCGCCGGACCATACTGTCCTGCTTGAAATTCACTCCCGCGATGTTGGTAGTATCCACCTTGAGCAGGCGGTCGCCCGGCTGCATACCGAGCTTCTGCGCCGGCCCGCCGGGGATGACCTCAATCACCACGGCAGTATCGTTGGGCACATTGAACTGTATCCCTATACCCGAGAAATTGCCCGAAAGGTCCTCTTCCGACTCCTCAAGCTTCTGGGGCAGAAGATATACCGAATGAGGGTCGAGAGTGGCCAGAACAGCCTCGATAGCCACATCGGTGACCTTTTTCCGGTCAACCGAATCGACATAATTCTCATCTATGGTCTGGAGAACGAGGTTCAGTTTACGCCAGTCGTTGTACTGAACGCGGAGGCGCCTCTGGTTTCCGGATATCTGATGTATGAGCAGCGCAAGCGAAAGCCCGATAATGACGCCGAGGAGTAAAACAACAATTGAACTCTTCTTCATCCTAGTCTATTTTTTCCACCTCGATCCCGGCTCTGGCAAGAAGGTCTATTCCGTCGGTAAGGCGATATTCATCTTTATACACTACTCTCTTTATGCCGCTCTGTATGATAAGTTTGGCGCATTCGATGCAGGGCGACGCGGTAACATACAGGGTCGCGCCCTCGCTGCTGTTGCCCGACTTGGCCACCTTGGAGATGGCATTTGCCTCGGCGTGAAGCACATAGGGCTTGGTCACGCCATTCTCCTCGCACACATTCTCAAAACCCGAGGGCGTGCCGTTATAACCGTCGGATATTATCATATTGTTCTTCACCAGCAGGGCCCCCACCTGGCGGCGCTTGCAGTAAGAATTCTTGGCCCAGATCTCGGCCATTTCGAGATATCGATGGTCAAATTTACTCATCGCTGATACAAATAACGTTTGATACTGCGCTTGGGAGTACGCTCAAAGTCCTCGGGGAGGAACTCTATCTTGCGTATCTGCGCATAATTGGGCAATTGCTTGTTGATTTCCGGCAAACAGTCGGAGATGTGCCCTTTCACTCCGTCGGCATCGAGTCCGTCGTTCTGCGCCTGCCTGTAATCGGGATAAATAAGTGCGGTGAGGCCGCCATTGTCTTCGATAACAAGCGACTCAACCACGTACATAACATTGTTTATCACCGCCTCCAGCTCCTCGGGATAGATGTTCTGGCCCGACGGGCCGAGTATCATACATTTCGAGCGGCCCCTGAGGTACAGATACCCGTCGCTGTCCATCACGCCCATATCGCCGGTCTTGAACCAGTTGTCGTTGGTGAAGGCCGCCTTGGTGGCCTGACGGTTGTTGTAGTAGCCCAGGAACACATTGTCGCCCTTTACCTGCACCTCGCCCGGAATCTTCATAGGGTCGGGAGAGTCGATGCGTATCGAGCATCCCGGAATGGCGTAGCCGCAAGAGCCCCTCTTGGTATGGTCCCAGTGGGCATAAGTAATGATAGGGCCGCACTCGGTCATACCGTAACCCACTGTAAATGGGAACTTTACCCTGCGCAGGAACTGCTCCACCTCCGGATTGAACGCAGCGCCCCCGAGGATAACCTCCTCGAAGTTGCCGCCGAAGGCCTGGATAAGCCCCTCGCGTATCTTGCCCAGAACGATCTGGTCCACAATGGGTATGCGGAGCCAGGTCTTATGCTTGTCGGCGATGGGCTTGATCTGGCTCTTGTACACCTTTTCGATAATCAGGGGCACGGCGATAATCACGTCCGGATGAATCTCCGAGAATGCCTTCATAATGATCTTGGGACTGGGGACGCGCGTCAGGAAGTGCACGTGAGCGCCGATGGACATCTCGAAGAGGAACTCGAACATCATTCCGTACATATGGGCCGAGGGCAGCAGGGCCACCATATTGGACTCGCAGGTCATCTGAGGCTCGGCGGTCTCGCCGGCAAAGCGTATGTTGGTATATAAAGCCCTATAAGGCAGCATCACGCCCTTCGAGAATCCCGACGTACCGGAGGTGTAGTTGATAAGGGCCAGCTCGTCGGCGGAATCTTCGTAGTAGTCAAGGCATTCGGGCTTGAATCCCTCGGGATAGAGGCTCTTGAAGGTGGCCGAGAGCTGCTCGCGCGCCTGCACGAACGATTGGTCGCGTGCGTACAGATAACTCAGGTTGGACATCTGCACCACCACCTGCACATTGGGCATCTCGGTCTCCGAAAGGCTTTCCCAGATGGAATCGTCCACAAAGAATACCCTGGCCTCGGAGTGATTGACCAGATAGTGTATGTTTTCAGCCTTGAACTCGTGCAGCAGGGGCACAGGCACGGCGCCATAAGTAGTGGCGGCCAGGAAGCACACGCCCCAGTTGACCTGATTCCGGGCGCACAAGGCAACTTTTTCGCCTTTCTGGAGCCCGCAGGCGCGGAAACATATATGGAGAAGGGCTATGCGCTTGGCCACATCGCAATACTTCAGGGTAATGCCCTGATAATTGGAAAGTGCAGCGCGCTCCCAATTCTCCTTGAAGCTCTTTTCGAGCATTTTGTTTACCGATTGGAATACCATATCTTGATACTTTCTTTTGTCCAGTTAATTTGACTATCCTCGCTCCAGGCCACAACTTTAGCCGCTGCAGGCCAGGAAGAAGGTTTACCGCCACCCAGTTTGAGACTGTCGAGCAAGGCGCGCTCCCCGCTGATAAGCCACACCCCTTTGCGCACGCAGCAGCTGTCGGCGGCATTGAATAGCGAACCGTACAGCGCACGCGCAAACCCCTTGTAGGGATTGGTCTGAACGCCGTCGGAAGATGAACTCTTGGCGGTACGTATCATATTCAGCGTGCCGCCGGGCATCATCACGCACGAAACTTCCTTGACGCCGAGCTCCTTCTCCCAGTTGAGAGGATCTTTACCGGCAGCTTTCTTGAGGCCGGCGAGGCGCTTCTGGTATGATTCAAGCTCGATGCAGGCATCAAGCCAGCCCTCATAAGCCTTGCGCCACTCCTTCAAATCAGCCAGGGGCATATCCACCACGGCTACGGCACCCTCGGGGAAGGAGGCCGCAAACTTGGAAGGAGCCTCGGTGAGCGAAGAAACGAAGTTGGTGAAATATCTGTCCGACTCCGGGCATACGGGCCACAAGCGGCCACCCGACAGCACGGTCCATTCTGCTGCCTCACGCACGAACGAGGCCACGGTTTTGGCGCTCAGAGGGCCGAAGCCCACGCTCTGCAGACGGTTGGCCCCGCGATTGCGGAGAACTATTGCATCCGAGCCCGTAAGCACGTCCAGCACCAGGGGGAAATCGGGAGCGTCGAGGATGGAAGATTCCGACGCCACGTGCCTCCCTACAATGGTGATAACCGTCGAAGACTCGCTGAGCAGTAGAGCGTTATGTGTATCCAATTCCAGAAGAGCCGCTCCCAGCTTGAGCGTATCCGCCAAGGCAAGGATGGAGCGCACGTTCTCGAGCGTATCGGCGCCGACCTTGCCGGCCTCTATTATCAGCAGCGGGCAGATGGAACCTATATCGCAGAGGGCGATGGCTGCGCGGCTTCGCAGAAGCATGCCATAATCCAGAGAGCGGAGAGCGGACAAGGAGTCAACCATCTGGTCCATTCCGTGGTCCAGACGGCCGAAAAGCCCGATGCACAAAGCATCGGAAGGGACTGCCTTCAGTAACTCCGGAGCCTCTTGGGAGACGCTTGCGGCGCCTTCCGCACAAGAGTGCAAGCCCGCACAAGAAAGGGCTATCAACAGAATTAGTACACACCTACGCATATTATGCAAAATTAGCATTTTTTTCCAATTAAAATAATGCTTACCTTTGGTTTTAAATCCACCGACCAATGAAAAGATTTCTCACTTCCCTGCTCCTTACCTGCGTCGTTTGCATAGGCACGCAGGCCCAGATACTCCCCAGTGCAGCTCCCGCAGCCGATTCGCTCGCATTTGCCACAGTCCGCGCCCGTATGGACTCCATACGCCAGTACCGTCCCACGGTGGCCCTCGTGCTTGCCGGAGGAGGCGCGCGCGGCCTGGCACACCTCGGAGTAATAAGGCTAATCGAGGAGCTCGGCATACCTGTGGACATTGTCACCGGCACCAGTATGGGCGGCCTCGTGGGCGGCTTGTATGCCCTGGGATACAATCATCAGGAGCTGGACTCGCTGGTCCGCGACATCGACTGGCCGATTATGATGTCGGACAACGTCCCCAATTCATACCTGTCCTACCGTCTCAAGAAATACCGTAACCGCTTCATTATCAGAATTCCTTTCCACTACGACGACGAAGACCTGGCGTACCGTCTGGACAGGGAAAGAATTGCCGAGAAGATGGCAGCCGAGTCCGGTCACGACAGCGCCGATATGCTCCAGGAGTCGATGGGGCGTATGGGAATAGGAATGCCCGACGGATACTTGTACGGCCTCAACGTAAGGGATATGCTGAGTTCGGTGAGCGTAGGATACCAGGACAGCCTGAGTTTTTCGGAGCTCCCCATCGCATACGCCTGCGTGGCCACCGACCTGGCTGCAATGAGGCCGAAGTACTGGACTTCCGGCAGCCTTCCCGACGCGATGCGCTCCACAATGGCCATCCCCTTCTACTTCAGGGCGGTGCGCAAAGACGGCGAGATACTTCTGGACGGCGGAATGCGGAACAACTTCCCCGTTGACATCGCCCGCCAGATGGGAGCCGACATAATCATCGGCTCCGAGATGTCCAACAGCTTGAAAGCCAACGAGCTGAACTCCCCTATGGACTTCATCCAACAAACCATTTCGCTCCTTGGAACCACCACGCTGAGCGAGACGGCCAAAATGTCGAATCTCGACGTCCACCATACTTTGGAGGGATATACGATGCTCTCTTTTGACGAGAAGAGCGTCACGGACATTATGAATCAGGGCTACCAGAACGCCCTGCAGCACAAGGAGGAGTTCGAGGCGCTGGCCGCTGTGTTTGAGGGCAAGCCACTTTACCCGCTTACCCGCTCCGCAACTGCGGTCAACCTGGCCCAGGCCAAGGTTAAAGTCGATTCGGTACGCTTCCTGGGAGTTTATAAGAACGAGCCCAATATATTCCTCCGCAAGCGTGACTATCCCAAGGATGGAATGTACGGCAAGGCCGATGTGGCGAGAATGCTTAACAAGATATACGGAACCAACGCTTTCGAGGCCATCACTTACCACTTCGAGGGGCGGCAGGAGCCGTACAATCTGGTTTTCGACTGCCAGAGAGGCCAGGTAAACGACTTCGCTATGGGCATACGGGCCGATACCGACGAGACTGTGGCGGCTCTCCTGCATCTCGGCCTAGGAACTCGCCGTTTGGGCGGTCCCAGATTCGCCACCGACCTAAAACTCGGAACCAACCCCTCGCTCTCGGCCGATTTTTCATACAAATCAAGGTACGGACTCCCCACGATAGGGCTTGTTGCCCGTACCAATATTATGAATACGTCTTGCGGCACCCGCCAGGAGGTTTTTGACATTATCTGGAACAACGGGCTGGACTTCTACATAGAGGACTCCCATATGACGTACGGGGCTATGCGGATGGGAGTTTCGGCCGAAATGGCTCCTTATGAGCATTATCTTTCCGACGACTTGTTCTGGTCTGGCTGGGACTGGAAGAGCTACTGGCTGTCGGCCTTTGCCTCCCTGAAAGTCGATACCTTCAACGACGAGTATTTCCCCGACAAAGGTGTGCGCTTCTCTCTGGATGGCCGGTACGTATTCAAAGGATACTGTATTGATCTCGACCCGAGACTTTATCCCGAGGACACCGGTGAAATCACCACCGAAGACGGTACGGTACCCAATTACCTTGTAACTTCGGCCAGTCTCGAAGCGGCATTTACGCCCTGGCAGAACTTTACTATCCTGCCCAGCGTACACGCCGGTTATTATTCGGTCGATGACTATTCTCTTATGAATCCCCGCCACACCCTCACCGTGGGAGGATATATGGCAAAACGCTATACCGAGCATCAACTTCCTTTCTTCGGTTTGGTCAGGGGATTCCAGTTCGCGGCGCCCTACTGCTTTGTGGGCCAGATGGACTTGAGATATCGCATTGCCCGAAAGAATTACGCAACCATCAGAGGTGGCTTTGTGGTACGCGACTACGAATTGAGCAATCTGTTTACCTTCTTCCCTTCCTGGGGTTTCGGCGCCGAGCTGTCACGTCAGACCATAGTCGGCCCGCTCAGAATAGCCGCGCAGTGGACCACCCTGATAGGCTTCAACTTCTACGCCTCCATCGGTATGGACTTCTAGAGCCCCGCGGGGGGAATGCCCCTCTTGCTCATTTCTGTAGAAAACGCCGCGGCATTATGCACATCGAACTTCGCATAAAGCCGTTTGCGGTACCAGAGCACCGTGTTCACGCCCAGGTGCACCGCATTGGCAATCTGCTTGGTGCTCTTACCTTCCACTATAAGCCGGGCTATCGCTTTTTCCTGCTCATTCAGCACCGGTTTTGCATCCTTCTGCGCAGGCCGCAGCTCTTGGATGGTCTCATCCAGCACGGCGGAAGTCTCTGAGAGTTCCTGCTTGGTGAGCCGCAGGCGCCGGACCAGAAGGGTTCCGCCGATCGAGAGAAGAAGGACCAGGAAAGCGGCAATGCCAAGCATACGGGCGTTCCGGTAGAGTTCCTCGTGCGCGGCGTTCATAATGGCCAGGGTGTCCGCCCGGCCTTCCGCTTCTTCGCGGGGATGGTTGCCGAAGTACTCATCGGCCTGGGTGAGATACTCCAGCGCCTTGGCGGTTTTGCCGGATTCCTGGTACCAGCGGCCCAACCCGTAGAGCGCGTGGGCGATGATAAGAGAATCTCCGGACTGACGGGCATATTGGAGCCCCAGTTCGTACTCCGGTTTGGCCTTCTTGAGCTCGCCGGCATCGGTATATACCTCACCGATGTTCCGGTGCAGAGTGGAGCAATCTTCCCACCATTCCCATTTCTCAAAGACCTCACCGGCTTTGGCGTAGTAGTGAGCGAACAGCTCCAGCGAATCCTGGACGGCGTAGAAATTGCCGAGGGTGCCCCATAGCCGCGATTGCATCGCTTCCAGATCGTGTTTGTCAGGATTGTCCCAACTTGCCTCCATCTTGGCCAGCGCATCGGAGGCCTGGGTATAATAGAATCGGGCGCTGTCCAACTGCTCTTTGGCCCAAAAAATCTGACCAATCAGGATGGAATTCCTGTAGATGGATTTGCTGTCACCGGAGAAACCGGCAGTCTGGATGGCCCGCTGCGCATAATAGATGGTACGCGGACTATCCACCTGAAGGTAGCCGTAGGCGATGTCATAGCAAGTCTGGCAATAAGCATCCTGCTGCTCACGAGGCGCTGCTTTCAGAGCTTCGGGCGTCCAGTGGCTGATGCTGCGCTCCAGGGAGTCCAGATCACGGCCCCGATGGTCCCTGTAACCCCAGGCGGCCACGGGGAGCAGCATCAGTGCAAGCAGAAGAATCCTTTTCATACTTGCAAAGATAATCATTCTTTGATGATTACTTTTTGACAGCACGGATAGGAAGACCGTTATACCGATATTCCATGCCAACCGTCTTAGCCTTGACATCATACCTTCTGCCGTACTGCTCCACATAGACGATTTCCTCACCACCCAGGAAATTCGTTCCCTTCTGGGAATACAACTGGTTGGTCCAGTAGGAAGTCGTCTTCTCGCCGCGCAGTTTCTCGCCCTGCTTGGAGCCACCGTAGGGGATGCAGATGCTATTGCCATTGGGGCCGACCAGCTGGATTCCCTGCTCCCAATACTTGATTTCGCACTTGTCCATCAGTTCCTGGGCTTCCTCCGGGGTGGGCATACGCCAACCGTCGCCGAGAATAGCCGTTGCAGCGTCATCTTCAGGGAGAAGAGCGGCCTGATTATCGGCCTTTGCCACATCTGCATCCACGAGGGCATCTGCCTTGAATGCATACTTGATCCAGTTCCCGTTTGCATCGCGGTGCTTGTAGTTGCCCGCAAGGTAGCTTACCTTCGGCTGGACTTCACCCCAGGCGAAATAATCACCGATTTCCCACTCGGACTTGGCGCCAACGTTGCAGGAGGCCCACTTGACGCTCAGGCCCAGGTCTACGGCTTCGACGGGAGCCTTTTTTCCGGAGTTGTTATCGTCACTTGTTTTGTTACCGGAATTGTTGCCACAGGCAACCATCGACAGAAGAGTCGCGCAAAGGAATAGTACGGTAAATTTTTTCATAATGTCGAATTTTTAATGATATCGTTTTGCTACAAGATTTTCTGCTCTATGGCCTTATAGAGAAGCTCTGCCATATTATGGACCTTGAACTTATTGTGAAGCCGCTTCCGGTACCACATAATTGTGGGCGGTTTGAGTCCGAGGGATTCGGCTATTCTGTTAGTGGATTGTCCGGCAGCAATGAGTCGCAGGATGGCGATTTCCTGGGACGTCAGAGAGATTTGGGTAGTGGCTTCGTCGTGTTCCATAAGGCGCATGTTTAAAAACCACTACAAAAATATACAAAAAAATATCGAAAAACACCACACGTTTATGTGGAAATGCCTCTAAACTGGCTGAAAATCACAAAATATGGGACATCGAGAATCATTACTAAGGTTTGCAACGAGATGATAAACCGTGTCCCGGATGAGGTGTTTCGCTTAGTTAATCATTCTACACGTATTCTTGGGGCAAAACAATGGGAAAATACGACTCGCAAGGCTTAGGCGCAACTTGTCGCTGGAGCAGGTTGCAGAGCGGGCACAGTGCTCAATTCCCACCCTTACGAAGGTAGAAAAGGGCGTTGCTACCGTAGCTATAGGTACATACCTTCGAGTGTTATATGTTCTTGGACTCAACCAAGATATTCTTCTGATTGCCAAAGATGACCCTCTTGGCCGCTCTTTACAGGACATTAACCTCCCGCATCGCGAACGTGCGAGCAAGAAATAAGTTTATGAAAAAACTGCTGGTATATGCCGATTTTCATTTCATCCCGGCCACAGAATTGTTGGGCACGCTCACTTATGACCGGGTTCGCGGAAATGAAGTCTTCTCTTTCAGTTATAACCCACATTGGCTGAATCAATATGGACATATTCGCCTGGGTGGAGACCTGGGCACTTTTCCGGGTCTTCAATATGCGCCGTCTAATTCCATTTTTGGGTGTTTCGCAGATTTGATAATACAGCATTGCCCTGACACCGAGAAGCAACTGGAACAGTTATTTAGAAGAGTCGCATTCAATATTTGCGTAGGTAACGCGGATGATCATTTTCGGAATCACGGTTTTCTGCTCACCTCCAAAGGCTGGATTCTGTCCCCAGCTTATGATATGAATCCCAGTTTGAGCAAAGACCAATGCCTGATGATCTCGGAAACCACAAATGAAGCGAGCCTCACGGCACTATCCGAGGCTAGCGATGCATATTTCCTTCCTAAAGAACGAGCCCTTGCAATTATTGCAGAAGTTCGCCGTGGCGTTTCCCGCTGGACTTCCCTGGCAAAGCGCTTGCATATGAGTGCAACAGAAGTTAAATTCTTTGAAGGCAGGCTCAACCTGTTTTTATAAACAAAAAGCACTGGCGACTGCCAGTGCTTTCGTAGCCTATGATGTACTGTTGTCGAACAAATTCTTGAAAGACCTCGACCGGCTATGGGCGATGCGACCTTGGATTCCAGACCCCACGGACCCGACAACGTGGAAATAAAAAAACCGAGGGGATAGAGGGAGTGCGCCTTTCGGCTAGAGCCTTCGCTCACATACTGTCAGTACCCTAATACCTACGGTAGTGGCTCCGAACTCTCTCAATCTTGCCATTTCGGGAACGACGATACGCCCTTACTCTGACAAATCTCACAACATCCACCCTAATGGAGGTGAGAACAAACTGGCAATAAGTTCTTCTTTTCATAAAGGGAATAATAGTGGGTGAAAGAACTATTGGCTCCTTGCTTCAGTACCTCCCCTCGGTTAAGGTTCTTAAAAAAAACAGACATCCACTTAGGGATGGATGCCTGCGGTAGTGTTCCCACTACTCCCTTTATTTGTATGCAAAGTTAGCAATAAAAATGTTCCCTCCAAATGTTTTTTATTCCACCCTATCTTCACAACGATTCAATTTGCAATTTCCGACCAAGATACCCCCGTACAGATGTCGCTTTTAATTAGTACACTCCTCGATTCTGGCTTTAATTAGTAAATTCAGAAGGCATATTATCTGTTGGATACAATAGATGTGACCAAGAAATCCAACACCAAAAGATTGTACTACACTTTCTTGACTTTCTGGGCTTTCCCCACTATTTATGAAAAGGAGCAGGTATAATTAGCGCCTGTTATTATTATGACAAATCAACCCTACAAAAGACAGTACCGTCAACTAGACGATGAAACCAAGCAGAAAATAAGTGCCAGCAGCCGTAACAAGCCTAAGTCGGAGGAGCACAAGGAACATATCCGACAAGGAATGCTGCAATACTGGGAGACGGTCCCTGACCGCCCCGAGAATAACGATGAGTTTTACCTGTAATCTGAATGGAGTGCGTGATAGATGAGTTGAAAATATGCTACAAGGCGAACAAGGAACGGCTGGAACCCCTTATGGATGTTGAGGCTGGCGGTCGCTATGACATTCCAGATTTTCATTTATTCCGAATCATCCACGACAGGTTCCGCTACTGCTTTGACGTGGTCCGTAGAAAAGAAAAGGTAGCCCAGTTGAGGTTCGGCTTCTACACGGAGGATGCCGACGATAGCGAAAAGTACGTATTCTTGAAGATTATGAACCCCGTACTTTATGACCAAACCTTGCTGAAACAAGTTCTGACCGTCCCCGATTTCTTCGGACTGACCATTAACAATTTCACTGCGCTAGACGTGGCAGTTGACACCCCCGTCAATGTCCCATCGCTGATAAAGAAGATAATGCGGGACAAGAGCATTACAACCATCATCAACGGTAAAGCCATCAAGGACCGGAAGGCAATTTTGCCGGAAATTTTCTATGAGTACTCCACATCCCTAGACCGCTTACGCAACCCCACTATCACAATCAAGCAGAAGAAAGCCATTGCCAATAAGAACGAGGGTGTCACCGTGCAGGCATATAACAAACGCGCTGAGATACTCAACCATTCAGGCAAGCAATACGTCTTAGACTACCACAACAATCCCAAGCGCCTGTATCGGCTTGAGGTGCGGCTCCGTTACCGTGAACTTTCGGACTTCCTGAGGTTGATAAAATCCCCCGCAATGCTAGAACAACTATTCAGCCAACAATTCCTCTATAACATATTCACATACCATTTGGCGTCCGTCATCCGCTTCACTAAGGGGCGACGGAAAATTTCGTGGAGCGAACTATTGGAAGGCAACGGCAGGGTATAGAATAACAATATCCCCCACCATTGCACATCTGACCGTGTCAAAACTAACAACGTATCAGTTTAAGATTACAAAGAAGGTGATACATCCATCCAAAATGTATCACCTTCGTACTTTGTGTTAAGCTAATTCTACTGTTTCACTTGCCACCAAGTATCCCAACAATGGGAGTTCAAGTCAAACCATAGTTCTTCGCCTTTATGCATGTAGAAACGATTAGGGGCATTGACGGTAAAATAGTCGAAATCCCGCTCGAAATCGCCATCGGTATCTGCCTCAATGTCTCCATCAAAGATGATAATGCCGTATGGGGAAATAGTAGATGTCAACTTGACCTTAATAAGCCGTTGACCATAGTCAATATCTGTAATCATTCCTTTAGGTAGCGGGTCACAGTTATCAGCAAATTGCCAAATGTCTTGCTCCTCCGCCGTAGAGCAACCGTAGGGATATTGAAAATACACGAACCCTCCTTTACGGAAGCCCTCTTTCTGCAGTTCTCGTCGTGCATCGGAAAGGCCCCGCCTCGCTCGCCACCAATCTCTGTTGAAGTATTTGTTTATCCAATTGGTACGGATAATCTTGATGCCACTGTCACCGTTATTGTCAGGCTCAATGTCTTCCTCTACGGAGTAATCCATCCCTTGGATTTTCTTCTTGTAATATGCTTTGAGAATCTCGCCCGACATGTCGTCGGGATGGAAGACCTGCCTATCGCGGAAGTACCTTTGAAGTCGGGAGCCTCCCCAAAGTCCCCAATAGTTTCTCATCCACATTCCTAATCCCATATGCGTTGACCCAAGAAATGCATCCAAGGAAAGAGAATCGGTAACATATTGTTTATCTTCCGTACTCAAGAAGGTGTCCAAGGTGTCAATCGCTTCGAAAATGTCCTTGGGTATATAGATTCCGTCGATTCTATCTACAAGATAGCGATATTGCCTCTGATGGGTGACCGTGTTCTGTGCGAGTGATGACACGCAAAGAAATAGGGTGGTAATAATACTGATAGTCGTTTTATACATCATAGTAAGTTCTTTATTCCACGGAAAGCAGGTAATTATTCTAAGGTCTGTCTGTTTGAAGTGATGATAATTCCGCGTCGAATGATGCATCGGTCATTTCGGTAAGGCTGGTTCTCAGAAATGTTGAGGTTCTTTAGATAGGTGTATGAGACCCCAATGGCATCCTTGCCCCAATGGTCGGTCAGGGCTTTCAAGTTGCCGTAGTAGTAGTGTTTTCCGTCCTTTTCAAGATGGACGATGGCTCGTTCTTGTTTCTTCTTTGGTTCCATCCGTATCACGAATTTTAGTCAAAAGTAGTAAAATGTTGCCAATTTTCAAAATTAGCATCAAATGGTTGCATATATTAAATAAAAGCACTATATTGCAGTCGGATTCAAAAACTAACGATAAGATGGATAAGGTCGTGATTTTGGCTCGTGTGAGCACGGACAAGCAAGAGTATCAGCGGCAGGTCAATGAACTGACCGACTATTGCACCCGCATTGGATGGAACGTCTGACCATCAAAGAGCGCATGGCTAGCGGTCGTGACCAGTACATAGCCAAATGCCGCAAGGAAGGTATCAAGATGGGACGCCCGTCAAACTACAGGAAATCCGAGGACGCCTATCGGCAGCAGTATTCCAAGGAAATAAGCCTGCTCCACAAGGGTATCAGCCTCCGAAACACCAGCGCCATCACAGGCACATCCATCAACACCTTGCGGAAAATCAAGGACCTCTTTTAAGACCGTATTTTGTTTTTCACATTATTTTAGCATATCTTTGAAAACGGTTGACCTCTGTAATGCATGCCAGCTGTCGGTACTCTCCGACAATAATAAGCCACTCTTCTATGTGGCATTCTAATTTTTTATTAATCGTGTTATCACTTGAAAGATGCAAAACCATCTTAAAAAAGTTCAACTGTACCATTGAACAGAATGACTTGGTACACCTAAAAACTTTCCTCGAAAACTGGGCAAAAATTCAAATTGAGGAAGAGCGTAATAATAACCTAAACTGGCAGAACGTATGAGTAAACGAGTTATTCTGTATTGTCGTGTATCTAGTGACGAGCAAAAAAACGACCGCCTCAGCATTGAACATCAGGACAGGGCATTAAGAAGTTACTGCGAGAGCCATGGCTATGAAATAGTCGGCGAACCGTATCATGAAGATTACTCCGCTAAAGACTTTGACATGCGCAGACCCGAGATAAAGCGGGTCTATGAGTTTTGTAAAAGAAACACAGGTCGTGTTGACTTAGTCTTGTTTCTGCGTTGGGATAGATATTCCCGTAATGTAGAGTTCGCTTTTACCTATAAACGCTTGTTTATGGACGAACTTGGAGTGGAAATTAATGCCATTGAGGAGCCCATTGATTTTACCGCGACGGACTGGCCCATTTGGTTATCCATAAGATGTGGAGTAGCGCATACTGAGGATATCAAGATTTCACGACGCACTCAAGAAGGCATTCATGAGCATTTGATGCGAGGAGAATGGTGTGGCAGAGCACCTCGCGGCTACAGAAACATCAAGGCGAACGAAGAAACAGGTACAGACCATTACATAGACATTGACCCTGTTACTGCACCCATAATAAAGAGAGTATTTGCACAAGTGGCGGAAGGCATTGAGGCTCCGATGTCCATTAAACGCAGGCTACTACCAAAAGCATCCAAAAGCAGTTTCTACAAAATGCTCAGGAGACGTTTTTATATTGGCTATATTCAAGTTCCAGCATTCGAAAATTTTCCTGCACGCGAAGTCAAAGGAAAACATAAGCCTCTCATTGACCTTGAAACATTCAATGCAGTGCAGGATGTTATGGACGGGAAGCGAAGGAAAAAGCCCAAGATGCACAAGGCAAACAATCCTAATCTTTACCTTCGAAAATATCTCGTGTGTCCAATCTGTGGGCACAGGGTTACAGGAGCAACATCCAGAGGACATGGAGGTCACTACGATTACTATTGCTGCAATCACAACCACAAGCACCTCAACATTAGGGCAGAAAAAGCGAACGACGCCTTTGTTAACTATGTGTCAGGACTAACCCCAAATAAAGCAATTACAGCGCTCTATAAGGCAATCCTTAATGATGCACGCGGAAAGGATAAAGATGTAAGGAAAGGCGAAGTCAGCAAATTGCAGGCGGAAATTCAAAAGGTCAAGGAAAGGGTCGATAAAGTAAATGACCTGTATTTCGATGGAGAACTATCAAAGCCTGACAGGGATGAACAACTCAAGAGATACAATGAAAAAATCCAAAACCTTGAGAGCCACATAAAAGTCTTACAGACCAGTGAAGATATGAACATCAAGGAGAAGGTTAACTACGGGCTAAATCTGGTGGAAAACCTTGACCGCTACTTCTCCAATGCCAGTGCAGAAACCAAGATACGGCTCCTAGGTTCGATTTTTGACGAGGAAATCGAATTTGACGGCAAAAATTATCGAACCTCAAACTTCAACTCAGTCCTTGGATATATCTATGAAAATGCCAATGAGTTACGAGGGCAAACGGAAACGGACTCCCCTGTTATTTCAGGAAAGTCCGCTTGGGTAGCCCCACGAGGAATCGAACCTCGATTTAAAGTTTAGGAAACTTCCAATGAAAGCCAGGAACTTGCTATAAATCAAATGGTTATAAAAGTTTTCAAAATTTGGGTAAAACAATGGGACAACAATGTAAAACTATAACTGTAATCGCCCTCTGGCCACGAGGCCATCATCGACCTCCACATACAAGGGAATCATCCGGTATTTGTCTCTTCAATTCGGAATAAAACGCTAACTTTGTCAGTACATAAATAGGATTTGCCATGAACGCATTGCCTCAGATATACAAGGATGCTGTAAAGATTATCAAGCAAGCCATCCTCGAAAGCCAATATCGGTCCGCTAAGATGATTAGCGGCGAGCAGTTGTCGCTGTACTATGGCATCGGCAGCTATGTATCCGACCATTCCCGCCAGGAGAAATGGGGTTCCGGAGCCATTGAGGCCATTAGCGAACAACTAAAGAAGGAGCTTCCCGGGCTGCATGGTTTCTCTGCCGAGAGTATTAAGAAAATGCGTCAGTTCTATGAATTCTGGAGTCAGTTCATAAATCGGTCGCCGGCGGCGACCGATTTACAGGTTACTGATACAAAGGATGTTTCATCATATATTCAAGTCAATTCCTTTGCCCTTCAAAATTGGTCGCCGATGGCGACCGAAATCAACAGGGACGATTTTCTGGGTATCAGTTTCTCCCATCATATGGAGATTCTCAACAAGACAAAGGATATTGAAATTGTCCTGTTCTACATCCACGAAACCGTGATGCACCGTTGGGACAAGTACACTCTCCGCGGTCCACGAGACCCAGAAAGATATTCCCGACAACTTCGTCCAGACCATTTCCTCATCCAGACAGGCCCTTCAAGCCGTCAGGATGTTCAAAGATGAATACCTTCTGGACTACATCAATCTGGAGGATATTGATGCGGCAGACGATGAAGACGTTGACGAGCGAATCGTTGAGCACACCATCGTAAGCAATGTGAAGCGTTTCATGATGACGTTCGGCAAAGACTTCGCCTATGTCGGTAACCAATACCACCTGGAAGTTTTCGGCGAGGAACAGCGTAACGACCTGCTGTTCTTCAACCGCCAACTCAATTGCCTTGTTGCCATCGAATTGAAAGGCGGCAAATTCAAGACAGCCTATCTGGGCCAATTGTACGGATATCTCCAAGTCCTTGATGACCAGGTCCGCAAGCCGCATGAAAATCCCTCCATAGGCATCATTCCCTGCAGACGTGCCAACCGCGCCTTCGTCGAATATGCCGTCCGCGACTACACTAAGCCGATGGGAGTGGCCACTTACAAAACACTTGACGACATGCCCGAGATGTTCCGCGAAGCCCTCCCCGCCGAAGACGAACTAAAGAAACTTTTGTAGAGCACAGCGAAGAATCTACCAGACGGTCGAAACTTCTGTTACACTCAAGCTAACACCTAATCTGTCGTTCAGCGTGGCGTTCTTCATGCTCACGAAGGTGCCGTTGGGTTTGTACGCGGCCGGGATGTTCTTGGAGCCGCGCTTCGTGCCGTCCTGCACGCCGGAGCTGCTGAAAGCCTGCGGAGAACTGGCCGGCAAGTATGGGCTGCCAGTACAGTCGCATTTATCGGAAAATGTTTCGGAAATAGAATGGGTGGCCCACTGCCCCACGTCCAACTTCAACCTGTCGTCGGGCATCGCCCCTGTCCGTTCATTCCTGGACGAAGGCTTGCGCGTGGGACTGGGCAGTTTCGAACCCGGCTACGAGTTTGACGCGCTGGTCATCGACGACGACATCCTGCATCCGGAAGAGTACTCCCTCCTGCATCGCCTGGAGCGCTATATCTACGTGGGAGACGACCGTCAGATAGTGCATCGCTTCTGCCGCGGACAAGAAGTCCCGGAGCCCACGGAAAAGTAGGCTTGGAAGAATCGTTATACGGTCCGCTTCCTCTAGCGACATAGATACACTTTTTCGCGTTTTGAAAGTCGGCTGCGAGTTTTGAAAGTGCCGGTTTTTTCGTTCTGATTCAACAAGAATCAAGACGGAGAGTATCTTTGAAACTAAAATTTATCGGCATGAACTCAACTGATCGACAAACGTATGAAGTCCCCTCGATCGAGGTAATCGAGGTGGCACAAGGCGGCGTGATCTGCGCCTCTGATCCGAAGTATAACACTCCCTTTGAAGAAGGAGAAGACTGGTAAAGGAGGAATGGCAATGAGAAAGATAACGGCACTATTTTGCGCACTGATTGCGCTTGTTTCCTGCAATAAGGAGAATCTTGAGCCTGAAATACCTTCGGACGGCAGGATAAAGGTGAACCTCACCATTGGTCGGGCAGATGACTTTACAGGGACAAAGGCAACCGTGAAGAGTACTTGGGCCGACAACGATGTGGTTTTCGTGTTCTTTAAAGGTGTGGCTGCACCTAAATATTTGGAGATGAAATATAGTAGCGGCAGTTGGACCGCTACTGAGAAAAACGGCCTTGAAGCTTCTGATTTGAGCGGTGCCGCCGATAAGCGGATGACCGCCATCTACCTGCCATACGGCAGCACTGCAACTGTTGTGAGCAATGGTGGAGCTTTCAAGTTTCAGGACGGGTTGGGCAACGATCTCGTATACAAGGGTTATTTCCTACAGGCCGAGCTGGTGGATTATACGTATGAAGGCGAATTGAAGGGCACGCTCAATATGGTAGCACCTGCATTGGCAAATGCTTCTGATAAACTGATTCACTTCGATATTTCCGGTTTCACCGCAGGCCACAACTATGCTCTCTATCAGGACTATGTGAAGCCGCTCACTTTCGGGAGCGTTTCGTCCGACGGGGTTGTGTCCAAGACGGAAGGCTCTATGCGTAAGCCTCTTACAGGCTACGCCGACGGCTCGATGATGAGCTTTTCCGGCATCCTGGATGCGAGCGCCGTGGGCGTTGCAAAGAACTACCATTTCTCCGTATGGGACGATACCGACAGCAAGCTTTACACACGTGAAGCGGGCACGAAGACGGTGAGCAAAGCAATGTACATCGGCATCGGCGATATCTCGGCCCCTGCAATATGGAAAGTATATGAGCGGGATATCGATTTCGTATACCTCGGCTTCAACAACGCCTCCGGCGAGCGGATAATGTGGGCTAAGAAAAACCTCGGCGCTACGGTGGAGCAGGGGGAAGGAAGCTATGGATACTATTTCGCGTGGGGCGAAACGACGGGTCACGCACTGACAGGAACATTCGGCTCCTATACTTGCGATCACAACTTCAGTACTGACATGGTGGTTGCATGGGATGCAAATCGCAATCTGTTGCCTGAATACGATGCGGCACACGTGATGTTGAAAGGTATCTGGCGATTACCTACGAATACTGAATACGTAAGTCTTATTAATAATACCATTAACCCGGTGTTTGATAAAGGCAATGTAAACTCTGGCAAAACCTTTACAAGTACAGTGTCAGGATACGAGAGTAAGTCACTCTTCATGCCGGCAGCAGGTTCAATCTATGGTTCCACGCTGTATGTTAATGACGGGTCTAGCGGCACGTATTGGACATCATATATAAACGTTGACAAGCATAAATACTGGTATCAATTCAATTATTCTAACGGCAATAACAATACTAACTACGGAGCAGGCTATAATGGCTATACAATCCGTCCCGTGTTCAGCGTAGAGTAGCAGGATAATTTACGTATCTTTGCAAGGATGAGACACATCCGGTTCATAATTGCTGTTTTGATTGCGGCGGTGCTTGCCTGTGGCTGCGGGCGGTCCGTTCAGAGCGGGGATGACGTTGCCACCCGTCAGCTGCGGGTCCAGCGGCTGCCGGACTTGAACGTGCCCCGGAGCGGGCATTTCCTGGCTTTTGTCGGCGGGGAGCTGACTGTCTTTGGCGGACATACGACCGGTTTTATTCCTACAGCTACGGCCGAGTATTTCCGCGACGGGAGCTGGCATCTGCTGAACATGTATTTCCCGCACGATGCCGGCTTCGGAGTAACTCTTCCTTCTGAAGAAGTGCTGGTGGGAGGCGGCTGCGCCGAGCCTTTCGGTATCGGACAGACCTGGGCAGTGGAGTTGTACGATCCCGCCTCGCACAGTTTTTCACCGCTCCCCATCCTGGATATTAAACGGGGCGCAAACGCAAGTGCGGCACGTCTCTCGGACGACCGTATCATCGTGGCCGGCAATTGGTATGCCGATGATATGATTTCGGCATATTCCCCTAATTCCGGCGGAGAATCCCTGCGTGTGCCGACGCTTGGCCGCTCGATGCCGCTCATCCTTCAGACAGCCCCGGACAATGCCTTGATACTTAGTTCATCCGGTAATCGGGAAGAAAACCTTCCTCCTGTGGCAGATCGTTTGAAGGGAGATCCCATCGAAGTGCAGCTGCTGCAGGAATGGGAGTCGTGGATACGTCCCGATGTCTGTCAGATTAGCAATTATTTCATCGGGGACGAAACTGTGGGCGGTTTTGCCTGGATCTTTCCTGCCATCCGAAAGGCAGACGGGCAACTGGGGCTAATCAAGGTGGTTGGCGAGGAGTTCTCTTTGTTGGAGACTGAAAGGCCTTTGCCCATGACAAGTCCGGAAGGTGAGGCACTGACCCCCGGCGCCATCCTTCTTGCCGACAGGGCGAACAGATGTGCCTGGATCATCCGGACTGTCAAAGGAACGGGACATATTGATTTGGTTAAGGTGGATTACGGCGAAGCTTTGCACGGTGGAAAGGCTCCTTTAAACTTGTACAGCGCAGAGACGCCAGACAGTCGTCCTTTCTTTTCGGCAGGGGTTGTTCTGATGCCGAGCGGCGATATTGCTTTCGCAGGTGGTCTGGCTGACTCTGACAATTATCACCCTGACGGGATAGCGTTTATAGTTCATACGGAGTCGGAGGAGAAGGCCGCTCTGCCGTGGCTGTGGATAATCATAGCCGCAGGCCTGCTGGCCGCTGCCATCCTGCTGCCGGCACTCCGGCATCGAAGAAACGGTCGACCCGCAGCTGAGCCGCTGCCAGAATCGGCAGTTGATTCAGCCGAGGATGCTTTTTCAGAATTGATGGACCGGATTACCAAGCAAATGGAAGATGGGCGTCTGTTCCTGAAGAAAGGCCTGTCCAAAGACGACCTCGCGCGGGCTGTCGGCTCGAACTCCCGCTACATATCCGACTGCATCAACCGGAAAGCCGGGTGTTCGTTCACGGATTACGTGAACGATTACCGCATCCGATATGCACAGCAGCTACTGTATGAGAACCCCGATATGCGTCTGGCGGAGATCGGGGAAGAATCCGGTTTCTCCAGCGAAGTTACCTTCTATCGCAATTTCAAAGCCCGGACGGGACAGACGCCTATCGAATGGCTGAACGCAAAGAAGGCATGAAAATGTAAAGAAAAAGTGGATTCCAGCCCCGTGTAATCCACATTTGCATTATCTAAAGCCTGACCTCAAAGACGAAATATAGCCTCTAAAATAAGGCGATTATTTCACTGGGGGACATTCAGTCCAGCACCTCCCAATAACCGTTTCTATTTGCACCTTTCCGCTGGATTATCCCCTTCTTTTTCAAATCGGCAAGTATTCTCTCCACCTGTCGAGCACTCATTCCAAGGTCCTCGGCTATTGCCATTGCCGCAATATGCCTGTCAGCTCGAAGACATCCCAGGACCCTTTCATGTTGATAATTGAGTCCTTTTTCATCGGCTATCTCTGCATTGGATTTCCCTTGATGGCCGACAAGAGCATTCAGTATCTCCTCCAGCATGAAGTCGATGAATGGGCCACTACCACCGAGGTCCGAACTCTTGTTGATAGCGTCATAGTAAGCCTGTTGATTCGCATAGACCATATTCTCAACAGGCAGATGCTCAAAGATGGGATTCAACTGGCCGAGAATAAGGGATTGCCAGAGACGCCCTATTCGGCCATTTCCGTCTGCAAAAGGATGGATGAACTCAAACTCATAATGGAATACGCAGCTCCGAATAAGAAGGTGGTCGTCGGTATTCTCCAGCCAGGAAAACAGGTCGTTCATCAGTTCCTTCACCCTGGAAGCCGGAGGAGCAATATGAATGGCTTTCTCTCCATCGAATACACCGACGCCACCACTCCTGAACACGCCAGCTTCATCCACCAGACCAGCCATCATTGTTCCGTGTGCCAGTAGAAGATCCTGAATAGAGAATGGATTGAGTTTGGGATATAGTTCATAGGTCTTGATAGCATTCCTGACTTCCTGGATTTCTTTCAACGGAGCCACGATTTTCTTCCCTTCCAGAATAGCCTGCACTTCACCTTCAGACAGGTTATTACCTTCAATGGCCAGGGAGGAATGGATGGTTTTAATACGATTGACCTTTCTGAGCCGCAATGTATCCTCCTGCTCCATTTTGATAGAATACCTTTCAATCTGACTGGAAATCATCGCAATCAGATTTATAGCTTTGGTCGACACTGTGAATGGTGGTCTGTACATAGTGTTATTCCGCCGTTTATCCCGACAATTATTCCGACATTTATTCCGACACAAATATAACATTTATTCCGACATTATCCAAGCTCTAAACAGGAAAGCTGTGCGGTGGGTTGGAGGCCCGATAGGGCCGAAGGCGCCATCTGGCGCCCTGCCGCTTCTACGGCGGAGCCCTCCCCCGAGGGGAGGGTTTAGGTGGGGGTAACGTGGATGAATCGGCGTTTCAGCGCCGCATTCCTCGTGGGGCGTTCATCGAAAAAGACCTGCCGGCTGGCAGGTCTTTTTTCGTAGCCCCACGAGGAATCGAACCTCGATTTAAAGTTTAGGAAACTTCCGTTCTATCCGTTGAACTATGAGGCCGGGAGGGCGTGATTACTCAGCGCTCTTGACTACGATCTGACGACCTCTGTAGTAGCCGCACTCAGGGCATACGCGGTGATACATCACCGTTGCGCCGCAGTTAGGGCAGGTGGCCAGGGTAGGTACAGGAGCGAAATCGTGGGTACGCCTCTTGTCTCTTCTCTGCTTGGAGAGTTTGTGTTTCGGATGTGCCATTGTTCTATAATTTAAATATTACTATTTGCATAAAAACTTTATAGTCTCAGGGTTACATTCACCCTCGGGATGGACTCGCTGCAAGGGTAGCGCCGTGCACACATAGTCGTAAACATCCTGACTGAGGTCCAACTCGGCGGTGTCGGGGGTATAAACCTCCGAGAAGCCGGTTTCGACCTGGAGTTCCAATTCGTCAAGGCAGCGGTCGCAGGGGACTGTGACCACGCCGCTGATACTGCATTCCACATCTACCGTGGCACCATGGCCCACGACCGAGGCCGTAACCATAATATCCGCCGCCAGAATGTCCGGATTGCCGAATTGTTCAAAGAACTCACCGCCTGCCTTCCACTTGAACTCAGTTCGCCGGGAGGCCAAACCATTCAGTTTAACTATAAAGGGTTGCAAAGGTAATAAAAATTTTAAGTTTTAACAATCTTCCACGTCACTATTTCTTTTGCGGGCCAGCGGATCGAGCAGAATCTTGCGAATTCGCATAAAATGAGGCGTCACTTCCACAAATTCGTCGTCCTGGATATACTCGAGAGCCTCCTCGAGGGAGAACTTGATGGCCGGAGGAAGAATTATCTTCTCGTCGGAGCCGGCAGCACGCACGTTAGTGAGTTTCTTGGTCTTGCAAATATTGATGTTAAGGTCTCTCTCGCGGGTGTGCTCCCCCACTACCTGGCCGCAGTAAATCTCTTCGCCTGGTTCCACGAAGAAGCGCCCCCGGTCGAGGAGTTTATTGATGGAGTAAGCAATGGCCTCTCCAGTCTCAAGGCTCACCAGCGAGCCGTTGCCGCGCCGCTCTATCTCGCCCTTGAAGGGCTGATACTCCTTGAAGCGATGGGCTATGACCGCCTCGCCCTGGGTGGCGGTAAGCAGATTGGAACGCAGTCCCATAAGGCCGCGCGTAGGAATTTCGAACTCGAGCAGGGTGCGGTCTCCGCGAGGCTCCATCCTTACGAGCGCCCCCTTGCGGCGGGTGGAAATCTCTATTGCGGCACCCACGAACTGCTCGGGCACCTCGATGCTCAGATCTTCGATAGGCTCGCACCTCTGGCCGCCGATGGTCTTGTCGAGCACCTTGGGCTGACCTACCTGCAGCTCGAAGCCTTCACGGCGCATAGTTTCGATAAGCACCGACAGGTGAAGCACACCGCGGCCGTACACCACAAAGCTGTCGGCAGTCAGGCCCGGCTTGACGCGCAGGGCAAGATTCTTCTCGAGCTCCTTGTCAAGACGCTCCTTGATATGGCGTGAAGTTACATATTTGCCGTCCTTCCCGAAGAAAGGAGAATTGTTGATTGAGAAAAGCATACTCATCGTAGGCTCGTCGATAGCGATAGGCGGGAGAGCCTCGGGATTCTCGGCGTCGGCTATAGTATCCCCTATCTCAAAGCCATCGATGCCTACCACGGCGCAGATATCGCCGCAGTGAACCACGTCCACATTGGTCTTGCCCAGGCCTTCGAACACCATCAGCTGCTTGATCTTCTGCTTCTGGACGATGTCGTAGCGCTTGCAGAGGCTTATCTGCGCCCCCGAACGGAGCTCGCCCCTGGTCACCCTTCCCACTGCGATACGCCCCACGTACGGAGAATACTCAAGCGATGAGATGAGCATCTGCGGAGTGCCTTCGACCACTGCGGGCGCGGGTATCACCTCCAGAATGGTATCCAGGAGAGGAGTAATGTTGTCCGTGGGCTTGTGCGGGTCGAGCGACATCCAACCTTGCTTGGCCGAACCGTAAACGGTGGTGAAATCGAGCTGCTCTTCGGTGGCGTCAAGATTGAACATCAGGTCGAAAACTTCTTCTTGAACTTCCTCCGGCCGGCAGTTGGGCTTGTCCACTTTATTGATGACCACTATAGGCTTCTTGCCCATTGAGATGGCCTTCTGGAGCACGAAGCGGGTCTGGGGCATACAGCCCTCGAAAGCATCTACAAGCAGCAGCACGCCGTCGGCCATATTGAGCACGCGCTCCACCTCTCCGCCAAAGTCGCTATGGCCGGGAGTATCGATGATGTTGATCTTAACTCCCTTGTAGATAACGGACACGTTCTTGGCAAGTATGGTGATGCCCCTCTCGCGCTCGAGGTCGTTGTTGTCCAGGATAAGCTCTCCCAGATTCTCGGGCTGACGCACAAGATTGGCCTGGTAAATCATACGGTCCACGAGGGTGGTCTTACCGTGGTCGACGTGGGCTATGATGGCAATATTTCTGATTTCCTGCATCTTTTCTCAAAAAAAGGTTGGCCCTTTCAGACCAACCTTTCTATAGACTGGATAAAAAGTCAATTATTTGCAGAGCAGAACGGTAGCACGGTTCTTCTCAGGGATACGGGAGATGCGCTCGGTGTCACCGTACCAGTAGGTCTCGATGCGGGAAGGATCGATACCTGCAGCCTGAAGGGCCTCGCTTACGATGTTGGAACGATTCTCGGAGAGTACCCAGTTACCGTCGGGAGTACCGGTCTCCTTGTCAGCGAAGGAGCAGAGAACTGCCTTGGCCTCAGGATTGGCTTTGAGCTTCTTGAGGAGGTTGTTGATCTTGTAGCGCTCCTGGTTGCGGATATCGTACTTGCCGATCACATAGTAAACAACGTTGGAAGACTTCTTGGCAGCCTCGATAGCGTCGGCGAGAGCCTGTGCGCGAGCAGCCTCGGCAGCGGCCTTGTCGGCAGCTTCCTTCTCGGCGGCTTCCTTGGCGGCAGCCTCGTCAGCGGCCTTCTTGTTCTCACGAGCCTTTGCAACTGCGTCGTTCAGAGCGTCGGTGCCCTTCTTGATAGCGTCGATGTCCTTAGCGGCGATAGCATCCTGGAGAGCCTTGATAGCGTCGTTGATGGCAGCAACATCCTCAGGGAGGAAGTCATTCTCAGCCATAGCCTTCTTTGCGTTCTCGATGGCCTTCAGAGCAGCGTCGATAGCATCCTGGAGAGCCTTGTCGGCAGCAGCCTGTGCAGCAGCGGCCTGTGCGGCGGCAGCAGCAGCGGCGGCAGCGGCGGCCTCAGCAGCTTTCTTCTTGCCTGCAGCAGCGCCGAAGTTGAACTTAAGGCCTGCGAGGAGGTTGATCTGCTGGTCGGTCTCGATAGCGTAGGAACCGGTCTTGGAGTTGAACTTGTCGGAGTGGAAGTTCTCGACAGCCTCAATCTCGATAGCCAGGAGGTCGGTCAGACGGATGTCCAGACCGATACCGGCACGGGCCACGGTGTTGAACTTGACAGGATCCCAGTAATAAACAAAAGCATCGGACTTCTCGGCACCGTTCTTCAGGTAAGCAACGCCACCGACACCAAGGAAGATGTAAGGATTGAGAATCCTCTCCTTGTACCCCCAAAGATTGCAGATGTCGAGGGTAGCATCAACTGCGAGCTGGGCGAAGTTGAAGTCGTAAGCGTTCTTGGTCAGCACGTTATAGCCTTTGCCCTGCCAACCGGAGATGTCGGCGCGGAGACCGAACACGGGGCTGATCTGATAACCGAGGTCAAGAGCCGCAGCAGGAGAGATAAGCTGGGTGAACTGGGGTGCCTCACCACTGGTGTAGGCGGCGCCACCCTTAATACCGAGCTGGAAACCGGGATAGAAAATGTCCTGGGCAAATGCGCTGGTGGCCATCACGAGCACAGATGCAATAACTAAAAATACTCTTTTCATACTTTATAAATAGATAAAATTATATCCCTTTAAGGAATTATCGCACAATTATAACTATTTTTTGGCAATAATCCAAATAAAGACAAGCAGTTTAGAGGTCTTTAAAACCAACGCCCCCTTCACACGCCGGGCCTGCATCCAGAACCGTTACCGGGCAGCCTGCAGTTATGCTTCCATCGGCTTCGGAAGTGACCGTAATGACCGCCCTGCCGGTACCCAGCGCCTTGACCCTGCCCCTATTTGCATCAACTGCAGCCACTTCGGGATTGCTGCTGCTCCATTTGAGCGCGGGCTTTGAGGGCGGGGCCGAACTGTCCTCTCCTACAGCAGTGGCGCTCAGGTCGAATTGCTCTCCCCTGGTAAGGATTATTCCCCCAGGATGAGAAAGCCTCACAGAGGCCACGCTATTTACACTGACCTTGATGCGGGCGGTACTTTGATAATCGCCGTCGATGGTATGAACAGTAATCGCCGCCCAGCCGGCGGAGAGCCCCGTCACGTTCCCTTGACTGTCCACATAAGCTATCCCTCCCCCGGAATGAGTCCAGCGTACGCTCTGGTCGGTGGCATTGGATGGATAAACCGTAACTATCAACGGCTTGGTTTGCCCGACATACAGTTCCAGCAGCCTGGGATTCACATCCACGCCTCGCACTCTGACCTGCCCGCTTGCAGCCTGCGCCACCGGCGCGGGAGGAGTCATCTGTTCAAACTTTTCAAGTCCTGCAGACGTGCAGGCCACGGCAAAAAGCAGGGCCCCAAGCCCCACAAAGCAAAAATCTTTCATAGTTCAGTTAGTTATTAAGTTTTAAATAAATCGTACGGAACTTAGTTGAGAGCAAAAAGAGCGGATTCCGGACTCAATCCGCCGAATTGTTTTTTCTGATGGCTTACGGTATCCGCTGATGTAATGACCAAGCTGTTTTTGATTAATCCCGGTTATCCTTTCCAATCCGGCCAGGCTGAAGGCGAAGGCATATTCCTGCAAAAAAGATGGTACATCGTATTTAAATACAAAATCGGCTTCTTCAAACGGCTGGCCGCTACTCTCGATGAACTC
>JAGCCX010000005.1 GCA_017651465.1 Bacteroidales bacterium
CCTTTTTAAATAGTTTTTTGGTCATAATGTAGTAATTATTTATGATTTTGGTGTATCTGTCATATCGAATTCGAGAATTCCTCCGGAAATAATGTCTTCGTGAGAAATGCAGATTCCTTCGACCGGCTGCCCGTTAAGGCGCACTTCTTTTACATATTTATTCTGTTCGCTCAATCCCAAGGCTTTGACTGTGAAGGTCTTGCCTCCATTGAGATGGAGCGTCATTTGTTCTATCTGGGGAGCGCCCAGCACATATTTCCCGTTAGCAGGATCGAAGGGGTAGAATCCCATCGCGGAGAAAAGATACCAGGCAGACATCTGGCCGCAGTCGTCGTTGCCGCAGAGCCCGTCGGGCAAAGGCCTGTAGAACCTGTCGAAGACTTCCCTTACAAGGGACTCGGTCTTCCAGGGCTTGCCAGCAAACTGGTAGAGGTAGGCTACGTGGTGGCTGGGTTCGTTGCCGTGGGCATACTGGCCGATGAGCCCGGTAACGTCGCCATTGAAACCGGTGTTGTTCTCGCTCACTGTGTCAAGGAAGAAGAGGGAGTCGAGCTTGGTCTCGAAGCTGTCGGGCCCGCCCAGCAATTCTATGAGTCTTTCGGGGCTCTGCTGCACGTGCCAGGTGTATTGCCAGGCATTGCCTTCGGTGTAGTCTCCGCCGTGGGTAGAGGCGTGCGAGAGCTCGAATCGGTCGAAGGGAGTCCTCCAGTTGCCATTTGAGTCCTTGCCCCTCACCAGCTGTGTCTCGGGGTCGAAAAGGTTCTCCCAGTTACGGGAGCGGGAGCGGAAGAATTCCGCATCCTCAGTGTGGCCGAGGGCATCGGCCAGCAGGGAAGCGCAGTAGTCGTCGTAGCACATTTCCATAGTGCACGACACGGACTCCTTCTCCACCAGGTCGAAGGGATAGTAGCCGTACCGGTCCATCACGTCGAAGCGTGAAGAACGTTCGTGGTTGGTGGTGAGGCTGGTCTTCACCGCCTGCCAGGCCTGCTCCTTGTCAAAGCCGTCAAATCCTTTGAGGCAGGCATCCACCACGGTAGGAACGGCGTGATTGCCTATCATACAATGCGTTTCAGTGCCCCAGAGAGCCCATATGGGCAGATAGCCCTGAGCGTCGAACTGCTCCAGCATACTCTGCACAAAGTCACCCACCATCTCGGGGTTGAGGATGGTATAGAGCGGGTTTGCGGCACGATATGTATCCCAGAGCGAGAAAGTCGAATAGAACTTGCCGTTTCCGGAAGTGCGTACCTGATGCGCGGCGTCGCGGTAGCGGCCGTCGGTATCGGCTATGTTATTGGGCTGTATGTACAGGTGATAAAGGCTGGTGTAAACATTCTTTTTCTGCTCCTCGCGGCCTTTGACGTCAACCCTCGAGAGCAATTCGTGCCATTTTGCGTGAGCCTGTTTGCGAATACCCCCGAAGTCCCAGCCGCGGTCTTCGGCCTGCATCGATGCGAGGGCGCCCTCGACGCTCACGGTGGACATAGCCACTTTTACGCTGAGATTCTTGGCACCGGGAGCGAACTGGAGTATAACCTTGTCGGCCTTTTCCTTGCCCGTGAGTTCGAGCTGGGCCTTGTCCAGATAGGGTTCGGAGAACTTCATCACAAAGTACCACTCCCTCTGGGTCCAGTTCTTGGTCACCAGCCGTCCGCAGATGGTGCTGGCGTCGGGGTATTCGATGCTTGCCTCGAGCACGTGGAACAGCAGGTTGCCGGGAGAATTAACATTTCCGTTCTGGAAATCGACATAGAGTTTACGGCTCGACGGGTCGGCATACTTGAGATTGTAATGCGCCACGTGTTCGGTGGCGGTCATCTCAACCGAGATACCGTTGACGAAGTCCACGCTGCAGTAGCCGGGAGTGGAGAAGAGCGATTCCTTGACATAAGGATTGTCGTGTTCCGGCTCGTCGGTGCTGAACGGAAGTATGAGCACGTCGCCCAGGTCGAGGCATCCGGTGCCGTTCAAGTGGGTCTGCGAGAAGCCTATCAGGGTGCTGTCGGCAATATTGAAACCCGAGCAGTACTCCCAGCGGCAGTTGCCGGAATCCGGACTGGGCTGCACCATTCCGAAGGGGACGCAGGCACCCGGGAAGGTGTGTCCGTTGTCGGCGGTACCGACCAGTGGATCGGCATATTTGCACACATCTGTACTGCAGGAGGCCAGCAGCAGGCCGGCGGCAATCAAAGCTTTAAGATTCATATTCTTTCGTATATGTATTGTAGTATTTCCTTTCTGATTCGGAGGTTTCCGGGAATGTCCAGGCCGGACAGGGCCCGGAACGACTCGATCTCCTCGTCGCTGACCTCATCCTGGAGGCGCGCTTCCCAGCCGGGTATGTATCCGGCCAGGGCCATTTTCTGCACCATTGCAAAATCGGGCGACGAGGGGCTGACGTCCCGGAAATAAATGAGCGAGGCGCCGCCGGCGAGAAGCTCGTCCTGAATCTGGCCGACGTTGAGTTCCTGAACCGCCAGGCCGCTCTTGACCGCCTGGGCAGCCGCTACTCCAGCCGCCTGCCCCAGGGCCATCCAGCAAGGTTCCATCCGCATAGTGGAGAAACCCACGTGACTGCCGGAAACCGGCACGGGGAACAGCAGGTTGCGTACTTTCTTGGGGACCATAACCCCGAGGGGAATGGTGTAGGGGACGCTCTCGTAACCGAAAAAGCCGTCCAGATGCGCCCTGCCTTCTTCTCTTTTATGACAGGCGTGAGAATCCAGGGCGTAATGGCTGGAGGCTATGCTCTCGGGGTGTACAGGGGGCCTCTGGCCTTCGGCTACCGCAATGGCGTCGATGGCGGTGAAGAAATATGTACCTTCCATCCTGCGTCCCTCGCGCACATAGACCTGACGGGGGAAATAGCCGTTGTCGGTGTATTCGCCTGAAGAGAGTCCCCAGCGGCGGCATTCCTTGCGGAACTGCCGGGGCAGGGCCTTGTCGTTCTGCACGAACCACAGAAGGCCCAGGGTGTAGTCTTTGAGGCGCTCGGCAAAGCGGTCACGCCACTCCCAGGTGGCAGTAGGCCAGGGCCAGTTCTCTTCGGGCAAGTCGGTGGAAATGAAGGCCATATGCTGGTTGTTGGCGTCGGTCTTGCCGTTTGGCAGTTTGACCATATTGGTCACCTTGGCCATACCCCAGGGATCTCCTGGGATTATGCTCCGTCCTCCGGCCTTGAGGGCAGCGCGGTTGGCCTCGTAGTCGGCCTCACCAAGATTTGCACTCTCTATTCCGGTGTTCCGGCCCGTCCATACGTCTTCGACAAGGGAAGCATATTCCTCCCTGTTGTAGCCTGCGGGCTTACGGATTGCGACCTTGGCCTTCTTGTCGGTAGTGAGGCAGAGCCGGTAATTGTAGGCCTGCACGGCATTGTCGCCCTGGTAGGTGGTACCTTCGGACTCAAAGCCGTCGAAGCCGTTGAAGCTGCTCCTGGTGCCCTTGCCGAACTGAACGCCCCAGTGACGGTATATCCTTCCCGAGCACGGCTCGCCGTACTCGGAGCGGGATTCCCGGCCCAGGCGGTAGGGAACGTTTGCCGCGGCTGCCAGGTCGCCCTCGTAGGTAGCGTCCACAAACACGCCGGCGGTATAAACCTCACTCGCGCCGCTTTCCCTGTCGAGAACGCGTATGGACACTATGTCGGAGCCGTTCATTTCGAGGTTGGCGGGGTCGCTGTCGAACTGCCTCAAGCAGAGCACCGTGATTCTATCTTTGTGCTCTCCGAGCATATCGAGGAAGGTCTTTTCGGCCACCGAGGGCTCGAAATGATAACCGTCGCTGCAGTCGGCGAGCTGCTGGGAATCGGGGCCGTAGGTATTGAGATAGTACTGCCTGTTGCGCTGTACGAACTCCAGGAACAGGCCTGCCGTGGCGCCGCGGGTGGTGATGTCGGTGGCTCCCAGCCCGTTGGCGGGAAGGCCTCCTATGTGCGAGCTGCGCTCCAGCAGCAGGACGTTCATACCCTGCCTGGCCGCCGAGATACTGGTGCATATTCCGCCCGGCGTAGCACCCACCACCACTACGTCGTAGCGGCTTTGGCCGCGGGCGCAGAGCAGGCAGAGTGCCGTTCCGAGGAGTATGCAGAGCAATTTCTTCATTCTACAGGTAGCGCTGGGCGGTGACAAGCATCTTCATCACCATAGGTTCGAAAAGGTCGGTGTCGTTGAATCCGTTGTGGGAGTACCAGTCTTTGTAGATAAGGTCGTACTTGACTCCCTTCTCGCGCAGGGCGCGGGTAAAGGTCTTGACCTGGGCCTTGTCCACCAGGGTGTCGCCGCCGGTAAAGGTCAGCAGGCAGTAGGGCGCTCCGGAATGGACGAAAGTCACGGGAGAGCACTCCGCCCTGGATTCGGCGCTGGACAGGTTGAAATACTGGTCGTGGCGGCTGGACGGAACGTAGTCGGGCACGGTGTTGACCAGATCGTAGATGCCGTTGAGGCTGATGAGCAGCTTGGTGCCTGGTGTCCTCATCGCTGCGTAGGCGGCCAGATGTCCGCCTGCGGAGTGTCCGGCAAAGCCGAAGCGCTCGGGATCGAGGTTATACTCTTCGGCGTGCTCGCAGATGAATTTCAGGGCATCCTGTATGTCCTGCCAGGTGTCGGCGAAAACCGCACCCTGGGTAAGGAGCGAATAGGAAATGCGCACTCCCGCTATGCCGTTGCCGGCCAGGAAGCGCGACTGCAGGCTGTGTGCCCCGTAATTGCCGGTATGCCAGCCTCCGCCGTGTATCCATACTATGAACGGGAGCTTCTTGCCTTGCCTGTCCCTGGGGAGGTCCAGGGCCAGCTTGAGCTCATAGGAGGGGTACTTCTTGTACACGAGCTCTATAGTCTCGCAGTGGTGGAAGTCGTCGTCCTTGAGGAAGCACCTTGAACGGTAGAAGGGCTCGAACATATCGGCCGGCACCTTCTCCATATCGAAAATCTGGTGGCTGACTATCTTTGCCTCGTCCAGGAGCTTGTAACCGCCTTTGACCCTGAGGAGCTCAAGGCCGTAACGGTTGATTATCCTGTCCTGGGCCAGAAGAGCCGAGGCGGAGAGGCACAGAAGGCAGCAAAGGCTGAGTATCTTTCTCATATCTTGGTGAATCTTATAGCGTATCCGCCGCCGGGAGCTATCCGGAGATGGATGGTCCCGCCGGACGATACTTCGGTGTAGCAATGCTTGTAGTCGTTGGCGTTGCGGGAGGCGTTGACTCCGTCGCAGAAGATTTCCGCACGGTAGCGCCCCTCGGGAAGGAAGGACAGGTCGAGGCTGACCTCGCGTCCGTTCCACGATGCCAGGGAGCCCACATACCAGTTGCCGTCGTAGGCCTGGCGGGCAATGGTCTCATACTCTCCCAGGCGGCCTTCCAGGGCTATGGTTTCCGCCCACACTGTGGGAACGGAGGTTATGAAGCTGGTGCATTCCTGCTCCTTGATATAGTTGGAAGGGGAGTCGCAGAGCATATTGAGCGGAGAGTCGAATACGATGTACTCCGCTATCTGGCGGCAGCGGGTGCCCTGGCTCATAGGCTCCGACCACACCGAGCGGTAGTTCTCGCGGGTGCCGTTGCGCATAGCGCCCTGGGTGTAGTCAACCGGACCGTTGATGGAGCGTATGAAGGGGAAGGCCACGTCGTACTCCACCAGGTCGCAGCTGTAAGAGGGGTTCTTGAGCTGCTCCAGGCCGTGTACGCCCTCGAAATTGAGTACGTTGGGGTAGGTGCGGTTAAGCCCGGCAGGCTTGGCGCCCCCGTGAAAATCCAGCACCACCTTGTTGCGGAGGGCTATTTCGGCGGCCTTGTAGTAGAACTCGTTCATCAGCTGGTCGTCACGGCCTATGGCGTCGAGCTTGAAGCCCTTTATGCCCATTGCCGCATAGTCGGATATGATTTTGTCCATATCCTTCTGGAACACATAGTAGCCCACCCAGAGCATCAGGGACACACCCTTGGAGTCTGCGTAGCTAATGAGTTCCGGGAGATCGATCTGGGGCACCACGGCAAAGGCGCTGCCCGCCATTCGGTCGTACCAGCCGTCGTCCAGCACCACGTAAGGGATGCCGTTGGCGGCTGCAAAGTCGATGAAATATTTGTAAGTCTCGTTGTTCACTCCGGACTCGAAGTCCACTCCGGTAAGATTGCGGTCGTTCCACCAGTCCCAGGCTATCATTCCGGGGCGCACCCAGGAGAAATCGGCCTTGACGGTGGGGCGTGCGAGCTTGAATACCAGATTGTTGTCGAGCAGCTGGCGGTCTTCGACACTCACTGCCACCACCCTCCAGGGGAAGCTCTCTCCCGCCTTGCACAGGGCGATGAACTCCTCCCTGTCCACTACCACCTGGTTGTGCCCGCCCACCGTTACCGACGGGTCGTGGCTTCCCTGGCGGAGTGTCCTGGGATAGGGTGCGAACACCCCGCGGAGGGTAGTGCCACCCTCGCCCAGAAGGTACATTCCCGGGTAGTGCTCGAGCTCCGATTCGGTGATGCAGAACTTCTTGCCGTCCCCGGCCTCCACCAGCACGGGGAGGAAGGCCAGCTGGCCGCTGCGCCACTGGCTTACGGGAGTGCGGGCATAGACGTTCTCGAAGGTGTTGAAGAACTGCTTGTCGAAGCTGCCTGTCTTCTTGACATAAGGAATCCAGGCGGTGCGGTCGGCGCCGAGGTCGAAGCGGCTGTCTTCCGAGTACACCTGAATGTCTTTCTTGCCCGTATAGACGAAGTGCCAGGCGGCTCCCTCGTCATAGGCCCTCACCACCAGGTTGTAGCCGTCTCGGCCCACCAGGGTGAGTTCGTTGCAGACATTTCGCTCGTAAGCCCTTTTGTAGATCGGGGTAGGGAAAGTTTCGTCGATATGGCGGCAGCTGCTCTTGCGCACGCGGAATTTACGGCCGATCTCTCCGGCGCTGGTGCTCATACCCAGGCTGCCGGAAACCAGGCAGTCGTTCTCGTGGCACACTGAGTAGCCGAGCTGGTCGCCTACGCTGATCTGCACTTTGATCCTGCCGTCGGGAGATGCCACGCTGTACTGCCCCCGGGCGCACAGCGGCAGGCCCGGAAGCAGGACGGCGAGCAATATGACGAGTCGTTTGAGCATTATTTCTTAACACGCTTGGGACCTACGCTCACGTCGTCGATTCTGAACACGCAGCCGTAGCCGTTCTGGCGGAAACGGATTGAGAGTTTCTCCTTGTTGGGAAGGGGAGAAGTGCGGCGGTAGGTGAATACCAGCTCGGAGCCCTCGTCGGTGGAGAGGGGTTCGAAATCAAGTTCGGTCCACCTCAGGCCGTCCTCGGTCCATTCGACCACCAGGTCGGTACCGTCGAAGCGGCGTACGCCCTTCATAAGTGCAAAACCCACAACGGGCTTCTTGATGCCCATAGTGTTGATGCCGTTGATCTGGAAATAGCAATTGTGCTTGTCGGAGATACGCACGTTGCAGCCACGGGAAGCTTCGTTGCCGAACTGGGTCTTGTAGGAGGCGTTCTTGGGGGTCGCGCCGGTGTACTGAACCTCGGCGTCGCCCTCGTAGGTAAACTGTCCGCTGTAGCGGAAGCCGTTCTCCTCATTGAGGTCTGAGGCACTCATCATCACGGGAAGGGTTCCCATTGTCTCTTCGAATTCCTGGGCAAAGGCCGGAGCTGCGAAGCAAACGGCGATTGCGGCTAAAATCATTCTGGTTTTCATTGTGTTACTGTTTGATGTTAATGTTTTTTACGTATTCGTTGCACTTTAAATCTGCAGTGGAGACGGCTTTCCCGTTTACCACCACATTGCTGATACTCACGTTCTCTACGAGATGACTCTCGTCGTATCCAAGCAGCTGTACCACCGGGTTGATGACTTTGTCGGCTGTGATATTTTCAAATACCACACCATCAATGTGGCCCCTCTCGTCGCTGCTGCTCCAGATGGCGTTGTTGATCCAGAGCGAGATGAAGTTGCGGCTCTCTTCGAAACGCAGGTTGCGGAACACGATGTCCGAAACCCTGGCCTGGTCGCAGTGGTACACGCGCATACTCCATTCCCGGCCCTTGTCGTGTATGATGTCGCAGTCTTCAAAGACTACGCCTGAAACATCCTTGCGCAGCTCGGCGCCTATGCTGACGGCGTGCGCCACTTCGTTCCAGAGCACGTTGTGGTATGCGTGCACGTTCCTGCAGGGTCCTCCGCTCTGGAGGGTCTTCACGACAATCAGGTCGTCGAGGGTGCGGATGAAGCAGTTGCGCACGATGACATTCTCGCTGTTGCAGATATCGATTCCGTCGGAGTTGGCCCGGTATCCGAGTATCTTGACCCCGTCGATAATGACGTTCTTGCTGTTTCTCACCGGGAGGGTCCAAACGCTGCCGTCCCTGAGGGTGATTCCTTCTACGGAGATGTTGTTGCCGTTGATTGAAAGCAGGTGGGTGGTGAGCGTGGAACAGAGGGAGCCGTCCACTATGCCGCGGCCGCGCACTTTGATGTTGTCGCCGATGAGGGAAATCACCGGTGAGCAGATTCCGGTCTGGGCGTTGAGGTACATCTCTCCGTAGAGCACGGCGCCGCGGTCGATGTAGAGCGTCTGGTTTGAGCGGATGATTATCCTTGACACGTGGTGCTCTCCGGGGCCGTAATAGATGACGTTCGGGTCGGAGAAGTCGATGTAGTCTTCTTCCGGCGCATCGGTAAAGATGTGGAGGGAATGGATCTCGTCGCCGTCTATCTCGAGCGTAAGTTTGTCGCCGGGGACGGCTTCAAAGGTGATTTCGCGCCCTTTGACGACGGGCTTGATTCCGCGGGACGAAGGAAGCACCTTGGCGGAGTTCACGTCCTTGTTCAGCTTTACTTTTACGGTGGAGGGCTTTGAAATGTCTGCCGAGCAGAACGCTGCCATCTCGTAAATGTCGGCGGAACCGTGTTTGTCGTCCATCCCCTTCATACGCATCAGGCTGTCGGCAGGAGAAACCTTGACGGGGTACACCGTGACTTTCTTTCCGGCCACGGTTACGCTGAAGTCCGGCTTGGCGTGAAGCGAAAGAGCACACGCGGCAAGCAGAAGTATGGATGCTAGTCTTTTCATTTCTTGATAAATCTTACGGCATCTACAACCACCACTCCGCTCTCACCCTTGTTGGTGAATACTACCTTTCCGCCCTTCTTGGGATCGAAATTGTAAACTCCGAGGCTGTGCCAGCTCCCTTCGATGCGGGGCGACTTGGTCATATCCACGCTGCAGGGATGCGAACCCTTCTTGTCCACCACCGTTACGTCGGCAGCGGTCACGCGGTTACCCGAGGCGGAGTACATAATCTGAACTTCGTATCTGCCTTTGGCAGGAACTTTTACGGGGAATACAGCCTCGATTCCGCCCTTGGGATTTACCGGGGCGAAGCGATAGTCGTACTTCATAAAAGGCCCCTGGCTGGTCGAATGTGACCAGAACCCTTCTTCAAGTCCCAGTTCGGAGTCGTCGATCACGATTCCGTCAAACATTTCGGGGGTGAGATACATCCCGAGAGGAATCTTGAAATGGATTATCTGCTTCTGGGCCTTGAGCATCTTCTGGAGCTCGGCGGTGTCGATGTCCTGCACGGCGGCTCCCGCCTTGATAGCAAGCAGGGCGGCATCGCCTGCGGCCTGCCCGAGCATCATATACACGGGCTCCATACGCAGCGAGGCGCAGATTACGTGCGAAGCTGACATACACACGGGTACGAGCAGGTTGCTGCATTCGGCCTTGCGGGGCGTGATGATGCGATAGGGGAGCTCGTAGGGTTTGTACGGGGTGTATTCGAAGTTGCCTTCCTCCAGGTGCATTCCCCGCTTGGTCACTATCGACGAAACTATGTGGCAGTCAAGGAAATAGGATCCGATTGCCACGGCGTCTTCCTTGGTGTGGTTCTCCCAGGCGTCGTGCTGGGTCATCACAAAGTCGCCCTGCATCCTGCGGCCTTCGCGGATGTAGAGCTGATAGGGCCAGTTGTCGTTATCGACATATTCATCTTTGGCATAGCCGTAGCGAAGCACGTCGTTGCGGAGCTCCTCGGGCACACGGGGGTCGTGCCCCAGGAAATACAGGAAGCCTTCCTGGTAGCGGCGATGGTACAGGTCAAGGGCCTCCCTCTGGGCATAACTGCCTTCGGGGTAATTCCAGGCCGCATTGACGAGGTCCATATGGTTGAGATCGTACTTGCTGTTCGGGAGCTTGTAGAGGGTAAGGATCTGGCCGAAGCGCCTTGCGCCCCTGCGCTGGATGCGGAAGAGCACATTGAAGTAACGCTCGGGGTCGTATCCGTCGGGTTTGTAAAAAGGCACCTGGTTGTCGGGGTTATCGGTAACGGTAAGCCTGTAAACGTACGCCTGGCTTTTGTGGTCGGCCGAGCCGGGCGTTACCCTTTCTTCGAAGATGACGTCCAGGGGGTACTTTGCAGCAATCTTGCGTACTGCGGCAAGTTCGTCGGGAGTGTAGGCGCGCAGCAGCTTGTACTCCGATACGCCGGCGGAAGATTCGCCGTACTGCTCACGGCTCTCGCGTCCCACAGTATAGCTGACTCCGGCCTGGGCCATAAGGTCGCCCTCGTACGAAGAGTCGATGAACACGGGGGCTGAGAGCACCAGTCCGTTTTCCAGACTGATGGAAACGATGCGGCCGTCTTCGGTGCGCACTCCGTCTTTTTCCTGCAGGCGGGTGCCGTAAATCACTTTCACGCCGGTCTGCGAGAGCATATCGTTGAATACCTGCTCGGCGATCTTGCATTCAAGGGCTATCTGCATCTTGTGAGGCGTGCCGTAATGGGCTCCCACGGTGCGCAGGAACTCGGCGGTATAGCCTCCCACGGTAGTAGCCCAGCCAATATCGACATTTCCGATGCCGCTGGTGGTGAGTCCGCCCACGTGGGCGGTCCTTTCTACAAGTGCCACCGAAAGGCCCTCGCGCGCTGCAGTATAGGCCGCTATCACTCCGGAAGAAGTTCCGCCGTACACAACCAGGTCGTAACTTTCGGCCTGTGCCGCTGCACAGACCGAAAGCAACGCTGCTATAGTGCTGATAATCAATTTTTTCATTCGACTACCTGGGTCTTGATTGAAATAAGAATGTAGCAAGGCTTGTCGTTGGGCAGGGCGTTGTTGCCGGTGAATGAATCGCGGCTGCCCTCGACCCTCTCGAAGCGGACGATACCTGTGCTGTTGGGATAAGTGGATGCAGGACCTGTCTTGAATACGAAGCAGTCACCTGCCTTGTAGTTGATCCAGTCGGCGTTGGTCTTGCCCTGGACGACGTAAGACTGCAGCGCGGCGTCGGTAAGGTCGGCTACGGTCACGTTGTCGAAGTCGAAAGCGTAGGCGTTCGTGAGTTTCTTGATGTAGGTGCCGTTGCGGCCGCCCCAATCCGAACTTGACGCGCTCAATGTGGGGATTTCCGTCACGCTCTCGGAGTTGATGTATGTGAACCAGCTCGGATCCTGTCCTGCACGGTCCTCATTCGCCCTCATAAGGCGGGTACCATTGTCGGACGCGCCGCCGTTGTTCCACGCGAAGTAGAAGAAATCGATGTTGCGGCGGTTTTCGGTTTTCCAGAAGTCGAACAGACTGTAGGTCTTGAAATCCCTTACCGAGAAGAAACAATAGGATTCCACTCCCGGGAACTCATCGAGGATGAGCGGCTCCTTGGTATTGCGCTGGGCGGCAATTACGATGTTCTCGCCGTAGCGCAGGTTTACGAAGGTGGGTATCCTGACCGTTGCGGAGTGTCCCAGCCTGTCAGTGGCGATGAAAAGCAGTGCGTGGCTGTCGGTAGTAAACGAATCTATTGTGTAAGAGTAGTTTACGTCGAAGTCCTTGGAGCTGTCGTAATACTCGATGGCAATACGGTTGTTCACATCTTTGCCCTGGATGTCCTTGGTGAGTTTCACCACCTCGATATTCGCAAGTCCGGTTTCGGCCGTAACGTTGAAGCTGAAACTGCGGGAGTCGGTGGTCTTGACCACCAGAGGATCGTCGTAGGCGTCACCTATCGGCTGCATAATGGGCGCAGGGGCGGGGATGTAGTTGACCGGAAGCGTCTCGATCTTCATTTTGCCGTTGGCGTCGGTCGCAGATACCTGTACTCCGCGGTAACCCTCGAAGAAGGTGATGGTCTGCGAGAAGGAGTAGGAAGGCTCGCCGGCGCGGAAGGCCGGATTGAGGGGCACATCGAGTACACCTTCGGAAGTGAACAGAGATACTTTGACGCTCTGGAGAGTGTTGGAAGAAGTAACCTCGAAGCGGGTTTCAATTTCGTTGGGGTCTTCGTTGCGCTCGTTGATCTCTATCTTATCCCTTTCGAACTTGATTACCGGTGCGGGCAGGACGGGAGTCACGTTCACGTTGATCACGGCCTCCGCCTTGCGTCCAGCCAGGTCCTCGGCCCGTACGCTCAGGGATGTAATCCCGGTGTTCCACGAGGGGGTTTCCTTCATCGAGAACTGGTGCTTGTCCTTGAAAGAGTCGGTCTCGCTGACCAGGAACTCCTGGCCGCCTTCGGTCTTGTAGAGACTCACCTTCTTGAGGCCGGCCTCGGAGAACACGACGCACACCACGGGGGTGTTGTCAACCCTGTTCAGGTCGGGAGTGATGGTATCGTACATCAGCTCGATGCTGGGGGCGGCAGTTCCGGAGTAGTCCGGCTCCTGCGTGTTGCAGGAGATCAAGCTCAGGGTGAGCAGTACTGCAATGCCTGACAATATCTTTTTCATACCTGTTTCTCTTAATAAGGTGTGACTTCAGTGTAGGTTTTGCGGAACATAGCGTAGTCGTTCATTATGTGGACCACGCCGTTGGTGGGCATAATGTTGGAGGCTATCGAGCTGGAGCGGCGGCTGTTGAAGTTGCTGCCCTTCTCGTTGGCCACGATGTTGCCGTTGGCGATAGGGTAGCCGATGGAGTTGGTGGATGACTTGTTGACCTTGAGGGTCATCAGTCCCCATTCTCCCTCCAGCAGCGTCTTGACGTAGATGGGCTCTACCGGGAGCTTCTGGTTGAGCGAGTGATACTCGCCCACGATCATATGGTAGAGGAGGAGCCTTGTGACCTCTTCTTTGTCGCAGTAGGATATCTTGTCCACCTGCGCGTGGTTGTTACGGAAAGCGAGTATCGCAGTATTGTCCAGGAACAGGTAGGTTATGGTCCTGTCGGCCTGGGTGTAGTAATCAACCATACCGGCGAACTCTACTGCCTCCACCATTTCGGAGAGGTCCTCCCTGGTCTGCATAAATTCCCAGGCGTTCATCTCGATATGCGGGTCAAGCGGAGAGCTCACATACTTGTAGTCGGTCTGCATACGGAAGTCCTTGCAGGCTGTGCACATCATTATGAGTGCTATTGTGCCGAATAATATTCTTTTCATAACCTTCATCTATTAATAACCGGGATTCTGTATGTAGGCACCCTGGCAGAGGTTGAGGATGGACTGATTGATGGGGAAGAGTTCCTCGTCGGGACTGCTTATGCCGTTGATGGGCTTCATCACTTCCACCACGCGGTGGTTGCGGACAAGGTCGAACCAGCGCTTTCCTTCGCCTACCATCTCTATCTGCTTCTGGTCGAGGATGTAGTCGATGAGCTCGGCGCGGGAAGAGAAACGGTCCACCGAAGCGATGGTCGAAGAAACTCCGGCCCTTTCGAGAACGAACTGCACGAGGTTGAGGGCGTCCTGCCATTTGTCGAGGTTGGCCTTCACCTCGGCCTGCATAAAGAGCACGTCGGTGTAGCGGTAAATGGGATAGGCGACCTGGCAGTTGATGTAGTCCTGATACTTCACGGATGTGCCGTTAGCCATATATTTGTGCACCTGATATGTTTCGGCGCTGCTCTTGGAAGGGCACATATAATACTCGAGGCGCTTGTCCACGGGGATGGTGGACGCCGCCTTCTCGTAAATCTCCTGAAGCTTGGGAGAGAGCACCACGGTGGAGCCCTGACCCATTCCGCAGCCAAATATGCTCCAAATCATAGAGTAGTTGTTCTGGCCGGCCTCGTTGATGTTCTGATGAATAACGAAGATGAACTCGTTGGACTCGCCGTACTCGTCAACCTGGGGGTTGTTGTCGCCGGACTTGTTGTTGAGTCCGTTGACGAAGGAGTTCTTGAGGGCGACGATGTCTTTCTGGAACACTACTGTAGAGTTCTGGATCGCGGCGTCGGGGCTGCCGTTGGCCGACATAAAGCGGTCGATGGTGGCCTCGGCGGCTTCCCACTCGCCGGCCCACATCTGGGCGTCGGCAAGAATGGAGTAGATGGCGTTGCGGCTGATGCGCTTGCGCTCCACGTTGGACGGGTCGATCAGCGACTCGGCCAGCTCGAGGTCGGGGATGATCACGTCGCTGAGGACCTCGTTCTTAGTGGTGCGGCCCTTGAATTCCGCATTCGCGAGGTTGTCAACCGGCTCAAGGTACACAGGCACGTCGCCCCATACCCTCACGGCGTAGAAGTAGCACAGGGCGCGCATTGCATAGGCCTGGGCCAGATAGTCGTTCTTGAGGGTCTGGTCGGTTATTTCGGAATCCGGAATGTTCTGGATGGCGAAGTTGGTGTTGCTGATGACCTTGTAGAGCGACTGCCAGCTGGTGGACGGAAGGTCGGTGGTCATCTGGTTGAGCAGGAGCTTGGAGTACTCCGACGGAAGTTCCTGATAGAGGATGAAGTTGTCGGAACGCATCTCGCCCCAGCAGAACCAGTTGGTTTTGAGGGCGGTGCGGAAGGAGGAGTAAATCTCGGCGATCCCGGCGTTGACGTCCCTCTGGTTCTGCCACATCTGGCTTTCGGGAATCTCGCTGATAGGATCCACGTTGAGGAGATTGCAGGAGTTTGCGAGGAGGGAAGCTCCCAGCAGACATATAATCGAGGATTTGATGATATTTCTCATAACCTTTCCTTTTTACAAGTTAAGAGTGAGTCCGAGACCGAATTCCCGGTTGCGGGGGAAGCGGTTGGTATCCATACCGATGGAGAGGGCGCTGTAGTTGGAGAACTCCGGATCGTAGCCGCTGTAGGCGGTGAAGGTGAAGGGGTTCGTCACGTAGGCGTAGATGTTGAGACCCTTGATGTTAAGTTTCTGGGTAACGTTCTGCTTGAGCCTGTAGGCGATCCTTATGTTCTTGATCTTGATGTAGGAGCCGTCTTCGATGTACTTCGAGTTCACGTGCCTGTCGTTCTGGAAGCTGTCGGCAAAAGGACGCGGGTATTCAACCTGGTCGCCCTGCTTTACCCAGAAGTTGTTGATCCAGTTGATGGTGGGGGTGGTGGACCAGGCGGCCATACTGGCCTGATCCTGGTTGTAACGGGCGAAGTTGTAGATCTGTCCGCCGAAGGAGAAGTAAGAGGCTGCGGTGAGCGTTATCTGCTTGTAGCGGAAGGTCATATTGAGACCGCCGGTGAGGAAAGGCTGGGCGTTTCCGAGAATCATACGGTCCTGGTCGTTGATGATACCGTCCCTGTGCTCGGGATCCTCGTCCCAGTTGATGTCGCCGCCCCTGAACGGAACGCCGCTGGGCAGGGTCTTCTGGTTGACGGGGCCGTCGTAACGCACTCCGTCCAGGGTGTAGTGGCTGAATATGCCACCGTCGAATACCGGAGTCAGCTGTTTCCAGTCGTTGGTGAAGGCGTTGGACTCGTCGTAGGCGAAGACACCCAGATACTTGTAACCGTAGAAGTCGCCTAGAGGCCTCTTCTCGGAGATATACCAGTTGTCACTGTAAATGTAGTTGGCGTGATTGGCAAGCTCCAGAACGGTGTTGCGGCTGTAGGTCAGGTTGGCGTCGAAGTGGAGATAATAGTTCTTCTTGTTGATGAAGGTACCCTTGAACGCCAGCTCAACACCCTTGTTGTCGATGGAACCGATGTTCTTCCTCACGGTGTTGAAGCCCCATTCCTTAGGAATCTCATAGTTGGCAAGGAGGTTGTCCGTAACCTTGTCGAACCAGTCGAGGGTCAGCTGATAGCGGCCCTGAAGGAAGGTGAGGTCGGTACCTATGTTGAGCTGCCTGGTGCGCTCCCAGCCGAGATCGTTGACCGCTATCCTTGAGGGAGTTACGCCGGCCACGCCGTCGTAGATGCCGCCGATCGCGTAACTGAGCTGCGAGTCGAAGTCGCCGATGGCCTCATTGCCGGTTACACCGTAGCTTACCCTGAGCTTGGCGTCGGTGAGCTTGATGGCTTTCTTGATGCGGCGCATAAAGCGCTCGTCGGAGAAACGCCAGGCCGCCGACACCGAAGGGAACAGACCCACCTTCTTGTTGGAGGCGAAGCGGGAAGACCCGTCAGCACGCATATTGGCGGAGAAGATGTACTTTGATTTGTAATTATAAGTAAAGCGCGCGAAGGCCGAGGCCATAGTGTGCTTGGTCTCGGTGCTGCCGGTGCTGGTGAGGTCGAAGTTGGCCGCAAAGGCGTTCATCGTCCACACGGCGTCGGTTGCTGAATCCTTGCCCTTGAAATACTCGACTGCGCTGTGCCACGACTGGAGCGAGAAACCCGCCATCGCCGAGATGGTGTGGTCGTCGCCGAAGGTGTTGCTGTAGTTGAGGTAATTCTCGTTCATCACATCGAAGGTCATCGTGCTCCGGTGCTGGCCGTTGTTGTGGAGATACTGGTCGCTGAGTGCGGTAGGACGCATATAAGTGTACCTCACAAGGCCGAAGTTGGCGTTGAGGTTGGACGTCCACTTCAGATGCTCGTTGAAGTTGATGTCGGCATACTGGAAGACGGAGGCCCTGTAGTACTCGTTGAAATTGGTCTGCAGGTCGGCCGACAGAGGGCTGATGCCCCACAGGGTTCCGATAAGGGTTCCGTCGGGATAATAGAGGCTCAGCGTAGGCTTGCGGGACAGGATACTGTTGAGGTATCCGGCCTCGTCCACGCCGTCCTTCTTGGCATAGCTTACATTTATCTTCGTGCCCACAGAGAGTATCTCATTTGCCGTGTAGTCGGCGTTCAGACGTACGGAGGCCCTGCGGAAGTTGGTGTTCTTGATTATACCCTGCTCGTTGTAGAAGCCGCCCATCAGCATATATTTGAGCTGCCTGCTGGCGCCGCCGAAGCTAAGGTCCACCTGGTCTTTGTTGGCCAGGCGGTAGGCTATGTCCTGATAGTCGTTGTCGTTGTTCAGCAGGGCGTTGTAGGGATCGCCCAGCTGTGAATTGAGAATGTTGATGACTGCCTGCGACACCAGTCCGGCACCCTCGTCCAGCGCATATTGCATATACTGGTGCTGCATCTCCCTGTACTGGTTGGCGTTAATCTGGGGGAGCTTGTGGGTGAGGTTGGCAAACGAGTGCTGGTAGCGCACCTCGAGCACCGGGTTGCTCTCGTTACCTCTCTTGGTGGTGACGAGGATAACGCCGTTGGCCGAACGTGCACCGTAGATGGCGGCGGATGCGGCATCCTTGAGAACCTCTACGGACTCGATGTCGTAAGGATTGATCTGGTCGATGTCGTTGCAGGGGACTCCGTCAACTACCCAGAGAGGTCCTACGCCCGCGTCGTTCATAGTGGAAGTACCGCGGATGATAACGTTGGAACCCTCGCCGGGCTGGCCGGAACCGGAGGTAACCTGTACACCGGCTGCGGTACCTTGCAGCACGTCGAAGATGTTCGTGGGCATCTTGTTCTCGATATCGTCCTTGGTCACGGATACGATAGAGCCGGTGATGTCCCTTTTCTTGGTGGTACCATAACCGATAACGACAGTCTCTTCCAGCATATCTGCGGCATCTTCAAGCTCTACGTCGAGCCTGTCGCCCACGCCGGCGATCTTGTCGAGGTCTTTATAACCCAGGAAGCGGAACTGGAGTATGTCCTCCGGCCCCGTGATGCCTATGGAATAATTACCGTCGGCATCCGTAATCACGCCCTGCCTGGTCTTGGTGTTGTAAACGGAGGCTCCGGGGAGAGGTCCGGGGAACGCTCCGCCAGCATTAACCGTACCGACCAGGGTGCGGACAATTTTGGCTTTTTTGTCCTGGGCAAAACTCACAGAGCCCGCCTGAGGCATAAGGAACAGCATCAGTGCGAGCAAGCTGAGAATCTTGACGGACAGAGTCTTAGTTTTGTTCATATAATCAGAAGGTTTGTATGTTCGAATCAAGCCATTCGTATTTTCCGCGGAAGGCCTCCTTAAGCCTCTCTACGGCTTGGCGGTAGTCCAGGCTCTCGTCCTGGTTGGTGGTGCGGCTTATCGGCCACATCTCGGAGTTTATGGCATCGGAGGCGTACAGAGTGGAGCTGATTGCGTCGATGTAGTCCGGAATATCCGTAAGATTGTGCTTGCAGTTGTTCCAGCGAGTCTTTATCAGGCTGCGTATCTCCTTGTCCTGGAAAAGCTGGTGGAAATAGTATTTCTGCCCCATCGCTACGTAATTGTATTTGTCGCGGGGGATGAATGTGCCCCAGTCGAAATCCCATACCGGACCCGCCTTGAGCTTGCCGCCGCGGTCTTTGTAGATGTAGGCGCTCTTGGGCTGGTTGATTTCGGAGTTCTGGGCGAGTTCGTTGACCAGCCACCAGTCCACGAAGGTTTCGGGCTCGATGTAATCGAGATACTCGCGCGCTGCAAAACGGGCGCTCTCGAAGAGCGAAGCCTCGAAGCGGGAGACGTAGTCGTACATATAGTTGAACTGGGCGTCGTTTATCTCGTCGGGATCCTTGAACTGCCAGGGCACGTTGTGAACGGGGGACATAAACTTGAAGTCCTCGTTGTACCACAGGTCGCATTCCATCAGGTATCCTCCTGTAAGCTCTTCGCCCTCGGTTACTTTCTTGCCGAGGGAGGCAATGTTGACGCGGTTTTCGTCGACCTTGATCTGCTCGCAGAGGTAATAGTTGCCCCGGTGCTCCCCGTTGAGGAAGAGCTCCACGAACTGTCCGGAGGGAGTCCACTCCATACCGATGCGCCTCGAAAGCTCGAACGCCACGTCGTTACGGATCAGGGTGCGGTCCATCCAGTTGGCCAGCAGGCACCAGCGCTTGTGCTTGGGCATACCCAGAATCTCGGCCTTGCTGTCGAGCTTGAGGGCGTAGGGCTTTTTGGGGAACTGGGTCCAGGTGCTGTTGCCGCGCCCTTTCATGCTGAGGGTTCCCTGATAGTGGACCGTAAGGTCGGAATTGAGAATGGTGAGGGTGGCTCCGTCCATCCACTCCGTCTTGGAGGTGATGGGAGTGGCGTTGGGAGTGTCAAGTATCACGAAGGGCAGTCCGGTGTTGATGCCGTGATAAGATACTGCCTTGACGGTGAAAGGATTGGAATACACGCTGAATTCTTCTCCGCGGCAGTCTTTGGACTTGATTACCAGGCAGGCCTCGTCTTCGTAGCTGTCGGCTGCGGCGAGATCTTTCAGGACGGCGCAGTAGCTCCCCGGGACAGGTTTGTTGTCGTCGTCAATGAGCTGCTCCACCGACTCCAGGGCAATGTTCGCACCCTCATAGTCCAGCGAAATGTCACGGATATTGACTGTAGCGTTGGAGGGGTTTACCCGGAACGGCAGCAGGGAAGTGGCCCCGGTGATCATACTCACGGGCCTGGATGAAACGAGCGTTATGCTCGAAGGAGTTGCAAACCAGAGGGGGATGACATATTCGCTGCCGTCGGAAAGGCTGATGACGACCTTGCCGTCCTGGATCGTTACGTCTATGGTGTCCGGAGTATCGTTGACGGCCGTGAAGCTGCTCCCGTCGGTGAAGACGAAGGTGTAGCCGTTCTCTTCTTCGACGACTTCCTTGATGATTTTGTTTTCGCGGAGCACACCTTGCAGATACTCGGAAATGGTCTCCAGGTTGGACACTTTGTTCTCGAGCGTATCCAGCCGCTCATAGATTTTTGAGCAGGATACAGCGGCGCTGCCGAGCAGGCAGGCGGAGATGGTTAGTAGAGTTAGTGTCTTGAAGATTTTGTTCATAACACGTGCAGTATGAACACAAATCTACAAGAGGGTATTTAACGGAGGGCTTAATGAAAGAATTAATGCAGATTTTTTTTGATGAAATCTGTGAAATCTTCGCTGATTTCTTCCTGCATAATGCGTTTATACTCGCTCGTGAAGCGGCTGAAAACCGATTTTGCCAGACCCACTTTTCCGAGGCTTACAAGGGCCTGGCACTTTTGCAGAACGGCATCTTCATCCAGGCTGTCGAACAGCAGCCGGCAGTCGGATATCCTCACCAGCATCTCGGGAGACACGCCCGAAGATACTATAGTGTCGAGTCTGGAGAACACCAGATTGGTATAGCTCGACTTGAAGGCATCCAGCCATTCGAAGTGATATTCGGGCAGCAGGGCGCCCCAGGAAGCCACCTTGAGAATCTCCTGTACATTACCCTCGGAAAGCCTGCGCCTGGCTTCCATATAATCGACCTTTCCGCTCTCTGCGCATATACGCCAGTTGCCGCCCTCCGAGATGACGCTTACCCCGCCAATCTGCTCCAGAAGGGAGCGCAGACGCTTGAGGTTAACGCCCTTGTTGTTGTTGAAACTCTCGTCGGACTTGTCAGGCCACAGGAGCGATTTGAGCATCGCATTGGAAATGCTGCCCTTTTCTTCGGTGTAGAGGATCAGTATGGAGAGCAGCTGCACGAGTATGGGCGAGAAGGACGAAGCGATGTCGTTGCAGTCTTTATCGAGCACGTGGAAGCCGCCCAGCAGGTAAACTCCCGGCTTCTCTGGCTCGAATATGCCGCCAATTTCCTGAGGCTCTTCCTCTTCCTGAGCCTTCTTGCGGCGGCGTACGACCAGCCAGACAGCAACGATTGCAAGAAGCAGGAGCGCTGCCGCCGCCCAGATCCAGGGGAATCGGGACGGAGCTGCGGCCTCGCCGGAGAGTATGGGAGCTCCGAGGATGTAGGTCGCTACGTGCGAATCCCCGTCGTCTCCGCTCCAGCACAGGGCGGCTATGTACATTTCGTACTCGGCGTTGTAATAGAGCCTTGCCTCGGATGAAATGTCGGAGAAGGTGTAGTGGAGCTTGTCTGCAAGCTCCTGGCAGCTTCCGTCCTCGAAGTTGAAGCGCACCAGCTGGAGGGACGAGTCGTGGATCTCCGGGTTGTATATCAGCGTGAGGAACGACTCGCCTCCCTCTTCGAACACCAGGTCCTTGGCGGCCACGTTGTTTCCGAGCAAGGGGTTGTGCCACAAAGTCTTGGAAGAGCCGTCCCGGGGATCTATCTCGCAGAAGTCGTCCCAGAAACGGACCCCGAGCTCCTGGCGCCCGTCTGCATTGCCTTTTCCGCCGAGGACGTAAACCTTGCCGTCCAACACTCCGGCAGCCGACAGGTACCTGGGCGTAATGCCTTGAAGTTCATCCGACTTTATGGACAGGTCGGCGGGACTCCACCAGTAGGCCATATTGGAATACTTGTGCTGGCCATATCCGAAGATATGCAAGTATTCCTGACTGTCTTCGAGCCACAGGCTGTTGTTGTGCAGTAATGTGCAGGTGCGGGTCCTGTTGTTGTCCGCCACCCACTCGCCGGACTGCTGGTCGAAGCGTATGAACTGCCCCGACTCCACATCGGCATATATCAGGTCGCCGTTCGGGAGCACCTCGAAATTGTCCCGGACAAAGGCCATCTTCATATTCCTCTTGTACGGAATAACGGTGTTGCTGGCGGAGGCGACGTCGATCTTTATGATCTGATACTCCGAGATGAAGTAAACGGTAGCCCCGTCCCTGGAGGCGCAGCTGTAGCTGAGCGAGGGGGTGCGGGCCGAGAATGCTTTTGTCCAGCGGCGGTTGAAATCCTTGAGGAAGAGGCAGTTGGAAGCCTTGATGCTGACGCTCGGGCGGGGTTCCAGGTCAGACTCGTCGGAGAGCAGCCAGGTATGGGTGCGGCCATTATCTACTTTCAGCTGCAAGTCTGCCAGTATCATCGGGGCCACGTCGGAACTTACGAATCCGGGCGCGTCACACTTGCCGAAGTAGAAAATGGCACGGTGACGCTTTGCTGCAAAAGCCCCCCGGAAAACCTCCCTTCCGTTGGCGCTGAGCACAAGGTTCCCTTCATCCTCAAAAATCTTGACGTAGAAGTCTTTCCACTCTTCTACATTGTCTCCCTCGTCGTTGAGGGAAACCAGATTGAGATGATCTGCCGTGGCGCATATCTCGGGCCTGTCGCCCCTCGGGGCCAGTAAAAAATCAATAGGCAGCAAGTCGTCCAGGGCCATACGGCAAATATATCCGAATCGGCCCTTGTTGAGCTCGATCTTGATTGAAAACGACAAAGAAAGGGAGTCCGTGAAGGTTATCCACTCTTTTTGCCTGGCAGGGAGCATAAGCGAGGTCCTTTCTTCCGAGGGCACATCATATGAGCGGAACAGCATCCCGTCCTGTATCCGGGCGGATGACAGGAAGGGAACGGCCACCAACAAGGCGGTGATAATGAAAATGAAGCGGAAAGACCTCACATCACAAATATAAGAAAAACAAACGATAAGCTACAAGCTTCCCGGATATAAAAAAAGGGCGGACCTTTGCAGATCCGCCCGCAGCTAATAATTTGAGGCTTTATTCAGGCAGGATATCCGCCTCCAGGCCTACGGAGTACAGCTCTATGCCGTCGGCAGACTGATAGGCAATGTATCCGTTGCCCTTGCTGTCGAATTCCAGGAAGTAAGCCGACTTGGCCGCAACAGGGGACTCTGCGGCGAACTTGCTCCACTGGTAACCGCCGTCTACGTCAAGATACTCGAAGACGGGAATGTTCTCGGCTCCGTCGTATGCGATAACCACAAGCTGATCGGTAGGACTGACGGCAAAGCCGGCATCCTCGGTTACACCGCCGCTCGAGCCGATAGTCACGGGAATTCCGGTACCAAAAGGCTTAAGAGTACCTGCAGAAGCATCTACAGTGAAGATCTGCATTGTGTTGGTAGCTCTGTCGGCGCCCATCAGGTAAAGGCCGCCCTGGCCGTCGCCCTTCAGCGCCAAGCTGGCAGGAAGACCGTGAGGTGCACCGGCGGGGATAAAGTTCTCTACGATGGGTTTCAATGTGCCGTCGGCATTCACCTCGTGCACATAATAGCCGAACTCGTTGAATGAGCTGCCAATAAACACTTTCCCGTCGTAGATTACGCAAGAAGAGGCGTAGTACATACCGGAGTTGGCGGTTCCGCCGGAGCCCAGAGCGGGAGCGTTGCTCACGACATTGGACGACCAGGCAGTTCCGTTAAAGCCGGAGTAATTCATAACCCTGTAAGAAGCTTCGTTCTTTGTATTTCCGTTCCAGAAGAAGGCGGGCTGGCCGCTTGCGGGATGTACAAATAGAGGATAGTTGTAGGAAGATGAACTGTTGCCGTTCTGCGGTGTGATACCGGCTTCGCCAATCAGGGACCAACCGGAATCGAGTTTCTTGACAGTGGGCTTGTTGGACACTTCTGCGCCATAATACTGGAGGAACAGAGTGCCGTCGGGAGCGAATGCGATGCGGGGCTTGCTGGCTGCCCTGGCAGAGGCGTCGGCGGCGCCGGTCGGGCCCACGAGGGTAAAGGCCGAGCCGTCCCATTTTGCGACGGAGATGTTGTTGTACTTCTCGTCGCCGACCTTGCGGGCGTAAGCGAAGTACGGGCAGTCGTCGGCGGGGTTGATGGTCATAACAAAGTCGGCTATTGTACCCTCGGTATATTGACCGATCTTGGAAAGCACGTATTCAAGTATCTTGCCCACCTTGAGCACGTAGGCGCTGCTCTTTCCGGCCACCTGGTCGGAAACGGTGATGTCGATGGGGAAGTTGGTATCGACCTTTATGGAGGCGCCGCTTTCAACATCGCTGTTGTTCACCTTGATGGCATCGTTCTGGCCGGCGGTGACGGTAAGCACAAGTTCCTTGCGGAAAGCCTCGCCGGGAACGCGCACAATCATTTCGGGAGTGATAGCCTCGGGAGCCACATCGGCGGTAAGGGCGCTGTTGTCGGCCTGCTTGAAGCATATCGACACAAGTTCGGCAATCTCGTCGTTGGGCTTGATGGCAATGGTATAGTCGACCGACATCACCGACACGTCATCCGACACGGAAATCTTGGTGCCGTCTGTGAGCGAGACAGAAGTTTCGCCGGAAACAAGGGCTGCTCCACCGGCTTTCACTACGTCATTCTCGGTTACAGTAAAGTCGGGAATGAAGCTGGTGGCCGAGACGGAGGTGGGAATGACCAGGGTGATGGTCTTGGCCGAAGCGTCAATGACGCCCTTTACATCGTTGGGGAGGGCGGCATTCTTGGCGGAAGAGAGTGTGAATGATGTGATTTCGCACTTTCCGTCGGGTGTCACTTTGGGCTGGCAGGATGCCAGAACCGAAGCTGCTGCGAGGACGCAGGCTGCAAAGGAAACAATTCTATTCATAACACTATAACTTTGTGAAAATAAATTCTTTTTTGATGGCGTCCTTGCCGGGACAGCCCAGCAGCATTTCGGGCAGGCTGGTGCGGGTCAGACGGAAGGTGAGGGTGTTGTCTTTGTCGGGATCGAAATTGTCGGTCTTGTACCATATTACCCTCACGGGCAGGCTGTAGGTGCCCGGGCTGAAGGTCTGGGGGCTCATAGTGCTGGCCTGCACTTTGAAGTCGGAGCCCTCTTTGAGTCCGTCGCCGGGAATTATCTCATATTCAACCACTATCGGCTCGGTGAAGTAGTTCTTGCTGGCGCTGACCACTATACGTATCTCGGTGAGCAAATTGTCGAGATTGCGGTCGACGCTAAGGGATGACGCACCGTTGACATCTTCGAGGCGCACAAACGGCGTGTCGAAGAAAACCTCCTCGTGCTTGCGGCATCCGCAGACAAGGAGCAGGATGCCCGCAAGGGCGACTGCGGCTTTATTTATCTTTGTAACCATCGTTCTGTTCCATTTTATCGTTGGCCTGCATCTCCATCTGGCTGATGGGGAGCGAATAGCGGTAGTCGGGATATCTGAGGACCTTGGTCGTGGAGGATGTGCCGGACGAGCGCACTATATCCTCGCCGCGGCGCTTAAGGTCGAAGAACCGGTGCCCTTCGAAGCACAGCTCTTTGGCGCGTTCTTCCTGGATAATACGGTCCAGGCCGTCGGCGCCGGTGTAATTCAAGCCTATGTCGGAGGGACTCTTGCCCAGGGCGCGGGCACGTATGGCCTTGATGTCTTCGGCGGCCTCATTCAAGTTACCCCCGCCGAGGCAAAGTGCTTCGGCGTGAATAAAATACATCTCGGAAACCCTGAGGATGAACGGGTCGCAGCGGCGGTTCAGCTCGTCCGAGACGCCTCCTTTGAGGGGAAGATACTTGCAGATGGCAGTGAATACTTTCCCTGCGTAAATATCTCCGTCTTCAGGCTCGGCCACATAAGTGAAGAGATCCTTGCGGACATCGTCGGAAGAGAAGGTTGCGAGGAATTCGGGATCTATCGTAGCGGTCTGGTCGGTCAGGGGAGAGCAAAACGCGCGCATCCCGGAACCGGAGCTGTAGGAATTGACCCTGAAAATCGCTTCTCCGGGGAAGTCCTGGGCCTTCCTGAACATATTTACATACTCGCTGCGGGGGCTGAGAGGCACCTCGTTCATCACCTCTTTGGCATAAGCGGCGGCGTTGGAATAATCCTTCATATAGAGGTAAACCCGGGCCAACAGTGCCTTGCAGGCAAGGGCCGAGATATACGTGGGATTACGCTCGGTATCTTCGCCGAACAATTCGATGGCCTTTTTCAAGTCGGACAAGATGAGGTTGTAACAGTCTTTGACCGAGTCTCTTGGCAGCTCGGAATCAAAGCCGGGCACGTAGTCGATCGCAACCACTCCGAGGTGAGACGCATCGGCGGTGAAAATGTAGGGCATAGCATATATGTTGCACAGGTCGAAGATGGCCAGGGCCCGGGCAAAATATGCATAAGCGAAATGCTTGTTTATCAGGTCGGTGTGCTCCGGAAACTCCTTTAACAGCTTCTCTCCGTAAAAGAGAATGTTGTTTGCATTGGTGCAGATTTCGTATCCCTTCTTCCACAGCAGATAAGGGTAACCCGAATTGTCGGCAGGAAGGCTCTCGAAGTCATATACCAGCTGGAGCACCTGTGAAGTATTCACCCTGTAGAGGTATATCTTGTCGGCGGCTATTTCTCCCATACGGATGTAATAGTCGTCGTAATAGTCCCTGATGAGGCTGTGAAGCCCCAGACCGGCCGCTTTAAGTCCGTCGGTATCGCCGAAGAAACCGTCGATAGTGCTTTTTCCGAGCGTCTCGACATTCAGGAATGATGAGCAGCCCTGAAGCGACAGGGCAAGCAGGCAAATGGTTAACAATCTCTTCATCTTCCTAAAAATTAAGCGTTAGCATAGCGGAAAAAGTGCGGGTGACTCCATCTTTGTAGCGCAGGGTCTTGTAGCTGTTGTGCGTTGCGCTCTGGTCGGGAGTCCACAGATACAGATTGTCGGCAATGAGCGAGGCGGTAGCGCCGTTGAGCCTGAGCTTGTTGCAGAACTGCTTGGGCAGGTTGTAGCTGAATACCAGGTTCTTGACCTGTATGTTCGTCTGGCTGTACAGGAAGCGCGTAGAGTAGCGCGACGAACCGGTGGAGACTTTGTAGATCGGCTTGGGATTGTTGGAAACGTCGCCCGGCTCCCGCCAGTGATCGAGTTCTTCGACCATCACGTTGTTGGAGATAATGTCAAAGCCGTCTTCGGCCTTGTCGATACTCTCCCAGCCTCCCAAAGTGTAGGTCAGGGAAAGCACCACCGAGAAATCGCCGAATGTGAAAATGTTGCGCATACCACCCCGGAAGTCGGGCTCTTTGCTGTATTCCGGCAGGAGCACGCGGTTGTTGTATGAGAAGATATACGTGAGGTTTCCGTCAATATCGTACCACATAGGCGCTCCGGTGGCGGGATCCACGCCTGCCCAGCGGCTCAGCCACCAGGCATCTTTGCTGGCACCTTCCATCCACACATAATCGAAGAATCCGGTGTGGTTGCCCTTGTAGAGCTTTTTGATGGTATTCCGGTTTACGGCACCGTTAAAATCGGTGGTCCAGGAGAAATTCTTCGAGACTATGTTCTTGGTAGAGAGTGACAGTTCGAATCCGATGTTCTCCAACTCTCCCACATTGCGCATAACCGAGCCGTCGGTGATGATGGACGAAACCCTTCCGTTATAGAGCAGGTTCTTGGTGAGCTTGCGGTAGAACTCCATCTGGAGGTCGATGCGGTTGGCCAGGAAGGCCAGGTCGAGGCCAACGTTGGTGATATAAGTGGTCTCCCAGCTCAGGCCGGGATTGGGAGCCGTACCCTGGCCCGCTCCCATAAGACCGCCGTAGTAATAGCCTGAGCTATAGTTATAAGTTCCATAAGCGGCGCCGGTATCGACCCTTGAGTTGCCGCTGGTTCCGTAACTGCCCTTGAGCTTTAAACGATTGATGAAAGGCACATTGAAGAAACTCTCGTTATGCACGTTCCACGACGCACCCACCGAAGCGAAGTCGCCCCAGCGGGAATAGGTGCTGAATGACGAATAGCCCTGCCGGCGGTAAGAAGCCGACAGGTAGTAGCGGTTGTCGTACGACCAGTTTGCAGAGCCGATATAGGAGAGCGACCGGCTGTTGGAGGCGCTGGAAGTGCCTTTGCGCGAGGCCTCTATGGCATAGCCGATCTCTTTGATATGGTCGTTGGCAAAACCCGAACCCGATGCGCTCAGGGTGCGTGTTTCACGGCCGACGAACTCCACTCCAAGGAGCGCTCCCACGGTATGCTTGCCGAACTTGCGGTTGAAATTGAGGCGGTCGATATTGTTCCAAACATATGTAAAAGACGATGCCCGGCTGGAATGTCCGTCCTGCTCGTAGGATGTGATACCGCCCAATGTCGTTTTGGGGTAGTAAATCATCTCCTGGGCGGTCAGGGCGTTCACTCCCAGCATCGAAGTAAACTTGAGCCCTTCGATGATGTCGTAAGTGAGGGTGGCGCTTCCGTCAACGGTTATGCTCCGCTGTGTTTTGTCGCTCAAGTCTCTGTCGGGGATGGCGCTGTAAACGAATTTCCTCAGCTTGGGATCGTATTTGTCCGTCGCATCGGAGTAATAGTTGTATAGCCTGGGGGTGATTCCGTCGAGGTCGTAAGGCTCGAAGATAGGAATCACATTATAGTACGATGAACTGATGGGGGTCAAGTTGTTGATATTGTAGGTCAGCGCAATATTGCCCTCCAGCGAAAGCCGCTTGGTGAATTTATAGCTCGCCCTGTCGCGCAGCGAGAAGCGTTGCTGGTCGTTGCCCTTCCTGGTCGATTTCTCCCCGTAGTAGTTTACCGAAAGATAGTGCTTGGATTTATTGCCGCCGGAATCGATCCTCAGGCCCAGTTCGGTGGCGTTGCCTGTGCCCAGATAGACATCGTACCAGTTGGTGTCGGTGGTGGAATACTTGTTATGGTAGTTGTCCTGGTAGGGGAAGTACGCCAGATCGTAACCTGCATTCACCCACGATTCTTTGGCCAGGCCCCACCATTGCTCGGCGTTGCAGTATTTGATCAGCGTAGATTTATCGACCCGGGAGATACCGTACTTGAGCGTTGCATTCACGTGGATGGCCCCGTCACCCTGCCCCTGCTTGGTGGTGACCAGGATCACTCCGTTGGCACCGTCGGCGCCGTAGATGGAGGTGGTGGCGGCATCCTTCAGAACGGTTATGGACTCGATGTCGTCGGGGTTGATGAACGACATAGGGCTCACTGTGTATGACATTCCGGGCGTAGAGCCCGTGGTGTTTCCGGTGTAGATCGGGACGCCGTCAACTATCCACAGCGGCTCGCTGTTGGCGTTGAGCGATGCGTCACCGCGTATCCTAATGGTGTAACGCGTGCCCGTGGAGCCGGAGGTTCCTTCTTCGATGGAGAGGCCCGGGACCATACCTTGGAGCATATTGTCAACGCGGGCTGCCGGTAGCGTCTTGAGCTGTGACGACTCTACCTGAAACGCCGAACCGGTCATATCGGAGCGCTTTTGCGCCAGTCCGTAGCCGGCCGAAATCACCGCTTCTTCCAGGGTGTTGTCTCCTTTGAGGACGACGTCGAGGGTGCCCCCTTCCGACACGCTCACTTCCTTCTCCTCCATCCCAAGATACTGGAATACAAGGATGGAAGGGGCTGACAGAGAAATGGAATAGTTGCCGTCCAGGTCGGTCTGGGTGCCTGTCTTGCTGCCTTTGACCTGCACGAATACACCCACCAGGGTTTCCCCCTCGGTATCGCGGACTACTCCCTGAACTTTAAATGGCTTGTTTTGCGAGAAAACCGGCAGGGCCAGGAACAACAAAAGAAGTATAGCAAACTTTCTCATTGACACTATCCAACTAACTTAGGTTACAAATATATATAAATATTTTTAATAAGTCGGTCTAAAACGGCAATCAGCAGCGTGTGTGGGCGGTGGATTGTTGTTTTGGCTTTTAATAGCTATATTTGCAAGCTGTTAGTTAGAAACCTTTTACATTTATGAAAAAAGTAGTTATCGCCGGAGGCGGAGTGCTTGGAAGCCAGATTGCTTTCCAGGCTGCATATTGTGGATTCGATGTTACAATCTGGCTTCGCAGCCAGGGCAGTATCGGTCGTTCTCAACCCAAGATTGATTCTCTTAAGAAGACATACTTAGAGGCCATAGAGCTTATGGCCTCGGATGCGGGAGCATCCAACTGGTGCCGCGGCATCGCCGATGCCGACAGCTTCGACCCCAAGAAGTGCATCGAGCAGGTAGAAAAAGCCTACTCAAGTATCAAACTCGAACTGGATATGGCAAAGGCGGCCGCCGATGCCGATATTATCATCGAATCGGTGGCCGAGAACGTTAAGGACAAGGTGGCATTTTACGAGGCGCTCGCCCCTCTGATGCCGGAGAAGACTATTCTGTGCACCAACTCATCGACCCTCCTGCCCTCGACTTTCGCCAAGTGTACGGGCCGCCCCGACAAGTATCTGTCCCTGCACTTTGCCAACGCCATTTGGAAGAACAATACCGCAGAGATTATGGCGCAGGCTCAGACATCCAAGGAGGCGTTTGACGCTGTTATGGCCTTTGCCAACGACATACGCATGGTGGCCCTGCCGGTCAACAAAGAGAAGAACGGCTACCTGCTGAATTCAATGCTCGTTCCCTTCCTGCTGTCGGGCCTTGACCTGTACGTGAACGGCGTCAGCGACCCTGTGAGCATAGATAAGGCATGGAAATACGGCACCGGTGCTCCGCGCGGTCCCTTCGAAATTTTCGATGTGGTGGGGATTAACACCGCCTACAACATCGTGCTTCAGTATCAAAAGGTTCCCGGCCTGTTCAGCCCGCTGCTGAAAAAGATGTTGATGCCCTACAACTTCAAGGGTATGATCGAAGTGTTCAAGAAGATGATTGCCGAGGGTAAACTCGGCAAGAGTTCCGGAGAGGGCTTCTACAAGTATTGATACAAGCTTACTTCCTCTCGTAGGGGATACCCCTTCTCTCGAGGGAAGTAAGTATCTTGACGAAGGAGTTATGCGGCTCCTTCAAGGCGAACTTTTTACCAAGTACCTTGATAAGGGTGTCGGCGTTCTTGACCTTGAGGTTCTCCATCAGACGGCGCGTATCGGCGGGCGAAACGATGATGCTCTCTCCCTTCTGCGGGTCTTCGTCCCAGCCGTAGCGGGTGAGGATGTATTGTCCCTTCTCCACCTTGGCTATGATGCTGTAGGCGTTGCTCTTGAAGTAGCAGGCCTGGGGAACCTTCTCGTTCCAGACGATCTCGATCTGCGGAGACCTCTGCTTTTTGATATCAGATTTTGCCATAGTAAACTGTAATTTGAGGCCGGGCCTTATTTCTTGAAGAGCTTCTTGATGGCGTTCCAGATGAGCAGAAGGACTACGGCGCCGATAAGGGCGCTGACAATCTGGCCATACCACTGTGACCAGAAGGAACCGCCCGCTCCGATGAGGCCGAGCAGCCAGCCGCCGACCACACCGCCCAGGAGGCCGATAATGATGTTCCAGATAAGACCGCCTTTGTCTTTAACTACAAAGAAGCCGGCAAGCCAACCGGCAATGGCTCCGAAGAGCAAGGTAAGTAAAATATTCATTGCTTCTGTATTTAAGGGTTAATGTCTAATTGATGAACAACAGCTCCCTGTATTTGGGCAGGGGCCAGAGGGCATTGTCGGTGAGCTCTTCCAGGCGGTCGATGCTTTCGCGCAGCAGGCGTATCTTATCGGCGGCCTTCTCGGCAGCAAGCGCCTTTGGGAATGCTTCCTGAATGGTTTCGGCTTTCTCCCTTGCGGAGTCGAGCTCCTCGGAGCGGCCCCTGATATCGGTAATCAACTCTCCGCACTCCTTGATGAGGTCTATTTGAGTCGAGGCCATCTGCCGGTATTTGTCGGGGAAGTTCTGACGTATGAGGTCGAGGTTCCCAAGCAGGCTGCGCTGGTATTCGAGCCCGGCAGGAAGGATATGGTTGAGTGCCATACGCGCCGCGGTCCTGGCCTCGATGAGGATCTTGGTGGTGTATGTCTGCCACTTCACCTCGTTGCGGGCTTCCAGCTCCTTAAGGTCGCAGATGCCCTGGCTGGTAAACAGCTCCACGGCCTCGGGCGAAGTGAACTTGCAGAACATCTTGGGCACGCTGGATTCGGTGTCAAGGCCTCTTTTTGCGGCCTCCGCCTTCCACTCCTCGCTATACCCGTTACCCTCGAAGCAAATGGTATCCAACACTTTGGCTATCAGTGGCTTGAGGCAGTCCATTATGGCGGTGGGAAGGGGCTTTCCGGCAGCCAGGGCTTCATCGACCTGGGCCTTGAAGAGGGTGAGCTGCTCGGCCACGGCAGCGTTGAGCACCGTGAGCGCACCGGCGCAGTTGGCGCTCGACCCCACGGCCCTGAATTCGAAACGGTTACCGGTGAATGCAAAGGGGGATGTGCGGTTGCGGTCGGTATTGTCGACAAAGATTTCGGGAATCTCCACCAGTCCGACGTGGCGGCCCTTCTTGCCTGCAATCTCGATGGGCGTGTCGGAGGGTACCTCCAGCAGTTTGCGCAGAACCTCGGTCATAGTCTGCCCCAGGAATGCCGACACAATGGCGGGAGGAGCCTCGTGGGCGCCGAGCCTGTGCGAATTGTTGGCGCTTGCTATGCTTGCCTTGAGCAGGCCGTTGTGCTTCTGGACCGCGGCCAGCGAGTTCACGAAGAAGGTGACGAACTGCAGGTTCCCGTTGGCGTCTTTGCCGGGAGCGAGAAGCTGCGTGCCGGTGTCGGTGCCGAGCGACCAGTTGTTGTGCTTGCCGCTACCGTTTATGCCCTCGAAAGGTTTTTCGTGGAAAAGGACCACGAAACCGTGCTTGCGGGCGATGCGCGTCATCACGTTCATCAGCATCTGGTTGTGGTCGTTGGCCAGATTGGCCTCCTCGTACACGGGCGCCATCTCAAACTGATTGGGCGCCACCTCATTGTGACGGGTCCTGAGAGGGATACCCAGTTTGTAGCCCTCAGTCTCCACCTCTTTCATAAAGGCGGTGACGCGTGACGGGATGGCCCCGAAGTAATGGTCGCCGAGCTGCTGGCTCTTGGACGACGAGTGGCCCATAAGGGTGCGGCCGGTTAGCATCAGGTCGGGCCGGGCGGCAAAGAGGTCTTCATCTACAAGGAAGTATTCCTGCTCCCAGCCGAGGTACGAGTACACCCGTTTGACGTTGGGATCGAAGAGCTGGCAGATGGGAACAGCGGCGTCGTTTACGGCTTTGAGTGCCTTCTTGAAAGGGGTCTTGTAGTCCAGGGCCTCTCCGGTGTAGGCGATGAAGACCGACGGTATGCAGAGCGTGTCGTCCTGGATGAATACCGGCGAGGTGGGGTCCCAGGCAGTATAGCCGCGCGCTTCGAACGTGGCGCGTATGCCTCCGTTGGGGAAAGACGATGCGTCAGGCTCCTGCTGTACCAGCGACGAGCCGTCGAACTGCTCTATGGCGTCGTGTTTTTCGGCCGTGCCCTCGGTGAGGGGCTGGAACCAGTGGGTGACGTGGGTCGCACCGTGCTCGAGCGCCCAGGTTTTCATACCTTCGGCCACTTTGTCGGCGGTCTGCCCGTCAAGGGTTGCTCCTTTGTCGATGCAGAGTACCAGCTTCTCGTAGGTCTGGCTGTCCAGGTACTTTTTCATATTGGCCCGGTTAAACACCTGAGAGCCAAAGAAATCGGAGGGCTTTCCCGCGGGAATGTCCACTTGGGCCGCCTTTTTCTTGAAGGCGTCGTGTACAACGTCGAATCTGAGATTTCCCATAAGGCAAATATAGGAATTTTTGTGTATAATTATTATATTTGAAATTGACATTTATAACACTGAACTAGTTATGAGAATAAGGTCAATAATTACGGCGGCGGCGTTGCTCTGCGCCATCTCCGCCAGCGCGCAGCCCGCGCCCGGTTCTTTCAGGCAAACTTGGGAAAAGGGCCCCGAGTGGCTCAACAACGCAGTCATCTACCAAATTTATCCCTCGTCTTATCAAGATTCCGACGGCAACGGCATAGGGGACATTCCCGGCGTGATGTCCAGGATGGACTACATCCAGAAGCTGGGAGTCACCGCCATCTGGTTCAACCCGCTTTTCTGCTCCGGCTGGATTGACGGCGGCTATGACGTTACCGACTACTATCGGGTGGATCCGCGTTTCGGTACCAACAACGACCTTGTGGAGCTCATCAAAGAGGCCCACAAGCGTGGCATAAAGGTGCTGCTCGACCTGGTTCCGGGTCACACTTCCAACGAGCACCCCTGGTTCAAGGAAAGCGCAGAAGACACCAACCTGCTCCACTCCGACTACTTCATCTGGAGCGACCGCCTGCCCGACGAGAAGGCCAAGGAAGACCTGGAAGTGATGCTCAAGGACCCGAACTTTATGCAGAACACCAGGGGCAAGTGGATGAAGAGCGACTATCCCCGTGGCAAGTTCTATTACAAGAACTTCTACGCCTGCCAGCCCGCGCTCAATTTCGGCTTCGCCAATCCCGATCCCTCCCATCCCTGGGAGCAGGGCGTTGACGATCCGGGCCCGAGGGCGGTGAAGCAGGAGCTCAAGAATATCATCGCTTTCTGGTATGGCAAGGGCGTTGACGGCTTCCGCGTCGATATGGCCAAGAGCCTCATCAAGAACGACCCCGACAAGAAGGCCATCGTCAAGCTCTGGCGGGAGATCCGCGCCTGGTCGGACAGGGAATTCCCCGGCCACGTGCTTATGGCGGAATGGTCCGAGCCCAAGTACTGCCTTGCAGCCGGCTTCAACGTGGATATGTACCTGAACAGCACCTCGTCCACCAACCGCCTTATGTACTTCGACCGTAAGCATCAGGCCAACGGGGGCGCATATTTTACCAAGAACGGCTGCCAGCCCTCCACTCACGACCTTTACGGCAATCCCTGGCCGGAGAATAAAGTCAAGCGCGACGTGTCGGCCGCCGGTGCGCTCAAGGAGTATTTCGACAGCTATACCGACAATCTCTCCTGGACCAAAGACTGGGGCTACTACGCCTCCATTACAGGCAATCACGACCATCTGCGCCTCAATACGGGCGACCGCAACGACCCCGACCAGCTGCGCGTGATGATATCGTGGATACTCACTACCAATCTGCCCATCCTCTATTACGGCGACGAGATAGGTATGCGTTCGCTGGCCGACTTGCCCAACGTGGAGGGTGCGAACCATAACGGAAAGGAGCGCGCCGGCGCCCGTACTCCTATGCAGTGGGACGGCAGCGCCAACGCCGGATTCAGTACCTGCGAGCCCGAGAAGCTGTACTTCCCGGTCTGCCCCGAGTGGACTCCCGCCACATCGTATCCGGCATATCTTGCCTGGAAAGAGGCCGGTGCCAAGAACCCCACGGCCGCAGGAGCGCCTACCGTAGAGAGCCAGGAGAACGATCCTTCGTCGCTCCTTAACTGGACCCGCAAGCTCATCGCCCTTCGCAAGTCCACCCCTGCGTTCTGGGCCGACAGCGACTTTGTGCCCGTATTCGACGAGGCGCATCCCTATCCGATGGTGTACACACGCGGCAACGGGGAGCAGACCTGGCTTGTGGCTCTCAACCCCACGGGCAAGAAGCAGACGGTGACCCTGCCCGCCTCCCTGGGGCTCAAGAAGGCCGGAAAGATCGAAGCCGGTATGTCTTACGGCAAGGTCAGCCTTAGCGGCGGCAAGCTCAGTATGGGCCCCACATCGGTGTTTATCGCGCCCCTGCCCAAGAGTTCCACTGCCGTTACGGTCTGCAGTTTCAACATCCGCTATGCCAATAGCAACGACGTTTATCCCGACGGATCCAGCGCTGCCTGGGTGGCCCGCCGCAGGGCTGTAAAGAAGTTTGTGGATACCGTGAAGCCCGATATCATCGGCCTTCAGGAGGTCCGCAAGCCTCAGTCGGCCGACTTTTACACCTTCTTCGGAGACGATTATGCCTATTACGATGTGGGCCGCGACAGCAAGACCGGAGCCTCGGTTGCCGAGGCCGACTGCGAGGGTGTGGGCATCCTGTACCGCAAAGACCGCTTCGAGCTGGTGAAGAAAGAGTTCTTCTGGCTCGACAAGGACATCCATACCAGGCCCGAGCTCAACCACGACAAGACCTACGGCGACTGGCATTCGGCCTGCCGCCGCGTGACGGTATGCACCGTGCTTAAAGACAAGAAGCACAACGGTACTCCGGTGTACTTCTATTCCACGCATTACGACCACAGGAGCCTGACCGCCATAGGTAATTCGTCAGACTTGATGGTGGAGCAGATGCGCGCAATAGGTAAATCGGATGATATCAAGAACGCCAAGGGCGTGGTGATACTTGTGGGCGACCTTAATACCACTTCCGAGTCGGGCCATCTTGCTCCGCTGGAAAAGACTATGTACTACGCCCGTACGGACGCTCCCAGTTCCGACCGCTATACCGGCACATTCAACGGCTTCGGTCATTCCTGCAGCCTTATCGACCACATTTTTTACGGGGGCAAGTCTGTCTCGCCCGTCAAATACTGGGTTGACAGAACCAACTACGGGGTACCCTTCCTCTCGGACCACTATCCCGTACTCTTCGAGTTTGACTATAAATAAATAATATTGCTGATTATTCATCCCTCGCTCGCATGAGCGAGGTTTTTTTCAAAATCAACAGCAAATACTGGTTTCTGATTTTTTTGAATTCTTTGAGATACCGAACCGAATGCAGATATTAGCGAAAAGAAATGCTGTTTTTACAACTGCTGGTTGTAAAGTCTGGTTTTTTAATTATATTTGCATCAATAAACTTGAACTATGTTACTTTTTGATGATGTTACAAGGGATGGACGCCTATGGTCGGTTCGTTATGAGGAGGAGTCAGATAATGCTTTGTTCACCGTGTTCTCTCAGTGGAATGACGTTGAATGGTTGAGGGAGTTCTTTTACCAGAACAAAGATGACCTGACTCGTTATTTTAAAATGACCGATGTAAATGAAGCTATTTATGATACAATTGAGGAAAGTGATATTCTTCAGTGTATGATTCTGGACTTAAGCCCAGATGCCGATCTTGAGCAATTGTTTCGCCCATTGAATAATAATCAAGCAGCGGCTTTGCTGTTAGATAAAGAAAAGGCAAAGCTAAAGACGAGAGGAAGGCATTCGTCGTGGTTAAGGCTATATGCTATACGATTAGAAAAAGGGGTGTTCATTATTACAGGCGGAGCAATTAAATTAACGGCATCAATGGCTGAAAGAAGCCATACTTTGCAGGAGCTGTTAAAAATGGAAAAGGTGCGCAATTTTCTTTTGGAAGAAGGGATTGTGGATAAACAAAGCTTTTCTGATTATCAGAATTCATTATAATTGGTATCAATATGGAAACGGCAGTAGAACGACTGAGAAAGTATGAAGCTTCAACCCCTTCTCATTGGAGGGAGGAGGCAGAATGGCGACGAGCAAACAGGAGCTGGTTAATCCGCTCTCAGTCTATAGCTATGAAAATACTGGACAAGATGCAAGAGCAAAAATGGACTCAAGCAAAAGTTGCAGAGAAGCTCGGTTGTTCTCAACAATACGTTTCCCGCATCGTCAAAGGTAGTGAGAACCTTAGCCTTGAGATGCTATCGCGGGTTGAAGATGCTTTAGGAGTCGAAGTGTTTTCCTCTACTTAAGACTCTCGACAGCAGAGCGGACGGAGCCGTATTTGAGCAGAAGATTCCGGGCCTGGTCGTAATCGGTCAGGCCGGTTTCGTACATAATCATCCGGGTGCCGCGGTCAACCAGCTTGGAGTTGGTGAGCTGCATATCGACCATCCGATTGCCTTTTACGTGGCCCAGGCGTATCATCGCGGCCGTGGAAATCATATTCAGGATGAGCTTGGCGGCGGTGCCGGACTTCATACGGGTACTACCGGTCACAAATTCCGGCCCTACCACAGCCTCGATGGGAATGTCGGCCACTTCAGCGGCGCGTGAACCCTTGTTGGCGGAAATGATGGAGGTAAGAAGCCCGTTGCGGCGCGCCTTGTCGAGGGCTCCCACCACGTAAGGAGCTCCTCCCGAGGCCGAAATGCCCACTACGGTATCGTCGGGAGTGGGATTGAAAGCGAGTATGTCTTTCCAACCCTGCTCGGGGTCGTCCTCGGCGCCTTCTACCGCGTTGCGTATGGCCTTATCGCCGCCGGCGATGATTCCTATGAATTTGTCGTGCACTCCATAGGTGGGGGGAATCTCCGATGCGTCCGTTACGCCCAGGCGTCCGCTGGTGCCGGCACCTATGTAAAAGACCCGTCCACCCTTTTTCATCCTCTCTACAATCCCGTCCACCAGTTCCTTTATCTGCGGGATGGATTCGCCCACAGCAACGGGTACCGAAACATCTTCGGCATTGATGCCGAGCAGTATTTCCTCGGTGGACATCTGCTCCAGATGGTCGTAGGAAGAAGCTTTTTCTGTGTCTGTCATAGCCATTTCTTTGCGGGCTCAAAAGTAATAAAAAACGCTAATAGAATCAAGCGCCGGCCTGTAAAAGACCGACGCTTGAAAAGAGTGGAAACCAACAACGGTTTATTATTTCAGTGTAGGAACGGCTCCGCTGAAGTCCCAAACATCGGCGCTCCAGCCAAGGCTTTGTGCCACCTGGCTGAGAGTAGATCCGGCGGGAGCGGCCTTGCCGTGGTAGGGGTAGTTATGAGTGTTTCCGGCGACTGCATTCACCACGAGCGGAGTCGTGGGCGAGCTGTTCTCCTGATCGTACAGAGGGAGAACATCGGCGTAGTCGCGGAAATCAAGATTTGCCTTGTGGTAGCAGTCGGCATAGGTGTTGTGCGTTGCGCCGTAGGCTACAATGGCTCCGGAAGAGTACCAGTCATTGCCGTCCATTTCGGGACCCAAATAGGTACGAGTCTTGATGGCGTCCTGCCAGGCGATGCAGCCTTTGACAACGTTGCCGGGCATACGGGTTTCGTTGCCATCGCCCTTATCTTGGTTTGCGTGTCCGATGATACCGCCCACGGAACGGGTTGCTGCATAATCGCCGGTGCCGTCGAGATTAGCGGTAGAGTAGCAGTTGGTCATAGTGTCACCGTCGCCAAACATTCCGCCGGCTATTCCGCCCACACGCTGATCACCGCGAACGCTGCCAGAGGTCCAGCAGTTGGAGAAATGATTGCCACCAGTAATGGTCTTGGAATAACCGAAGAGGCCGCCGACATAGTTCTTGACTGAGTAAACAACACAATCGGCTGAGCAGGCATCGATATTGGCATTGGCAACTGTACCGACAAGCCCTCCTATACCGGTCTTGTTGCCGGTAAATGTAACGGTTCCTTGAACGTGCACATTGGAAATATCGGCGTGAATATCACCGGAGCCTGCATAACCTGCCAGGATTCCGCAAGCGTAGTTCAGGTTCTGGGCGATCTCGGCATTGGTGAAACTGACGTTCTTGCAACTTCCGTTAAGGACGCCGAAGAAGCCGGCATAAGTACAGTTGCTGCAGCTGAAGTTGGAAATGGTGTGCCCGTCGCCGTCGAAATCGATAGCCAGATCATAAGGACTGGCAAAATTGAAGGGTTCCCACGACTTGAGCGAAGAAGCGTCGATATCATCAATGAGCTTGAAGTACATCTTGGAATCGGCACTGAGTACTCCGTGCATATTGTCCAGCTGCTTGGCCTTGGCGATGAGGTAAGGATCGCTCTGGGTGCCGGAACCGCCGGCAAAGATGATGGGCTCTATGCCCTTGGGGAACTTGAGTGCGTTAACCTGGCCGGGCTTGAGTTCAGCGCCCGAAGGCAGCGTGAAGGAGATGCCGTAGTCGGAATCATCCTCGCCGGTAATTACAAGGTCCACGGGGGTTTTGGCCGGGAGATCAAGTCCGCTCCAGGGGATTATGGCGTAGGCGGTGAGCACCTGAGAGCTCGCTGATACATCGACATTCTTCAGCCCGAGGATGAACTCGTTGCCGGCGATGTTGAGTGAGACGCTCTTGAGCTTTGCTGCTCCTGCAGGGAGGGTAGCCTCGAGCTTGATCACGCCAGGCACGTTGAATGTGCCGCCGTGTTCGGTGGCCCAGGCCTGCGAGAAGGTGAATTCGGTGTAGGAATTGACTCCGCTCAGCCAGGCGACATAGCGGAGGTGGTCGGTGTTGCCGTTGCCGTTCTGGACCTGCGATGTGAAGTCGAAGGCCTGGGCGCCGGCAACGGTCTCATAGTCTCCGTTGGTGTAGAGGATGGTGAAGCTGTCGCCGGAAACTGCGGTTCCGGTGAACTCGGCTTCGTGGTCGGTAAAGCCGTCTTTGATTTCAAAGGTCTGGGACTGGCTGCCGTTGCTGATGATGAGGCAGTCGCCCTCTTCCCAAGCGAGGTGGAGGCCGTTGTTATCTGCCTGTGAGAAGGCAACTTTGGTTCCTTCGGGCATAAAAGCACGGATGGTAATCTGCTCTGCCTCTTGAGGCTGGGCGGGAGTCTGGGCGGCTTTGTTGCAGGATGCTGCCAGCGCGATGAGAGCAACAGACGCTACGATAATTGCAAAGTACTTTTTCATAATCATAACTGGCTGCTGTCAAAAATTACATCTCCGGGCATATCTTCCAGCGACCCGCCGGGGGACTGGGCAATAAGGCCTTCAAGGGCCAGGTGAATTTCCTCCGCTACAGGAGGGACGTAATAAGTGTTCTTCATTATGCTATAGTTTATTATGAGATTTCTCTAAGTGTATGTTGTTAAGTTTTTGTTGTTTCTGTTCGCCCGGAGGCGCTTTTGACACAAAACTCCGGTTTTTGTGCGCTTTCGGCCTGTTTGGAGGCCGTTTTGACACAAAACTCCGGTTTTTGTGCGCTTTTGGCCTGTTTGGAGGCCGTTTTGACACAAAACTCCGGTTTTTGTGCGCTTTTGGCCTGTTTGGAGGCCGTTTTGACACAAAACTCCGGTTTTTGTGCGCTTTTGGCTTGCTTGGAGGCCGTTTTGACACAAAACTCCGGTTTTTGTGCTCGCTGGAGCGGTGTCAATCATATTTCAAAAGGCAACCTACAAGCCTTAACCTGAAAGGTGCCGTTCTATAAAAAGAAGAACCCGGCCGTTTAGAAAGGCAGAAACTTCTAATTGAAGGTAACAGTTATAAATGTTCCAAACCGGGTTCTTCAAAAGCAATCTCTTATTTCAGAAGAGTAGGATAGTCACCTGAGAAGTCCCAGGTGGAAGCATCCCATCCGATAGTTTGAGCGACTGAACTAACGGTTGCATCTGCTGCTGCGGCGACACCATAATATGGATTCTGGTTGCTGTTCCCTGAACCTGTCCCCGGTATTACACCTCCGACCCAGTTTGTGCCATCGCAGTCCGGCTGGTCGACCATAGCAGTAATACACGCTGAAACATCCTGATTGGAATTGGAGTATTCCATATCGGACCGACGATAACCTTTGTTAAAAATGTTAGTAAAGGAAGTGTGTCCGATGATGGCGCCGGAAGAACCGTAACTCCCAAGCTGCTTAGCTTTGACGGAAGGATTCCAAGCAATGCAACGAGTCACATTATTGTTGGCAGCGGTGTTGTCGGCCCACGTCTGATAGCAGGCGAGTCCTACGATACCACCGCACACGCGTCCTCCGTAAACAGTGGCATCTGACCAACAATCCTTAACTATGCCACCTTTGCCCAGGTCACCTACAATGCCTCCGAAACGCTGCTCACTTTCTGATCCAGTCACTGATCCTCTGGAGAAACAGTTCTTAATAGTGACGGCATCGTCTTTTAGACTGATACCAAGGATGCCACCCACACGGCTGGCGCCCGTTACTGAGCCATTATAATAGCACTTCTCAATAGTATCGGATTCAGAAACGCCTATGAGTCCTCCGACATAATTACCAACTGCCGTAATCTTGGAAATAGAGTAGCATTTAGTAACAATAACGTCATCTGCATTGATATAACCTATCAGGCCACCAACGTAGCCACCAGTGCTGGAAACATTACCTGTAGAATAGCACTCTGTGAAAGTTGAGCCGATTTTTACGATACCGCAGAAGCCGCCGGCGTTGTTCGCTCCTGCTGAAATACTACCGGTGGCGTGGCACTTTTCAAAAGATGCAGAAGCAGATTCTACCCAGCCTACGAAGCCACCGGGATTACCGGCGCCCTGAATATTTACTGATGCGCTGTTGTTATAAAGTGTTCCGCCTTTGCATAACCCGATAAAACCTCCTGCAGCACCGGAATAATTGGCATTGCCAATGACTGTAGTGCTGCTCGATGTGCTGTTCTTGATGGTGCCACCTTCAAGTAAACTCACAAAACCGGCAATATAATTACGCACATTGTTATTTGTGGATAAGCCCTCCACTGAGCAACCGATAGATTGCCCAACTATAGTATTAGAGCCAAGATAGCCGAAGGCTCCTCCTACGTATCGTCCATTGTTAGTGCCGGGAGCATCAGTAAGTCCAATTGTGGCAGAAGAAACGTGGCAGTCATCAAACGTGGACGTGGCAGATGTCGCTACGTAGCCTACTAATCCGCCCACATATCGCGGTGATTGACTGTTGACATCAGAACTTAGCAAAGTGGGTCCCAAAACAGTTCCGTTTGAATAAGTGCATCGATCAAAAACAACAGCTGATATAATACGCGCAGAAATACCACCGGCTAGACCATCATTGGGGAATGAATTACCATTCGAATGCCCGGAACTGGTTACATCAGTGCTTGACACAGTAATATCGCTCAAAGTTGCACTTTGCTGAAAATAGGCGATAAAGCCGGCACAGTAACCAGCCGTAGATACCGTTGTTTTCTCCACCGAGCAGTTGGTTATGGAATAGCCAGGTTGGTTCAAATGAGCAGCAAAACCACCACAGAAATTTGTGCCGCCTTCTACGGTGCTATTCTTTACGTGAATATTATCGATGACCTTTGCTCCGGTGTAGTCTGAGCCTGTGCCAATATATCCGGCAAATACACCTGATTTATTATTGCCTGGATTATTTATCTTGGCATTGTCGATTGTCAAATCTTTTACACAGCCCTGAAGTACGCCAAATAGAGAAGGATATGGTTTACTTGGATCCGGAGTAAGGTTGCTGATGGTCTTTGAGTTACCATCGAAGTTAATGTACTTGTTGTACTTGTTACTCTCGGCAACATTGTTCAATGACTCCCACGCTTTACCGCTCATATCGATGTCGGCAATAAGCTTGAACCAAGTAACTTGTCCGCGGGGCATATTGGCATCCATATTCATCATATGCGTAGCATTGGCAATGAGGTAGGGGTTGCTCTCGGTGCCGTTGCCGCCGGCAAAAGGCTGTAGCGCGAAGCGGGAAGCGGCAAGCTTGATGGCATTGGTCTGGCCGGGTTTGAATGAAATAGCGCCGGGAGTGATGGTTGTACTGTAGATGTCTTGCTCGTCGGTTTCGATATCGATGGTGAGCGTGGCTCCGGCGGGGAGATCAACGGCATCGCCCCAAGGAAGCATAGCATAGGCAGTAATTATGTGCTCTTGCTGGGCGGTGTTCTCGGGGAAGGTGATCTTTATTGACGGAGTGTAAGCGCTGCGGGAATTGTCTTTAAAGAACAACTCCTGAGAAGGAGTGATGCTGACCGAAGAAACAAAGGACACGCCAGCCGGAGTCTGGAGGCGGAGACGAAGCACACCGTTCTGCTTGAAGACGCCGCCGTGCGTCTCGGCCCAGCTCTTGGAGAATTCGATCGGATCGGTCACGAAGTTCGAGATCTCAACATTCTCAAGTATAGCCATATACTTAAGATGACCCAGGCTTGCGTTTCCGCCGCTCTGGTACTGCTCGGAAAGGTCGATTGCCTCTGCTGCGGCAACGCTTTCCGCTCCATAAAGAATATCGTATTTGGAAGCGGGGACGGCAGTGCCGGTAAATGTGGCAATGTAAGGTTTGTCTGAATCGATGCTGGCAATGGAGAACTCGGATGAACTCGCGGGGTTGTCGGCATCAATCACACAAATCTTGTCGGTGTTCTCCCAAGCTACCTTGATAGCGCCGTCGGGATCGGAATCCTGAGTCAGCGAAACCTTGGTAAGGGCATCGGAGAGTGACACGGTGATGGTAATAGTCTCGCCTTTGGGGGCGTCGGGGGTGGAATCCTGAGGAGTAACTTTGTTGCAGGAAACGGCGAGGGCGGCAACGGCCACGCTCAAAAGGATAATAATCTTTTTCATACTCGTGTCCTCCTATTAGTCAAAATCTTCCTCAAAAATAGGGTTGGTGTCCATATCGGACATCTTGTCGCTCCCGGCGATGCAACGGGCCGGGCCAATCTGGAGCACACGCACCGTTGGGGCCGTGTAAGACTCACAGATGATTGTTGTGTGTGTCATAGGCAATAATTATTAATTGTTTAACAAATTATCGAGTATCGGTTGCAGCACGGCCTCCATAGCAATGTAACCTGCGCGGTTGGGGTGGAGGTCGTCGTTCTGGTATTCAATCTTGAGGCCGTCATTCTCGTCGGCAAGCACGGGGTAGTAGTCGCAGTAGGTGAATCCCTTCTCCTGTACGTAAGCCTTTATGGCCTCGTTGAGCGGCAGGATGGCGAGTGTCTTGGGGCCGCCCACGGCGCTGTACGTGCGGTTGCAGGGCGTGACCGAGCACAGGACGACCTTGGCGCCGTCGGCCGCCGACATCTCCGCCATAGCTTTGAGATTGGCCATTATGTCGTCCTGGCTGACGGCATTGGCGATGTCGTTGGTGCCGCCCATAATCACCACCACCTTGGGGTGAATGGCCACCATATCGTAGGGGTAGCGGGCGAGCATCTGATGTGTCTGCTCACTGCTTATGCCCTTGTTGACATAGCCCTCGTGAGCGGCGAAATACTCGGGATGGAAACCTGTGCGGACCCATTGCCAGGTGATGCTGTCGCCCATAAAGGCAACGTTCACTCCGCTTGACGAGCCGGGCTTGAGAGTGGGCAGGGCAGCGGACAGATTCCATATATCGGTATTCCATCCAAGTGCGCTGGCCTGCGAAGATACGGTGCCTGAATTGCCTATATAGCAATTGCTTACGGTGGCTTCTACAGTATTGGAGGATATGGCGGGGAGACCGGCGTTCCAGCTGATGCTGTTTGCCACGAGCGCGGGACGGCTGTTACCCTCGACAGCACTCTGGCCGACGAATGCACCTACGTTGGCTCCGGTGCAGGAAATGGCTCCGGAGGTGTAGCAGCTGTAGATGGTGGCGGCATAGGCTATGCCTATCATACCGCCGATGGGGGAATTGGCCCCGGCGCTTACCGCGGCTGTGGTATAACAGTTCATCAGGTTGCCGTTCTGGGCAAATCCCGAGAATCCGCCGCCGTTGGTGCCGCCAAGGGTCACAGAGCCGCCGCTGACATAGCACTTCTCGATATCATTGTACTGCACTCCCACGAAGCCGCCGCTGAGCGCGCCGCCGGTAACCGTGCAGTCCTGGGTATAACAGGCCGATATCAGGTCGGCATTCTTGCCGGTAGACTGGCTGCCCAACTGGCCGATGAAGCCTGCGATCCGCTGTCCGGTAGGTGCTTTGACCGTGGTGTTCTTGACACAGCAGCCGGTAATGTTAGCACCCATAGCTACATAGCCGATAAAGCCGGCGCTGCGTGTGCTCTTGCCGTTGTGGGTGTCGGTCACTGTGGCGTCCTGTACCGTGCAGCCGTTGAAGGTGGCCTGCTCGGCATATCCTGCGAAGCCGCCGGTCTGCGCAAGGCCGGTGACGCTGCCGCTGAACGAGCATCCGCTGAAAGTGGGATTGGCGGATATCTGTCCGGCAAAGCCGCCGGTGCTGCGTCCGGTGGATGCATAGCCCTGGGTGATTGTAACATCCTGCACGTGGCAATCGGTGACGATACCGGCACAGGCCACCTGGCCGGCGAATCCGCCTATGTTGTTGGTGCCGTTAACCGTAGAATTCTTGACGGTGACTCCGGAACAGTTGCCGACAACGCCGGTAGTGCCGAGATATCCGCACACTACGCCGCACTTGTTGTTGGCGGCGTTGATGGTGGCACCGGTGAAAGTAACGTCCTTGATGTTGCCGCAGAGCACTCCGGCAAAACTGGGATAGTTGTAGCCGGATCCTGAAGTGAGGCCGCTGATGGTGTGCCCCTGGCCGTCGAAGTCGATGCCTCTCTTGTAGGGGCTTGTGCGGTTGAGGGATATCCAATCGATGGACGAGATGTCAACATCTTCACCGAGCTTGAAGTACCGGATGAAATCGGTCTCCTGGCTGTTTTTGTAGAGGTTCATCATATTCTCCATCTGACGGGTGCTGACGATGAGCCAGGGGTCGGCGGCAGTGCCGGAACCACTTTCGAAAAGACGTTCCTCTACGTTATTGGATATCACGAAGTTGCTCACGTGGCCCGAGTGGAGGGTGGCTCCCTGGGCGAGCGTAATTTCGGAGGCGTAAAGGCCTCCCTCGGAAGAGTGTATCTTAACCTCCACCTTTGCTCCCGCAGCAAGCACTATATCCTCCCAGGGCGTCATCAGGTAGGCGTCGAGCACCTGGGCGCTCTTGGATACGTCGATGTTCTTGAGGCCGAGCGAAAGTATGCGGCCCGCGAGGTCGATGGAGATGTCTTTGAGCTGAGTCACCCCTTCGGGCAGGGTTACTGTGAGCCTTATGGCTCCGGCGGTCTTGAAAGTGCCGCCGTGGGCAGCTGCCCATTCGGGAGAGAAGGTGATGTCGGTATAGTCGTCCACCCCGCTCAGCAGGGCGGCGTAGTGCAGGTGGTCGGTGTTGGCGTTTCCGCTCTGGGTCTGAGTCTCGTTTTCAGCTCCTTCAACTTCTCCGGCCGAGGCAAAGTCACCGGGATAGAGTATATCGAAGGATGAGCCGCTTACCGCCTTGCCGGTAAACTGGGCGGTGTGGTCGGTGAAGTCGTCTTTGATTTCGAACATCTCCGACTGGCTGCCGGAAATGACTCTCAGGCAGTCGCCGCTTTCCCAGGCAAGGTGCAGGCCGTTGCCGTCGGGTGTAAGGGTCACCTTGGTTCCCTCACTTTCGGATACCGAGGCGCTGATGGTCACGATGCCGGCAGGGGACTCCTGCTCGGGAGCCTCCCTGGTGCAGCAGCAAAGAGCGAGCAGCGCAGGAATAATCAAGTAACGCGCGTTCATAATGCTACGAAGTAAGGTCATCAAACACAACTTCACCCGGCATATCCACGAGGCTTCCGTCGGCAGACTGCGCCAGAACGTTTTCAAGGTAATAATCCACTTGCTCAACGAAGGGAGTGCGGTATATCTTTTTCATAACTTTCTGATTTATGGCGAATTACTTTCTAACTATACAAATATGCGAGCTGACTTTGCGCTCTCCGGTGTGAGTACCGTCGGAGCCGTCGGAGCAAGGATAGTTGATGACTTCGACTCCGGAACTGCGCCTGATGCTCATAGTGGTGGAACCGCCGCCGTCGAGGTTGAGGGCCCAGCGGGGATTGAATCTGTTCACCAGGAAATTGGTAAGCTGCTTGGCGCTCATACCCACAGCCTGGGTCTGGCGTCCGTCCACGGTAATCATAAGGAAGTGGTTGCCCTCGGTGATGGCGATGGCGGTACGAGGGTGAGTCTGAGACTGGTGGTAGCGGGGATCCTCGTTGCTGTACGCGCCGTACTGGGTGATTTGCGCAGCAGTCAGCGAAGGATCGACGAATATGGTTCCGCTGGGATACCAGTCGTTGATGAGCATAGGGGCGCTGGATAAGATATTGTCCCATTCGCCGGTGCTGAATGTGTAGAAGCTGCGCTGTTCGTCGATGGAGAGGCCGTAGCCGTCGAAGCTCATCTTGAGATTGCTGTTGCTGTTGTAATAGAAAGCCGCCTCGCTCTTCCAGTTGGGAACATATCTGACCTCGTTCTTGGGGCTGGTCCAGGAAATCTCGTTGTTGGGCATATAGGAATAACCGATGCCGTCGGCCTTGAATACTATCGAACCCTGCTCGTAGGCACCATTGATGGCGGCAACACCCTGATTGCCAAGGGCACTGAGTGCGGCCGAGTTCTCGATGGAAGGTGAAGCGTGGACGAATTTGATCTTGTAGTTGGGATTGCTCAAGTCAAGGTCGAGCACGAATATCCTGGCGACTTTGCCGGTCTCGGCAAGGGTTCCGGCGTAGGAATACAGGGTGAGAGCCTCGTTGATGGTCTCGATGGTCCAGCCGTTTCCGGCAGAGGGCCTGATCTCGCCCTGGCCGGGCTTGGGATTGCTGCCGGTGGGAGCCGAAGGAGCCCCGCTGGAGGCGCTGAAATCGTAGAATTCTGCCTTGCCTGTAAGGGTGGGGACGGAGCCGCTCATATCCCAGATGGTGCTGCTCCAGCCGAGGTCGCGTGCTACCTGGCTGAGGCTTTTGCCCGAAGCGGCGGCCTTGCCGTGGTAAGCGAAGTCGTAGGTGTTGGAGCTGTGGGTCATAGGACTCGACGGGCTGGCGTTCTCCTGATTGGTGACACCATATCCCAGGGAGGTGTTCTTCGGGCACTCGGTAAAACTGATATCGGCCTTGCGGTAGCAGTCGGCAAGGTAATTCTTGGCGGCAGTGTAGCCGACAATCACGCCGGAGCTGTAGTGCTCGTTGGCGTCGGTAGATGTCGACTTGATGCTGGAGTTCCAGGCAATGCACTTTTCGATGTGATTGCCGGGCTCGAGAGTGGCGTTATCGCCCTTCTTGTCCATATTTGCATGCCCCAGGATGCCTCCTGCCTGGAAGGAACCGTTAACTTCGGCGAGGCAGTAGCAGTTGTAGATGGATGTTGAGGCCTTGATGATTCCGCCGCCAATGCCGCCGGACTTGTTGCCGCCGTTGAGGGTGCCGGAAGTCCAGCAGTTGCGGATTATGGAGAAACCGGCGTCGTAGCCGAAGATGAGGCCGGTAAAGTCGTTCTTGTTGTTGACCGTACAGTCGGCCGAGCAGGACTCGATGTCCATAGCGTTGATACGTCCGAACATTCCTCCCACGCCGTTGACCTTGGTGGAATTGACGGTGCCGTTCACGTGTACGTTCCAAATCCTGGCAGGACGCCCGCCGTAGCCGCCGTAACCTGCGATGATGCCGCAGGGGTGGCCGCTGTTGTCGTTGGTCTTGTCGATCTGGGCGTTGGTGAACTTGACGTCGTGCATATCTCCGTAAAGCACGCTGAAGAAGCCGGGGCAGGCGTCGGTGACATTGCAGCTGAACTTGTCGATGGTGTGGCCGTCGCCGTCGAAGTCAACCTCACAGCTGTAGGGATTGACCTGGTTGAGGGGCGCCCAGGCAGTACTGAGAACCGACATATCCACATCGTCGATCATCTTGAACCAGGTCTTCTTGCCCTGCTCAAGTATTCCGCTCGCGTGCATATTCTGCACGTGCCTGGCTCCCGAAATAAGGTAAGGGGAGCTCTCGGTGCCGTTTCCGCCGGCAAACAGCTGCTCGGAGAAGCCCTTGGTGAGGCGGAAGATGCTTTGCACTCCCTGCTTGAGCTCGGTGGCCTTGGAGATGGTCTGGGTACGCACCCAGGTGCCGCCGTCGCTTCCCGTCACAGTGAAACTCAGCTTGGTTCCGGCAGGTATGGTCACGTCCCAGGGGATTACTGCGTAGGCGGTGAGGACGTGGCTGCTGGTGAGGTTTACATTCTTGATGCTCACCGAGATGTCTTTGCCCGCTCCGCTGAGGGTCACCTTGCGGGGCGACTTGACGTCGTTGGGCAGGGTGAGTATGAACTTCACCACTCCGCACTGCTTGAGCGTTCCGCCGTGGGAAGCGGCCCAGTCGGGGCTGAACACGATATCGTCTTTGGTGTCAATATCCTGAAGCACAGCGATATAGCGCAGATGATCGATATTGTCGTTGCCGTTCTGCACCTGCTCGGTGGAGTAGAAGGCCTCGGCGTCGGACAGGCTCTGGTAGTCGCCGGGATAGATGATGGTGTACTTGTCGCCCGTCACGTTGGGGCCGCGGAACTTGGCGTCGTGCTCGGTGTAGCCTTCCTGGATCTCGTACTGCGCGGACTGGGAGCCGGAAATAACCGTCAGGCAGTCGCCGTCGTCCCAGGCAAGGGAGAGCCCGTCACCGTCGGCTTTGTCAAAAACCACTTTGGTGAGCGGATCGTCGGAGACGCTGGCGCTGATGGTTACCATCTCGCGCTGCCTCTCGGCGGCGGGTTGCTCTTTAACACACGCCGCAGCCAGAGTGAGGGCGGCGGACATAAGGACAAGGTATTTTACGTATCTGTTCATAATGCTGCTATTTCGCTACTATGTATAAATGGGACGTAACTTTGCGTTCTCCGTTGGCCGTGTCGTCGTCAACGGGATAGTTGACAAGATGCGTTTCCGCATTCCCCTGGCCGGCTATGCAGATGGAGGACGAGCCGCCGCCGTCGAGGTTGAGGGCGTACTGGGGATTGAAATTCGACACCAGGAAGCCAGTAACTTCCTTTGCGCTCATACCCTCGGAAATGCCGCTCCGGCGCCCGTCGATGACAATCATCAGCAGGTGACCGTTCTCGGTGGTGGCGATGACGGTACGGGGGTGGCGTACGCCCTGGTGACGCTGGGGATCTTCGTAGTTGAGTGAATTCAGGTTTCCGACATACCACACGAATGTCTCACCCACCGGCTCGAAATCGTTGACGAGCATAGGGGCGCTGGTGAGTATGTTGGGTTCCTTGCTGGAATAGTAGAAATTGCGCTGGGCTGCGATGGACATATCTTTGCCGTCGTAGCGTATGCGGGGGTCGGTTCCGTCAGTGAAGTACAGGGCTCCTTCGTTCTTCCAGTTGGGTACGTCGGTGTCGCCGATGTTGTTGTTGGGCATACACGTCTTGTAGGAACCTGCAATCTTTATGACGATGGAGGCGATCTCGTAACCGCCGTTCATCGCTACCAGCGCCTTCGTATTCTTGAAGATGGTGGAGGTGGTGCTGCGGGTAGAATTGTAGGTAAGGCCCAGTTTGTACTTGCCGCCGGACATATCCACGTCGGCGACGAATATCCTCTGCATAGCTTTGGAGACCGGTTCCTTACCCACAAAACTGTAATAAGTTATGCCGTCGGTGACGCTGGCGGAAGACCAGCCCTCACCGTGGGGGAGTACAACTTTGCCGCGATTGGCATCCCAAGGGTGAGGCTCCTGCTGCTCTTGCTGTCCGTTGTCATTGCCCGAACCGTTGTTGCCCTGGCCGTTACCGTTGTGGTTGATTTCGTCAGGACTTGGTATTGAGTAATCGTCCGGCTTCCCGCACGAAAATGCGAGAAGGCAGAGGAGGATCACCCACGAGTATGTCAATCTGAATTTCATACTTTATTTGAGTTTCGGTACGTCGCCGCTGAAGTCCCAGACTTCGGTGCTCCATCCAAGGCTCTGTGCTACCTGACTGATGGTGGCGCCTGCGGCGGCTGCCTTGCCGTGATAAGGATAGTTGTGCGTGTTGCCTTCGATCGGTTTGACCACCAGCGGCGTTTCGGGCGAGCTGTTCTCCTGGTCGTACAGGAGGAAAAGATCGGCGTAATCGCGGAAGTCAAGGTCGGCCTTGCGGTAGCAGTCGGCATAGGTGTTGTGCGTCGCGCCGTAGGCTACGATGGCACCGGAAGAATACCAGTCATTGCCGTCAAGACCAGGTCCCAGGTAGGTACGCGTCTTGATGACGTCCTGCCAGGCGATGCAGCCCTTTACTACGTTGCCGGGCATACGGGTCTCGTTCTGGTCGCCCTTGTCCTGGTTGGCGTGGGCCACTATGCCGCCCACGGAACGCGTTGCCGCAAAGTCTTCCGAGCCGTCAAGCTTGGCCGTGGAGAAGCAGTTGATGATAGAATCTCCGTCGCCGTTCAGGCCGCCGGCGATGCCGCCGACCCTCTGGTCGCCGCGCACGGTGCCGGAACTCCAGCAGTTCTGGATGAGGCCTCCCTTGGCGTAGCCGATGAGTCCGCCCACGTAGTTCTTGCCGGAATATACGTCGCAGTCGGCCGAGCAGGCGTTGAGGGTACCGTTTCCGATCTGGCCGAACATACCGCCGACTCCGGTCTTGTTGCCGGTGAGGGTGACCTTGCCGTGTACGTGTACGTGGTCTGCTTCACCCTTCAGGTCGCCGGTTCCGCAATATCCGCCCAGGATACCGCAGCTGGAGTTGTTGCTGCATTCGATTACAGCGTCGGTGAAGCTAACGTTGTAGCACTTGCCGTACAGGACGCCGAAGAAGCTCGGGTAGCTTGACCAGTCGCACTTGAAGTTGGAAATGGTGTGACCGTCGCCGTTGAAATCGATCTTTTTGTTGAAAGGGGAGGCGTAGTTGAGAGGCTCCCAGCCGGAAATGCCGGACATATCGATGTCGGCCCCGAGCTTGAAGTAACGTATCTCGTCCGCCACAAGGTCTTCTTTGATGTAGAGCATCTGCTCGCTCTTGGTGATGATCCAGGGGCTGGCCTCGGTGCCAGCGCCTCCGCTGTAGCGGCCGGTGTTGTACCAGTTGTCGGCAGCGATGGAGAGTGAGTTGACAAAACCTGCCTTGATGGTCTTGGCCTCGGCGAGGGTAAGGTCGCACAGCCAGTTGTCATCACCGGCTGCTGCAACGAGCTGCAGGGTGGTGCCGGCGGGAATGGCATCGTCGTGCCACGAGGTCATCAGCCAGGCGGTGAGGGCCTTGTCGGCGGGCAGGGTGCCGTCTTCAATGGCAACCGAAATGGCGTCTGTCATAGCATCGCCGTTGCCGGAGTGGAAGACCGGGGCGGATGCCTTGATGGTGACACGGTTCACTTTTTCGGTGCCTGCAGGCATAATGGCGGATATCTTGATCACGCCGCCCTGCTTGAATGTCGCTCCGTTGGAGCTCGCCCAGGCGGGACTGAATTCAAAGCTGCTTATGGACTTAAGGCCCTGAAGCGCAGCAAAATACTGCAGATGGTCCTTGCTTGATGCGCTCTTCTGGGCCTGTTCGGCGAAGGAAAGTGCTTCAAGGTCGGGCAGGTTCATCGAGCCGGGGTAAACAATGGAGAAGACGTCTCCTGTGGCGGGCTTGCCGGAGAAGGTAGCCTTCTTGGCGGTGAAGCCCTCGTTGATGGAGAGGACAGACGAAGTGGAACCGATGAGGTTTATGGCGTCGCCTTCTTCCCAAGCCCAGGAGAGGCCTTCTGCGCCTTCCCTGTCGGCTGCCGCTACACGGGTAAGGGCGTCGGGCAGGGTTGCGCTGACGGTAATCTTTTGTGCGGGAGCAGGAATGTCGCTGCCCTGTTTGTTGCAAGCACAGGCCACGGACAGTGCGAGTCCGATGGCAAGAATTGATTTAATATACTGTTTCATACCGGCGCGTGCTTAATTGAGTTTGTTTTCATCCCAGTCGCCTATGCCGCCCTCGCCGTTGACATCTTCAACTGGCACGAAGGTGGCGTCTGCCTTGATAACGGGCAGTTCGCCGCTGAAATCCCATACGCTGTCGCTCCAGCCAAGACCCTTGGCCACCTCTGAGAGACTCTTGCCGGCAGGGGCTACCTTGCCGTGGTAGGGGAAGTTGTAGCTGGCTCCGGACACCGTGTTCACCATCAGGGGTGAATTGGGAGAGGAGTCGTCCTGGTCGTAGATTGCGAAGGCGTCGGAATAGTCGAAGAAGATAGCCGTGTTGTAGGCGGCGTCGCTCCTGCGCAGGCATCCGATATGGGTGTTGTTCAGGGAGGTATAGCCTACTACCATACCGATGCTGTAGTGGCTGAGGTCGCCGGCGACGGTGGAGTTGGCCTTGATTTCTTCGTTCCAGGCGATGCAGTTCATAAACGTATTGTCGGGGTGGGACAGGTCGGGAGTGCCGTCGGCATTGTCGAGGTTGTAGAAACCGCCGATGCCGCCCAGGGCAAAGCCGCCGTAAACCTTGGCCGTACTGTAGCAGTTGATGATCTGCACGCCGGTTCCGGTCTTGTCGGTGCCTCCGCCGATACCGCCCACTCGTTGGGCTCCGGTGACGGTTCCTGCCGACCAGCAGTCGGTTACGATGCAGTCGGTCTTGGCATAGCCGTAGATGCCGCCGACATAGTTCCTGCCGGAGGTAACGATGCAGTCGGCCGAGCTGGCCATTATGGTTGCGTTGCCCAGGGTTCCGAACATACCGCCCACGCCGGTCTTGTTGCCGGTGAGGGTGACGCTGCCGTTGACGTGTACACGCATAACTTCGCAGTGGACGGCACCCGAGCCGCCGTAACCGCCGAGGATTCCGCATCCGGAGTCGCCGCCGCTCTCGATGACCGCGTCAAGGAAGGTGACGTCGTGGCAGTAGCCGTTCATAACTCCGAAGAAGCTGGGATAGCTGGCGAAGTCGCAGTGGAATCCGGTGATGGTGTGTCCTGCGCCGTCGAAATCGATAGCCTTGTCGTACGGCGACTGGTAGTTGAGAGGTATCCAGTTGTCGATGCCGGACATATCGATGTCGTTGGCCAGGCGGAAATAGACCATCTCCTCGGAGCTGAGTTTATCGCTCATCTTGGCCATATCTTCGGGCGTGGCCAGGATGTAGGGATACTCCTTGGATCCGTCGCCGCCCTCGGGGCCGGTATTTACCTGAATCACCTTAAGATAGGCGACAGGAGAGGAGCTGAATTCCCAGTTGTCGGTGCCAACGACTTTGTCGATGGTTATGGGAAGGACATAAGGCTTGTTGTCTTCCAGGCCGGTGGCTGTGACGCGTATCCTGGCAGTAGTGGAAGCCTTGTTGTATTTGGGGAGCATAACCTCGTTCTTGGTGAATTCGAAAGCGGAAGACGGAAGCATCTCGCAAGATGTACCGTTGGCGCTGTTGTATGCGGCCACCGCATCGGGATCGACCTTGAAAGACATCGAAATGTACATATCCGACACCTCCTGCGCGCAGGCACGGAGGTCGATGCTCTTGGACTTTCCGGGAAGGAGCTCGATGGGCTCGCCTGAAGCGGGAATGCTGGTGTAGAAGACGCCCTTCATTTTGGATACCGGCGCTTCGGGAGCTTTTTTGGTGCAGGAGAAGAGCAGCAGCGTTAGCGCGAAAGCTGACAGGTAAGTAAATAATTTCTTCATTGTGCAGTCCGTTTAGAAGTTAAGTCCGTCGTTCCAGCCGGGGTTCTGGGTAAGAGCGCCGCCGGTAAGGTTGCGGTCGTCGGTGGGGATGGGATACAGGTAATCCTTGTTCTCGTCCCAGTTGCGCAAGATGTTCTTATGCAGCCATACAAGACCGGAGTTACCGTCGGTGAGGAAGATTTCGTCGTTCAGCTTCTTGGTGCTCGAAGCATTGGAAGAAGAAGCCGTCTCGAATATCTCGATGTCGTTGGTGCTGTTGCCGTCCACGTCGTACACGCCCGTGCCGGGGAAGTACATTCCGTAGAAAGGAGCCTCGAATACCTTGCCCTCTTTCCAGCGGATGACATCGTAGTAGCGGTATCCTTCCTGGGCGAGCTCGATGGCGCGCTCGCGGCGGACCTCGAGAATCACGCCCTTGTTAGGGTCGGAAAGCAGCACGGGGCTCTGGTAGCCACCCCAGGAGGCGTCGGTGAGGAACGGATCGGGGTTGGCGTTGGCCTCGCTCAGCGACAAGCTTGCGGAGATGCCGCCGCGCTTGCGTAACTGGTTGATGGTGAGATCGATGTCGGCCTGGGTAATGGTCCCGGCTTCGGCAACTGCCTCTATGTAGTTCAGCAATACCTCCGAGGAACGGAAGAGAATCAGGTCGATGTCGGAGGCGTTGTTGGTGTCCTGGTCAACCGTGGTTACGTATTTGTCGGGATGGTAACCGGAGAAAGTGACCTTGAAATCGGGGGATGTGGTGCTGCTCTCGCCCATACGCTTGTACCCGGGGGTGCGGATGCTGGCGGCCAGACGGGTGTCCCTGTCCTTCACTTCCTGCTGGAAGTCCATAGTCTGCCAGCCCTGTTTGTCGGTGAAGCGTGAGCCGTCCTTCATAAGGTAGCTGGCAATGAGCTTCTTGGTTACGGAAGGGCAGCCCCTGGAACCGGTGTTCATCGTGCTTCCGGAGTTGTGGTAGGCGCCGTAGGTCTTGTTGTAGTCGCGGGCCAGGATCACCTCGTCCATAAGGTCGGAGGCATTCATCGTGTGGAACAGCTCGAAGTAGCTCGGATGCAGGCCGTAACCGCTGGTCTGGATGAATTCGAGCGATACCTTGGCACATTCGTTCAAGTACCACTTGTAGTCGTGTGCATCGGCGGGGAGGGTGCTCAGGAACACGTCGCCCGCGTGATATTTACGGAAGGTGCCTTCGAACAGGAGGACGCGTGACTTGAGGGCCATTGCGGTCCATTTGGTCACTTCGTACACGTTCTTGTCGGTCGGGAGGTTGTCTATGGCAAAATCAAGGTCTTCGATCATCTTGCCCAGGATGAACTCGCGGGAGTCGCGGGGACGGTTGAGCTTTTCCTTTTCGGTAGAGCCGACCACGCTGTCGTACCAGGGAACATCGCCGAAGCGCTTGACTTTATTGAAATAGAAATATGCGCGGAAGAACCTTCCGAGGGCCTCGTACTTGGCCTGCACCGCGGCATCGGGGCAGTGTGTCAGGTTCTCAAGCAGGGTGTTGATGTTTCGGAGAGCGCCCCAGCTCCAGCCGCTTCCGCTGGCGGGAATGGTACGTTTGCCCATTTCCTCGTTGGACATATTGTTCTGGGTGTAGTGGTCGTCGTTCGAAACGTACAGGTCGCCTTCGGGGAACGCCTCGTAGAAAACTATGGCGAATGCTTTGAGCTCGCCCTCGTTCTTGAAGTAGGTGTCCGGAGTCATCTTGTCCAGAGGCACGGCGTCCAGAAGGTCGTCACAGCCGGAAAATGCGAACCCGGCAAGCATTAACATCAAGGAGTATAATATCTTTTTCATTGCAGGATTCATTAGAGGGTTATGTCAATGCCGAAGATGAAATTCTTCTGCCAGGGATACACGCGTCCGGTACCGCCCGTCTGGGCAAGTTCGGGATCGACGTATTTGCCGTGAAGGCCGGGCGCCCAGTAGAAGAGGTTCTCGCCGGTGAAATAGAAACGCAGTTTCTGGATGGAAACTTTCTTGGTGAGTTTGTCGGGAAGAGTGTAACCGAAGGTGAGGTTCTTCAGTCGCAGGTAACCGATGTTCTGCAGGTAGCGGTCGTTGTTGACGCCCAGTGGACGGGTGTCGTTCATTGCCACGTAGCCGTGAGGGCGGGGATAGTATGCATTGGGGTTCTCCTCGCTCCAGCAGTCGGCAAGGAAGTCCCTGGGTACGAAGGTCTGGTAAGGACGGTCATACAGGAACCAGAAAGACCTGAAGCCTGCCGGCGGATACCAGTCCATATGGCCGATACCCTGGAAGAATACGCCGAGGTCGAAGCCGTTCCAGGAGGCGTTCAGATTGAGACCGTAGTTGTAACGGGGCTGGCTGTTGCCTATAATCTGCCAGTCGCCGCTCTTGCCCACTCTCTCTTCGCCTTTGTTGATCGCAAGGTCGCCGTCGAGGTCGGCGAACTTCATTTCGCCGGCGTACAGGCCGTTGGGCGAAGCCGTGGTGGTGGGGAAGATCTGGGAGTCGTTAACCTTGGACTGGTCGATGTTGTATGCGGCCGCTTCGGCGTCGGTGGCGAAGAGGCCATCTACGTGGTAGCCCCAGATGTCGCCGTACTTCATACCTTCCCAGTAAGTCTTGGCAAAGAGCTTGTCGGGGTTGTTGAAGCGGGTGATGTGCGAAACGTAGTCGCTGAACACCAGGCTGGCGCCGTAGTTGAAAGGCTTTCCGCCCAGCTTGAAGGAATCTCTCCAGCCCAGGGTAAGCTCATAACCTTTGGTGCGCAGGTCGGCGGTGTTCTCCTTGGGGACGCTGGCGCCGAACACTGCGGGCAGGGGCTCACCTGCGGTAAGCATATCCTTGGTGTCGCGGATATAACCTTCTGCGCTGAATTCCAAACGGTTGCCCAGGAAGGAAAGGTCGATGCCCAGGTTGCTCTGGATGGAGCGTTCCCAGGTAAGACCGGAAGAAACCGGAGCAGAGAGCGTGGCCTGAGGCAGGTTGGCTCCGCCCAGAAGGTAAGCCGACTTGCCGCTTGTGCTGACAGTTTGGATGGCAGGATAGTAGGAGTCCATCTGCTGGTTGCCGAGCTGACCGTATGAGAAACGTATCTTGGCGTTGTCCCACCAGGTCTTAAGCGGCTGGAAGAAAGGCTCTTCGGAAAGTCTCCAACCAACTGAGAAGGAAGGGGAGAACACCCAGCGGTGTCCGCGGAGGAAGCGGGACGATCCGTCGTAGCGGGCGTTCACCTCCAGGAGGTAACGACCCTTGTAGTCGTAGTTGATACGGGAGAAGTAACCTGCGGTCTTGAGTTCATTCTGACCGCCGCCGGTCTCCATACGTTTCTTGCCGTCGGGATCGGCCGGATCGGGGCCGACCAGGTTCTGGTCGTTAAGCGAAGTGGAGTACAGGTTGTAACCCTTGGCAGAGAGATCCTTGATCCAGCGGTATTCGTAGTTGACACCGGCCATAATCTTGAAGTTGTGGGCGTTTGCCCAGCTGTGCTCGTAAGTGCCGTAAAGGTTGTAAACCTGATAGGTATCGGTATTGCCCTGTTCGCTGAGAGTATCGTAGAAGCCTTCTTTGTCGTCCTTGACCAGATACTCCAGGGGATATTTCGAATAATCTCCCACCACGGAGCGGTTGAGGTAGCGCTTGTACCTGAATGTATAGGTGTAGTCTCCCTTGATGGTAAGTCCCTTGAGAGGGGTCAGGGTGAAATCTACAGTCTCGCCTATGTTGTCCACGTGGTCGTCGTTGAAATGATCGCTGTTCAGGAGCATCATCAAGCCGTCCATAATCTCATAGCCGTTGTACTTGGTCAGGTACACGTTGGAGCCGTCCGGATTGTATGCCGGGTAGCTGGCGAGGGCGTGTACTGTACTCTTGCCGAAGTTGTTGGTGATGGTGGCCTGTCCGGGATAAAAGTAGGCGCTGTTAAAATATGTGGTATTGGAGCCGATGCGGAGCCAGTCGGTCACATCGAAGGAGATCTTGGCGCGCAGGTTCACCCTCTTGTAATTGTCGGGATTGTCTTTGAACATACCCTGCTCGTAGGTGTAACCTCCGGATACCAGATACTTGACGGCGTTGGTGGCGCCGCTCATCGTGATCATATGGCTGGTGGTGGGCTTGATGTCGTTGTAAAGCACGTGGTACCAGTCGGTGTTGGCGTAATAGTTATAGACATCCTTGCCATCCACGTTGCTGACCACGACCCACGGACGCTCGGGGTTTTCCACCACGTCGTTACGGCGGGCCCATAGCTCCTGCATATCGGTGTCGGAGTAGTTGGCGTACATTGTGCCGGGGCTGTAACGTGACCAGAACAGGTTGGTGGTGTACACGTGGTCGTAACCGCGTGATTCGAAGTCCGTGCTGGTGGTAGGTGCAGTAACGCCGAAACGGCCGCTGTACGAAATCTTGGCGCGTCCGTCTTTTTCTTTGGTACCGCTCTTGGTGGTGACGAGCACCACGCCGGCGGAACCTTTGGCTCCATAGATTGCAGCCGCCGCGGCATCCTTGATGACGGAAATATTGTCCACGTCGGCAGGATTCACATATTGGATATCACCCTCCACACCGTCTATCAAGACCAGAGGGGAACCGCCGTTGATGGAGTTCCAACCGCGGATGTTCAGGTTGACGGGCTGGCCGGGACGACCCGATCCTGAGGTGACGTTAAGCCCCGGGACGGTACCCTGAAGCATATGGCCCACATCCAGCGCGGCGCGGTCTTGAAGGGCTTCGGATTTGATGACGGAAACGGCACCGGTCAGGTTCTCCTTCTTCTGAGTACCATAACCGACGGCTACGGCCTCCCCGAGCATAAAGCTGTCTTCTTCCAACCTGAGTGAGAGTTGGGCCTGGCCGTTCACCGGTACGTAAAGAGTTTTGTACCCTAAAGCCGAAATCTCGAGGGTGGCGTCGGAGGGTACGTTTATGCTGAACGCACCATCCAGGTCGGTGACTGCATTGGCACCCGAGGAACTCACGACTGCCCCGATTACGGGGCCTTCCGAGTCGGTCACGGTACCACGCACCGTCATCTTCTGGCCGTAAGCGCCAAAAGAAACCGCCATACCCAGCAGAGTGGCTAGTACAATGAACAGTTTTTTGTGTTGCATGGTTTAAGAAATGATTATAGTTATAGGACCCAAAAATATGAATTCTCGCGTGCGTGTAAAATAATAAGGGGCAAAATAGTAGATGTGTAGTGGGATTTGTGAATGCTTAAATTCTTTAAAACTAATAATTTGAAGGCAAGGGTTGCAATTATTATTAGTAGATGAAAGATTTTTTATTGTTGCGAACTTTTTTATCTTTGCAGGGTAAAAGATGATACGATGAAAGCTCGCTTTACGCCTCTTTTGATATTTGCCCTGTGCCTTGTGGCCGCTTGCGCCAAGGCGCCCGATAATCTGGCCGGATGGCAGCGCGAAATAGCCGAGTTGGACCGTACCATAGCCCGAATCGATGAGATTGCCCTTCAAGAAGAGTCGCGTTTGATAGAGCTTCGGGCGAGGCTCTCCTCGGCGTCGGACCCAGAAGAGAAGTTCCTTGTGTGCGATGCTCTCCTTGCAGACTACCTAAGGTATAATCTCGATTCGGCCTTTGCCTACGCCCACCTTAAAGATACTCTTGCCGCCGTGTGCGGGAACCGTGCTTATATTAATGACGCCAAACTGAGCCTTGCGCGCCGCTATCTTATTTCGGGCCTGTACAGGGATGCCCTTCTGGAAGTTCAGATGGCCGATACGCTCACTGCTTTCTCTTCCGGCTCGTCGGCCGAATACTACCAGACCCTCCACTCCATTTATCACGGACTTGCCTTGACTACCAAAGACAAGGTGCTTAAAGACAGCTATCACGCTATGGAGCACAAGTACCAGGCCCTTTCGCGTGATGCCGTGCGGAGCGATACCAAAGAGTACTATACCGTGAACGCCGGTATAATGATAGAGAACGGGATGACCGAGGAGGCGCGCAGAATGATCGAGGACTATCTTTCCACCTCTGATGCGTCGGTTGACGATCTTGCCTCCCTTCATTATTGGATAGCAAAGACTTACGAGGCTGAGGGCCAGACCGACAAGGCTCTCGAATACTTTGCCTCCAGCGCCCGCTACCATATGCTGATACCTGCCAAGTCGCCCCGGGCGCTGGTCAATACGGCCCGCTTGATGATGGGAAAGAAGCAGGTTGCCAAGGCCTATTCCTACATCACTCTTGCATACAAGGAGGCCACCGAGAGTGATGAAACCCTGTGTCTGAGCGAGATAGCTCCCATCCTTCCGGAGATTACCAATGAATATGATTCCATCGAAAAGAAAAGCCTCGCGGTGCTCCAGGCGTCGGTATTGATCCTTCTGTTTCTGGTGACGGCGGCAGTTTTGATACTGCTTATCCTGCGCAAATACCACCGCCAGATACGCACTATGAATTCCAGCCTCGAAGACAGCGTGAGCCGGCTTAAGGAGGCCAATCAGATTAAGGATATCTGCCTGGGGCGCTATCTGTCGCAGTTTTCTTCGCAAGTTAGCAGCCTTGAAAGGTACCGCTCAAGTCTGAGGGTGACGGCAAAGTCGCGTGACATAAACGACATTGTGCAGGCCCTCAAGTCGGACGATTTCATCGACAACGAACGGGCTTTGCTCTACGAGGAGTTTGACAGGACCTTCCTGTCCGCCTTTCCCGATTTTGTAAACCAGATCAACTCCCTCCTGCGCGAAGACGCCCGTATCGGACAGCATCTCAAAGAAGGTCGCCTGAACAACGAGCTGAGGATATTTGCGCTCATACGTCTGGGAGTGAGCGAGTCGTCCAAGATTGCCAGTTTCCTCAAGAAATCGCCCTCCACGGTTTATAACTACCGGGTAAAGCTCCGCAACGCGGCACTTTGCGGAAACGACGAGTTCGAGAAAAAGCTGATGGAGATTAACTAATTATTGCTAAATTTGTTCAAAACTAATGAGATGAGAGTATTCAGCAAAGAGCTAATGGATGAGGCGTGCCGTCAGTGCAACGTTATCCGCCCGGGCCAGGCGACCATAATGGACAATGCCAAATTGTCCGCATATCTTGAATCCACCACGGGAATTCCCGTCATACATATGGAACTCGGCTCTCCGGGGTTCTCGCCCAACAGGGTAGGGGCCCAGGCCGAGATAGACGCGCTCAATGCAGGCGTGGGGTCAAAATATCCCCCCACCGACGGTCTGCCTGTGCTCAAGGAGGCCTCGTCCCGCTTTGTGAAGGCTTTCCTTAACATCGATTTGGCTCCCAAGTATCATATCCCCACCACAGGCTCAATGCTCGGGGCCTTCGGCGCCTTTGCGGCTGCCGGACAGTGCCGTCCGGGGCGCAGCAAGATTCTGGTGCTCGAACCCAGTTTCTCGGCCAACAAACAGCAGTTCGCCATCCTTGGACTGCCCTGGAAAGGGGTGGAGGCGGCCGACTTGAGGGCTGAGGGGTTTGAAGACGGGCTCCGCCGTGAACTCTCGGGCGGAGAGTATGCCGCAGTTGTGTATTCCAATCCCAACAACCCCTCCTGGATGTGCCTGTCGGAAGATGAAGTGGCAGCCGTTGCGCGTGTGGCAGGAGAGAGCGATACCATTGTAATTGAAGATCTTGCATACTTTTGTATGGATACCCGCGGAGGCTTCGGCACCCCTTACCACGAGCCGTATCCTCCCACTGTGGCGCGCTACACTGACAACTATATGATGCTGCTGTCGGCATCCAAGATATTCTCTTACGCCGGTCAGCGCATAGGCGTGCTTTGCGTGGGAGAGGGCCTGTACAATCGGGTTTTTCCCGCCCTTGCCGCCCGCTACGGGGGTACGGGCATATTCGGACTCACCATTACCGGCGGAATACTTGATATGCTCACCTCGGGCTGTACCGCCAGTACGCAGTGGGGCCTTGCCGCTATGATGAACAGCAGCTGTGAGGGGAAGCTCAATTTTGTGGAAGAAATCTCCGGCTATGGCACCCGGGCGGCCCGGATGAAGGCTATTTTCCTGCGCAACGGCTTCAGTATAAGTTACGAGAGCGACGGGCGCGGCCCCATAGCGGACGGGTTCTTCTTTACTCTCAGCTATCCCGGGATGGACAGCGCCACCCTTGTGGATGAACTCATTGCCTATGGGGTCAGCACCGTGAGCCTCGACAAGATGGGGAGCAGCCGGCACGGGGTGAGAGTGTGTTCAAGCCGCATAGAGGGCGGGCAGTTCCCGCTTCTGGAGGAGCGTATGGCGGCCTTTGCCCAGGACCATTGCCAATAACAGCGATTTTTTGTATATTTGCATAATTGCAAACCATTTAGCCTATGTCGTCCCATTCGTATAGGGAGGTAGAGAGCATCTCCACCCTGCCAGGTCCCGATGAGTCGGGATTCATTTCCCACTACGTCTTTCAGTACATCGACTTCAGCCAGGTGCCGCAGTACATTGCCGCAGGCCACCGTTTCTGCGACTGCTTCTTCTTCGGCTGCGACATTCCCGCCGATATGGAAGGCCAGATCGGCAGCACCTGCCTGGTGTTTCCGCGCCTGGGGCTTGCCTACAGCACTTTCAGAGGCAAGCTTTACACAGCGTCGGAGCTTTACGAGGGTTACGATCCCGAGCACGAAGACAGCTTCGCCACCTGCTTCGACACCCGCGTGTACAACGACTACATCGACAAGGGAAAGCAGTGCAACGAGATACGGGAGACCCTGGGCCGCACCCTTCACGACAGGGCCATCGAAGATGCGATGGGCGACTTCCTGAGCCGTTACGGCGAGAGGCAGGTGGTGGCCATAATGGGCGGCCACGTAATCAAACGTACCGACGCTGAATACCGCAAGGTGGCCCTCATCAGCAAAACCCTGACCGAAAGAGGCAAGCTGATGGCTTCCGGAGGAGGCCCCGGCGCTATGGAGGCCACCCATCTGGGAGCCTGGATGGCCGGCCGCACCGCCGAAGAATTCGATGAGGCCCTCTCCATCTTGCAGGTTGCTCCCACCTTCCGCGATCCGGGCTGGCTGCGTACGGCCTTCGAAGTGCGGGCGCGTTTCCCGCAGAACCGTTTCCGCAGCCTGGGCATTCCCACTTGGTTCTACGGGCACGAACCCGCCACGCCTTTTGCCACCGACATAGCCAAATATTTCCAGAACAGTATGCGCGAAGATATCCTCCTGACGATTGCAAAGGGAGGCATAATCTATACTCCCGGTTCGGCCGGCACCCTTCAGGAAATCTTCCAGGACGCCGCTCAGAATCACTATAAGACCGTGGGACTGTCGAGCCCTATGGTGTTCCTGGGGGTGGATTTCTTCAGCCGCGAGGTTCCCGTCTATCCTCTGCTCGAAGCCCTTCTGGCCAACGGCCGTTATAAAGATTTGCTGCTTACCATCACCGACAGCCAGGAAGAAGCCGTTGACGCCGTAATGAGCTTCGGCCAATGAAGCACCTGCTGCTCACGTGCTTAGCGGCGCTGTACTTTGTGGGCGCAGCCGCCTCTCCCGCCGTGCAGTCGCTGGACGGGCATTGGGAAATGCGTCAGGTGCGGGGGTTCAATTTCTATCCTGCAACAGTGCCCGGCACGGTACATACCGACCTGTTAGCGGCCGGTGTCATCGAAGATCCCTATGTGGGCTTCGGCGAGCGTGCCGTGCAGTGGGTCGATAAAGAAGACTGGCTGTACAGGCGCTTCTTCGATGTGGATGCTTCGCTGTTGGAGTGCAGCCACGTTGATTTGTGCCTCGACGGCCTGGATACCTATGCCGACGTGAGCCTGAACGGAGTCAAAGTGCTCAGTGCGGACAATATGTTCCGCCGCTGGCGAGTGGGCGTGGAGGGCTTGCTCAAACCCAGCGGCAATGTGCTTGAAGTGCTGTTCCACTCGCCCGTCAAGGTAGATATGCCCAAGTGGGAGGCCTACCCCGAGCATTACGACCCGGGTAACGACCAGAGCTTTAACGGCGGGCTCCTGGACAGGAAAATCAGCATTTTTGCGCGCAAGGCCGGCTATCATTACGGCTGGGACTGGGGGCCGCGTATCGTTACTTCCGGCATTTGGCGCCCGGTGCGCCTCGAGGGCTGGAGCGCTGCCCGCATAGAAGATGTTTACTACCGCCAGAAGAGTGTCAGCGCGAAGAAGGCGCAGCTCGAGGTGCAGCTGGACATTCTCTCCGATGCTGAAATAGCTGCCGCATCGGTAATCATCAGCGCCGACGGGCTTAAGCCGCAGCAGCTAAAAACCTCCCTCAAGCGGGGATCCAACCGCATCAGCGTGCCTGTTACCATAGCCAGGCCGAGGTTGTGGTGGACCCGAGAGCTGGGAGAGCCATATCTGTATAATTTCACCGCCAGGGTGCTTGACGGCGGCTCCGTGCTGGACTCCCGTACCGACAGGGTGGGCATACGCAGCATAGAGCTCGAGCGCAGCAGCGACGCCCAGGGGTGCAGTTTCCGCTTCCTTCTCAACGGGGTGCCGGTGTTTATGAAAGGCGCCAACTATATTCCCAACGATATTTTCCTTCCCCGCGTAGGGCGCAGCGAGTACGAGAGGGTAGTGGGCGATGCGGCCGAGGCCGGTATGAATATGCTTCGCGTGTGGGGAGGCGGAGTTTACGAAGACGATTGTTTCTACTCCCTCTGCGACGAGGCGGGAGTGCTTATCTGGCAGGACTTTATGTTCAGCTGCAGCATCTATCCCTACGAGGGAGAGTTCCGCCGCAGCGTTATCGCCGAGGCCGCCGACAATGTGCGCCGCCTGCGGAATCACCCCTGCATAGCCCTGTGGTGCGGCAACAACGAGTGCAGCGAGATGTGGTACGGCTGGGGAGTGCAGACCGGAAGGCCGTTTGACGAGGTGGCCGTGGCCCAGTACCGGCATCAGTACTATCACGATCTTCCCGCCGTGGTGGACAGCCTCTGCCCGGGCGTAAGTTACACTCCCACATCGCCCTGGAGCCCCGAGGACGGGCGGAATATGGACCCTCTGAAAGCCGACTTCCATTATTGGACCCCCTGGGCGCAGCGCATACCCAGTACCACATTCGAGGAGCATCACAGCCGCTTCTACAGTGAGTACGGCTTCCAGTCGTTCGCGGGTATCGAAACCCTCGCCCAGTTCGCTCCCGACAGCTGCGGGCTCGATGCGGGGAGCGAAGTGATAATGTTCCACCAGAGGGGAGGAAGCGTTGCGAACCAGCGCATAATGAACAAACTTGCCGACGAATACACCACGCCCTCCAGCTTCAGCGAGAGCATATATCTCAGCCAGATAGCCCAGGGCGATATCATACGCCGGGCCATAGAGTCGCACCGCAGGGACAAGCCCCTGTGCTGGGGAAGCCTGGTATGGCAGATCAACGACTGCTGGCCGGTGGCGTCTTGGTCGAGCCGCGACTGGTACGGCACCTGGAAACCCCTGCACTACTATATGCGCGAGGCGTTCAGGGATGTTCTGCCCTCGGCGGTAGTAAAAGACGGACGGCTCGAGGTATGGCTGGTATCCGACCGGCTCCAAAAACTTAGCGGCACGCTTACCGTGAAGCTTGAAGACTTCCAGGGCACGGTTTACAGGAGTGAGAGCATCAAGGTCAGACTCGCTCCCAACGGCTCGGAGTGCATTTGGAGCCTGGCGCCCGAGGCCCTCCCCAAGGCGGCTACAGACTTGTTCGTGCTGATGGAATTCGTTGATTCACAGGGGAAAGTTTATAGGAACCATCTCCTCCTTAGCTCTGTCAAGGAGGCCCGCCTTCCCGCTGCTTCACTTAGGTGGAGCGTTAAGGAGAGGCCCGGCGGCTTTGATGTGAGCGTGGTCTCTGATGTGTTTGCAAAGGGCGTATTTCTTAACGTAAGCGGCGGAATGCTCGCATCCGACAGCTCCGGCAAGGCTCTCCCGGGCACTTGCACCGCCCGCAATTTCTCGGATAATTATTTCGACCTGCTGCCCGGCGAGAGCCGTACGGTCAGCCTTGACAGTCCTTTGAGCGCTGCGGAATTCAGCCGCGCCCTGAGGGTAAGATGCGTTGTAAAAAACTGAAACAGATATGCGTAAGTCGTTATTATTCATCTTCTTCCTGCTCCTTTCGCAGTTCTTGTCAGCCCAGTCGATAAACTCCATCGATATTAATGTGTATATCGACGACAAGGGCGATGCTTACGTCAAGCAGCAGTGGGACGTGAACGTTGTAAGCGGTACCGAATGGTACATCCCCATCTCCAACCTTAACGGAAGTTCCGTCCGCGGGCTTACAGTGAGCGAGGATGGGCGGGAGTTCGAAGACGAGGGACGCAGCTGGAACACCAAGCGCAGCCTTGAGGAGAAGGCCTTCAGGAGCGGCATCATCGACAAGGGCAAGGACGGCGTGGAACTTTGCTGGGGCCAGGGCTCTTACGGCCCCCACAAATGGACAGCCGGCTTTGTGGTTCTCGGGCTGGTGCAGTCGTTGGATGACTACGATGCATTCAACTTTATGTTCGTCAATCCAGGGCTGGTGGCGCCGCCCCGGCACGCATCCATAACCTTCCAGCGCCTGTCGGGCGAGCCTTTCACGAGCGATTCCACCCGTTTCTGGTTCTTCGGTTGCGAGGGCGAATCCGTTCTTCGTGACGACGGAACCATATTCTTCGAGACCGACAGGCCTATGCCGTCCAACGGCAAGCTCATAGCGATGATGCGCTTTGACAAAGGAGTCTTCGAAGCGTACAACGAGAGGAATATGAGCTTTGAGAAAATGCAGAAGGAGGCCTTCAAGGGCAGCAGCTACGAAAAGAAGGGCGGCTTCCTGAAGGGTATCAGTATGGACACTCTCATCGATTTGTTCTTCGGCTTCCTCGTAGTTCTGGTATCGCTGGGCTCCGTCGTGGTCTTTTTTGTACTTCGCATCAGAGACCTGGTGCTCAAAGCCTCAGGCAAGATGTGGTCGCCCAAGTTCTTTGGAGCCTCCAGCGTCAAGGGCTGGTCGAGAGAGGCTCCTTTCGACGGCAGCATCCCTATTGCCGCTTATCTGTTCAAGGAAGGAACACGCCTGACCTTCAAGAACGGCCATCCCGAAAGGGCCATAGGCGCATTCTTCCTCAGGTGGATACGTCAAGGATATGTAACGCCTGTACCTGCCACGGACGGTCACTACGACCTGCAGTTCCAGGCCGAGGAGCCCGACTTTAACAGCGGATGCGAAAAGAGCCTTTACAAGAAGGCTTTCGAGGCTTGCGGGTCTAATCAGATACTCGAAAAGGGCGAGTTCGACTCTTGGGCCAAAAAGCACTACAAGTCGCTTGCCGGCTGGCCCGATTCGGTGGTCAGCGAGGGCAAATCCAAGTACAATTTCTTCAAGGGCGACAAGCTGGCCGAAAGTGCCAAACTGCTGCAGTTCAAAAACTTCCTTAACGATTTTACCATATCCTCCGAGAGGGAAGTGCCCGAGGTGGGCCTGTGGGGGCAGTATCTCGAGTTCGCCCAGTTCTTCGGCATAGCCGATAAGGTGGCCAAGGCCTTTGCAAAGCTTTATCCTACCGAGTTCAACGACTTCAGCAAGCAGTACGGGCTCGACGCCACTACTATGAGCACCGTGCTGAATAACTGGAGCACAATGACCTCCAGGGCATACCGCAGCGCTTATTCGGCAAAGCTCAGTCACGAGGCTTCGTCCGGCTCGGGCAGTTCGGGCAGTTCGGGCGGCTTCGGCGGTCATTCGTCCTTCGGCGGCGGAGGCGGGTTCTCCGGAGGGGGCTTCGGAGGTGGCAGCCGATAGTATTTCCAAGGTTTTTATTAAATTTGCAGTCTATATTAAAACGCTAAACCTATGCAAACCACAGAACCGCGAAAGAAGCATCGTCGCGACCGTTACGACGGCTGGTACCTGTCCGGCCTGGATTCGCTTCACGTGATGATGCCTTATATGTTCGGACCGCGTACCAAAAACGAGGCCGTGATGAGCGAGGTAGTCGACCTTACCGAAGTTGATAAGTTCCTCGCCAAAAAGAATGCCGACAATCCCGATTTTAAATATACCTGGTTCCATTTCATAACGGCGGCGCTCGCCAAGGCGGTGCTGCTCAGGCCCAAGATGAATTATTTCATCGCCGGCCACCGCTACTACGAGCGCAAGAAGATACAGATTGCCTTTGTGGTCAAGCGCCAGTTCAACGACGGAGCTGAAGAGGCTGAGGCCAAGTTCGAGCTCGACCGCGAGGGACCTTCGCCCGTGGACCAGGTTCACGACTACGTGCGCGGCTACGTCCAGAAAGTAAGGGTGGAAGACAAGACCGAGGGTATAACCAACACCCTGAACGTGGTCCAGAAGCTGCCCAGGCCCATTTTCCGTTTGTTGGCCAAGGTGCTCAACTGGCTCGAGTATCACGGCTGGTATCCCAAGGGCCTGGCCAAGGACGATCCCAGCTATTCGAGCATCTTCGTGACCAATCTGGGCAGCATCAAGATGAATGCCGACTACCATCACTTGTTCGACTGGGGCACCAATTCGTTCTTCGTAGTCATAAGCGAGAAGAAACTCCGCCCCTTCTTCAACGAAGACGGCACCTACGAGATGCGCAACACCATCAAGCTCGGAATGACCATCGACGAGCGCATAGCGGACGGATACTATTTTGCCAAGACCCTTAAGCTTCTGAGGCATATGTTCGCTCACCCTGAACTTCTTGACGAGCCCGCCGCGACTCCCATTGACATAGACTGACAATATGAAATTCGACTATTCCAACATACCCGCCCCGTGGCTTGAGAGCTATGGCGCCGTAAAACCCAATCTGGATTATCCTCCCAAAACTATGGCCGAAGCGGTACTTGACACCGCAAAAGCCGACTCCGATTTCACCGCCCTGAGCTTTATGGGCCGCAAGATCCCGTATAGCACCCTTGCCGCCAACATCCATTTGGCAGCCAAGGCTTTCTATGCTCTCGGCGTGCGTCCCGGACAGCGGGTGCTGGTGTGCCTGCCCAATGTGCCGCAGGCCATCTACTGCCTTTACGGCCTCAATCTGATAGGGGCTGTGCCCTCGATGGTGCACCCTCTTTCGGCAGTGGGCGAACTGGTATTCTACCTTAACGAGGCATCCTGCGACGTTGCCGTGACCCTTGACCAGTTTTACGCCAAGTTCCTCGAAGTTGACGCCCACCGCCATATCGGCAAGCTGATTATCGCCCGCGTATCTGAGGAACTGCCTTTCCCTCTTTCGTTCCTCCAGAAGACCTTTGCCGAGCGCAAATTCCCCAAACTGGTCGAAGGCGAGTCGGTGCTCAGCTGGAAGAGCCTGATGCAGATGGGCGAGAACTATAAGGGGGAGTATCAGTATAAAAAAGACTTTCTCTCCGAGGCGGTGGTGCTCTTCTCGGGCGGTACTACCGGAGTCACCAAGGGCATAATGCTCTCCGACCTTAATTTCAACGCACTGGCCTGCCAGACGGCCGAAATGGCCCAGGAGGAGGTGCATCACTCCCGTATGCTCGCCGCAATGCCGGTATTCCACGGCTTCGGTCTGGGAGTATGCATACACACTATACTGTTTTCGGGCGGCACGGCCATCCTGGTTCCCCGCTTCAACGTCAAGAGCTACGCCAATCTTATCAAGAAGACCCGCCCCAACTTCATAGCGGGCGTGCCTACCTTGTTTGAGGCCATCTCGCGCAACGAATACCTTAAGGGAGCCGACCTGTCGTGCCTGAAGGGAGTCTTCTCCGGGGGCGATTCGCTGAGCATCGAGCTCAAAAAGAAATTCGACGCCTTCCTTGCCGATCACAATGCCTCCGTACGTGTGCGCGAGGGCTACGGCACCACCGAATGTGTTACCGCCTGCTGCCTTACTCCGCACGATAAGGAGAAGGAGGGCAGCATAGGCATCCCTTATCCCGATACTTATTTCAAGATCTGCAAACCCGGCACCTGCGAGGAGGTCCCGTTCGACGAGGAGGGTGAAATATGCCTCACCGGCCCTTCGATGATGCTTGGTTACATCAACCACGAGGAAGAGAACGCCGAGACGCTGCGCAAGCATTCCGACGGCCACGTGTGGCTCCATACTGGCGACCTGGGAGTTATGGATTCCGAGGGCTTCATCTATTTCCGCCAGCGTATCAAGCGGATGATAGTCACCAGCGGATACAACGTGTACCCCTCGCAGCTGGAAAATATCCTTGAGGGGCACCCGGCCGTGCGCCGCAGTTGTGTTATAGGCGTTCCCGATCCTTACAAAATGCAAAAGGTCAAGGCATTCGTGGTGCTTTCCGACGGCTGGGCCAACACGCCCGAGACCATCGAAAGCATTATGGCCCATTGCCGTAAGCATATCGCCAAATATGCAATGCCCTATATAATCGAAGTACGGGATTCGCTTCCCACCACGCTTGTGGGCAAGGTAGCATATACCAAACTGCAATAAACTATGCGATATCTCAGAGCCTTCCTTGCAGCCTGTGTGGTCTTTGCCGCCTGTAACCACGCCGAGGAGCCCGTGGGACCCCCGGTGGTGACGGATGACGGCCTCATAGTTACCAGCGGAGGAGAGTCGGCATTCAGGATAGTATATGCCTCGGCCAAAACCAACGCCGAGGGCTTTGCCGCCTTCCTCTCCGACCGTTGCGGGGTCAAGGTCCCTCTGGTGCTCGACAGCGCCGAACCCACTGATTATGAGATACTCATAGGGGAGTGCGGGCGCCCTGAATGTGCGGAGGTGGCCAAGGACTTTGCGGGAGCTTTCGGCTATAGCGCGAGGGTGGTAGGGACACGTCTGGTGATTACCGGTTCCGACGTTACCTGGACTTCTTTCGGCCTGAGGGCCGTGGTAAAGGAACTCCGTGAGGGATGTCTCGACGGGCAGGATTTGTTCGTGCCCAAAAATTTCGCCGTCAAGCAAGTCACCGACAATCCGCAGATGATTGCGCGGCTGATACGCCAGAAATACGACTTTACCCTTAATCCGGTGCAAGTGCTCAACTGCCCGCCCGCCGGGCGATATTATGTGGCATTTTATGCGGGCTCCAAAGTGGGAGCCTCGTTATACGAAATAATACCTGTTCATTATTATTCATATTCTAAATAATTGATAACACACTGATTATGACTCGAATCCTCAAATTGGCCGTCATAGCTTTGGCGGCGTTTACGGTAAGCGGGTGCCTGGCCGGAAAGTTTATGTCCCGCTTTGCCCTCACTCCCGAACCCCACGGCCTCGCCGACATTGAGCGTACCCGCCATAAGGCCGACTCCCTGTCTCCCGGAAGCATTGCCTGGTACGATGCCCTCAAGGATCAGGACATCATCAAAGACACCACCATAGTAGGTTATCGCGACTTCAAGATCCACGCCTGCTATGTCCCCGCCAAAGATCCTGACAATTCACAGGGAACCGCCATCGTGATTCACGGCTACGGCGACAACCACTTGGTATTCCTGTATCTGGTACGTATGTACTGCGACGAGTTGAACTACAACGTCCTGTTCCCCGATCTCCAGTATCACGGCTATTCCGAGGGCGACCACATCCAGATGGGATGGTACGACCGCTTTGACGTGGAGAAGTGGATAGAGGTGGCGCACAATATTTTCAACGACGATTTTATGGTGCTGCACGGCGTATCGATGGGAGGTGCTACCGTTATGATGACCAGCGGAGACGAACTGCCCGACTATGTGCGTGCATTCATTGAGGATTGCGGCTATTCTTCCGTCATCACCCAGTTCAACAACAACCGCAAGCAGAGCTTCAAGTTCATCCCGGCCGATGTGCTCCAGAGCGCAAGCCTTGTTACCAAGAAAAAGTATGGCTGGGGCTTCTGGGAGGCATCTTCGGTTAATCAGCTCGCCAAGTGCGAGAAGCCTATGCTGTTCATCCACGGCGACGCCGACGACTTCGTGCCCACGGACAACGTGTACGAGAACTACGATGCCAAGGTGAACGGTTACAAAGAGCTCTGGGTCGTTCCCGGAGCAGTGCACGCCAATTCTTACGCCAAGGCCCCGCAGGAATATACGCAGCGCGTCCGCGACTTCCTGGCCAAGGCCAAGACCTTGTAGTATAAGCTGATACAAAAAGAGTCACGACCCTGCGGCCGTGACTCTTTTTATGTTCTGGCTATCGGTTTAGAACTGATAGTTGATACCGATACCGATCCACAGACCGGCGTCAAGACCGGGAGTGAAGCACTTGGCAAGCTCTGCGGAGATAATGAAGTTCTGGTTCATCGCGAGCTTAAGGCCTATACCGGCGCTGTAAATGATATCTTTGATCCTGGACGGGTCGTAAACTATATCCGAGCCGTTGTATCCGGTGATGCCATTGAGCCTGGCGTCGTGAGCGACGGATGTAAGAATATCGTCACGATAGGCTTTGGTTATTATTCCGGCGTCGAAGAACGGGTTGACTGCAACGTAGAAGTACTGGTTCAAGAGCTTGAAGTTAACAAGCTTTACACGCAGTTCCGTATTTGCCCAGGCCATACCTTCTGCCAGGATCCTGTTCTCGCGCAGACCGCGGATGGTGTTGGAAGAACCGAAGCCCTCGGAGATCATATTGCGCTGGACGAGCAGAGGATTGTTCTGAATCATATAGAAGGGGGTCTCTCCGGCAATGGTCTGCTGCCAGGCAAGGCGGTATGCAAACACAGGGTCGCCTGCGGGAATGTGGATGGGGATGTCGATGTAGTGACGGAAATATACACAGGCTTTCAGGTAGCGGTGGTCGAGTACGTTTCCGTTGAGGTAAGCCTCGGCCCAGATTCCTCTGTTGGGAGCCGCTTCGATGTCGCGTGTGTCGAAAACCAGACCTGCATTAAGCTCGAGGGCCATACCGCCGTTAGCTTCGTCGGCCTTGATGGCTCCGAGGCTCTTGTAATAGTTGTACAGGGTAATGTCGCTGTCGTATTTGACCTCGCTGTTGTCCCTCATATCGCCAAGGTTCCACTTCCAGAAGTTGAGGCCGGCAGCCCAGTTGAGATTGCTGGTTATACGTCCCTGGACATTTGCCAGTCCCCTGAGCATCTGACGGCTCATACCGAAGTAATTGATGTTGGGAGTCAGGGCTCTGTTACCCCAGAGCGCATAGTCTACGGAGGTGAAACTCTGTGGAGTGCCGGAGTCGAATGAGGCAGGTCCGTTGAATCCCCAGAAACTGTACAGAGGGTCGTTCATATACGTTATGGATGCGTTGATACGCATACCGGGGATGAGGTATTTGGAGTCGTATGCCAGGTACAGACGCATACGGTGGCTCTTTATGAAATAGGAAGCCTCCCAGCTTATCTTGTGGAGAGGATCGGGATAGGTGCTTCCGTCTCCGTAGTAGTAAACGTCTCCGAAGGCGCCTGCCTGGAAGCCGTTATCGGCAGAGAACGTGGCGGTAGGGAGGACGCCGAAGCTCCATCCGGTCTTCATTTCCTTTTCTTTCTCTTGTGCAGAGAGGGAGAGGGTAGCGCAGCTTGCAAGAAATGCAATTGCTGTGATGATAAGTTTTTTCATTCTAAACTATAATGTTTTAGCGTTAAAAGTTCACAAATCTACGAAATAATAAGTAATTATCAAACTAAAGCATTGCGGCGATGCTGTCGTAGTACTTCTTGGAGATGGGAATTCCTTCCTCGCCCGTGCCCAGATCGGCAAAGTTGAGCCCGCCTACTCCCTTACGTATACTCTTGACGTGCAGCGGGTTGACAATATAGCAGCGGTGAGCGCGGGCAAACCCGGCCTGCTCGCACAGCGGCTCGATGTTCTTCATCGACGTGCGTATCTGGAAACGCTTCTCGATGGCGTTCTCCAGGTAGTGCACGATTATGTAATTCTCGTTGGACTCGATGTAAAGCACCGAAGATGCTTCGGTTATGAATTTGAGCTGGTGCCGGTTGTCGTAGAACTTGAGCCGTGCGTCGGCTTTGGAATCACGGGCGGCCGTCTTTTCCTTTGCGTACAGGAAAAGCGTCAGGATCAGGTAGGGGAAAATGGATATGGATCCTATCGATACGATGCTGCGGCCCAGCCAGCCGAACCAACCTCCTTCGCCCCTTGCCATCAGTACAAGGTAGAGCGAGACAAAGGCCCCGCAAAACACAATCTCGCCCATACACCATAAGCAATACTTGTACACATCTATGGCAAGCGCCTTGCGCAGCAGCCAGAGCAGTACCCGGCAGAGCGACATAGCGGCGAGCAGGATGGTGAAGGTGATGATGATGTTGAAAGAATATACATTGCCCATCCCGGAGAGTCCTTCTCCGGCCCGCATCAGCTCGCAGAGTCCCTTGGGCTCGTAGAGCAGGACGCTTATCAAAAAGAACACGGGAATGGCGAGCGCGAACACATAAATCGGGAAAAACCGCACGAGAGATTTGGGATAATAACTCATTTCGTCACAATTTTAGCTGTGACAAAGATAATACAATTCTTTTTTCGTCACAATTTTTGGGGTGTTTTGTCACAATTAACTAGGTTTTATCACAAAAACAAGTCTCTGGTGGCACTTTCTTCCCCCTCTCGCGAGGCGTGAGTACTTTTGCATTGCCAAACAGAAATACAAGTAAGTATGACACTGCCCGAATGCACACGGCTCGAGAATTCGGCCATCATATATCCCTCCTGCAAGACTCATAAATATGCGGTCGTTTACCGTATGTCGGTCACTCTCGACTCCAAGGTTGACCGGGAGATACTCTCCGCGGCCCTCAAAAACACGATGCCCCGCTTCCCCAGCTTTCGCTACAGCGTGAAAAACGGACTTTTCTGGTGGTTCCTCCAAAAGCTCGAGAACGACCCCCAGGTAAGCTCCTATTCATCGCTCAAGCCTTTCAGCATCAAGAAGAACGGCGGCTATATGTTCAAGCTGTCCTGCTGCGGAGAGCGTATCGACCTGGATGTCTTTCACGCCCTCACCGACGGCACCGGCGCTATGACCTTCCTTCTGAGCGTCACGGCCGAGTACCTCAGGCTCTCCGAGGGAATCAGTATTGAATATGGCAAATGGGTTTTCAATCCTTCCGAGGCGCCCTGCGAGGAGGAGATGGAAGATGGCTTTGACCGTTTCTCCGGTACCAAAGGATCGCTTGACAGCGAGAAGAAGGCATACCACATCAAGGGCACCGAAGAAGGTCCCGACGTGCTGAATTCCCTCGGGGTTTCGGTAAGCGTAAGCGATCTTTCCGAGAAGGCCCGCGAGATGGACTGCACCATCACCGAACTCATATCCGCCCTGATGCTTTTCTCCCTGCAAGAGGTACGTCGCAACGATCCTTCAAAGCGCAAAAGCTCCCACCTGAGGATGGAAGTTCCTGTAAACCTCCGTCCCATCTTCCGCAGCAAGACCCTGCGCAACTATTCTTCTTACGTTTATCTTGGACTCGACGTCACCAACGGCGACTACAACCTCGAAGAAGCCGTCAAGGGAGTCAAGTACCAGAAACGCCTTTACACCCAGCCCTCGCAGCTGACCCGCCGGATTGCTGCCAATGTAGCCCTCGAAGACAATCTGGCCATACGCTGCGTCCCTTTGTTCCTCAAAAAGCCCATCATCAACATCATCAACCATCTCAAAGGTGACAAGTATGCAACTTACACCTTCTCCAATATGGGCAATATCGAGCTCCCCGAATCTATGAGGGAGAAAGTGAGGGACATTCATTTCATCCTCGGCCGCACGCGCCGCCGCTCCGGCTCCTGCGCCTGCGTCAGCTACGGCGGTACACTTAACCTCGACTTTTCACGCAAAATAGCCGAGGATGATTTTGAAAGGGTATTCGTCAGGAACCTGCGTTCCCTGGGTATATGGGCGAGCATCCAGGTCCCTTCCTCGCCCCTGCGCCCAGAAATGGGAACGGAATCCTGCTCGCGGCCTGTTTTCCGCAGTTCCAGCCTGATTCCCAAATTCCTTCTTTCCATTTAAATTGTTATATTTGCAAGTTATTTATAACTTAGCAACAATGACCGGTTGGGAAAAATTCTGCGACTTTGTACTTTGCAAAGTTATGGGCTGGACTATAGTGGAAGGCCCCGTTCCTGAAGATAAATGCATACTTCTGGGTGTCCCTCACACTAGTATCTGGGATTTCCTGGTATCATACCTCTACTATCGCTCCCGCGGCGAGAAGGCCAGGTGTATGGTCAAGAAAGAGTTTTTCTTCCCCCCGCTAGGCTGGATCCTTAAGGCTATGGGAGGAATTCCGGTCGACCGCAGCAGTCCCACCAATATGCTCCGCAGCGTTATCGAGCAGATGGAGGCCCCCGGGCGTTTCCATCTGGCCATTGCCCCCGAGGGTACTCGCAAACCCGTCAAGAACTGGAAAACCGGTTTCCATTACATTGCACGTACTGCCAATGTTCCGGTGTATATGGGCTACTTCGACTGGGGTACCAAGCGTATCGGACGAGGGCAGAGGGTAGAGCTTACCGACGACCCCCGCGCCGATATGAAACGCATCCAGGAGCTGTATGAACAAATGCACCTGACGGGTAAACACCCGGACAAATACATAACTCACTGATGAAACACGACTTCGATTCACTGGCTGATGTATTCAACTACACAACAGTGAAATATGCTAAACGTACAGCCTTTCGTTCACTCGAGGGTGACTCCTCCTATACATATTCGTCATTCAGCGATATCTGCCGCCGCCAGTCCCGGCTGCTGTCCAATTTCGGCATCAACGCAGGCGACAAAGTAGCCATCTTGTCGCAGAATATGCCCAACTGGCCCGTGGCCTTCTTTGCGGTTACGGCGTCCGGCCGCATCGCGGTCCCTATGCTTACCGAGCTCACCCAGAATGAGATAACCAACATTCTGGTGCATTCCGAGAGCAAGGCGTTGTATGTATCGCGCCGGCTCTATTCCAAGGTGCCCGAGGATCTGCTTGCGGGTATGCACCTCGTGATTGCGACCGACGACCTGAGCATCCTCAGGGTCAACGGCACCGCTTACACCTGCGACGGACATCCGTCCATTCCCTCCGCCGACGACCTGGCCTGCATCATCTACACTTCCGGCACCACCGGCGCCGCCAAGGGCGTGATGCTCACTCACAAGAACTTCTGTGCCAATATCTACGCATCGTGGGTGGCCGCTCCGGCATATCGCAGAGACGTTTTCCTGTCCATACTGCCGCTCGCCCATACTTACGAGATGAGCATGGGAATGCTGTATCCCTTCTCCGTGGGCGCAATGGTGTGCTATCTCAACAAACCGCCCACCCCCTCGATTCTGCTTCCCGCATTCAAGCAGCTGAGGCCCACGATGATGCTGTCGGTGCCCCTGGTCATCGAAAAGATCTACAAGTCCAGCATCGTCCCCACCATCCAGAAGAGCCCCTTCCTGAGCTGGCTCGACAAGACCAGTCACGGCCTGCTGTGCCTGCTGGTGGGTATGCGCCTCAAGAAGACCTTCGGCGGAAGGATACATTTCTTCGGCATCGGAGGCGCCAAGCTCGATCCGGAGGTGGAGGCGTTCCTCGGCAAGGCCAAGTTCCCTTATGCCATCGGCTACGGCCTCACCGAGACCGCCCCTCTGATCTGCAATGCCAACCCCAAGGGTACGCACCTGGGCAGCACCGGCATTGCCGCCGCCGGCGTGCAGATCCGCCTCGACAACCCCAACCCTATCACCGGCGAGGGCGAGATTGTGGTCAAGGGCGACAATGTGATGATGGGCTACTACAAAGATTTCGAACGTACCCAGCAGGTGCTTTCGCCCGACGGATGGTTCCGCACCGGAGACCTTGCCAGCGTGGATAAAAAGAAGCGCTACTACATCAAGGGCCGCCTGGGCAGCGTGATCCTGGGACCTTCGGGTGAGAACATATACCCCGAGGAGATAGAGAACGTCATCAACAACATCAGCGGTATCAATGAGTCGCTTGTCGTAGAGCGGGACGGGCACCTGGTGGCCCTGGTACATTTCGACGACAATGTGCTCGACTGGAACTACGAAAACCAAGACCGGTTCATCGCCGATCTGGAGCGCCGCAAGGCCGACATCCTGGAGTTTGTCAACTCGCACGTCAACCGCAGCAGCCGCATCAAGGAAGTGGAGGTCGAGAAGAAGCCGTTTGCCAAAACCGCTACGCTTAAAATCAAGCGTTTCCTCTACAAAGACAAGTCAAAACCCACCGATGGAACTGATAGTAAATAAAGAATTCGGCGGAGAACGTCCCCTCTACTGCCGTCGCGGGCTGCGTCTGGAAGGCGTGACCATCCACGCAGGTGAGTCCGCCCTCAAGGAGACAGCCGATATAGAGGCCGACGGGTGCCGCTTCGAAGGAAAGTATCCCTTCTGGTGCTGCGAGCGCTTTACGGTGCGCAACTGCCTGTTCACCGAGGGCGCACGGGCGGCTCTCTGGTACAGCAGGGGACTTCTTATGGAGGACACTTTGGTGGAAGCTCCCAAGATGTTCCGCGAGATGGAAGACCTGACCCTGCGCCGCGTCCGCATCCCCAACGCCGCCGAAACCTTGTGGAGTTGCCGCGGCGTGACCCTCGAAGATGTGGAGGTCGAAAAGGGAGACTACCTGTTTATGCACTCTTCCGACCTGCACGTCAATTCCCTCAAGCTTCTGGGCAACTATTCTTTCCAGTACACAAAGAATGTGGAGATTCGTAACTCCGTTCTTTATACCAAAGATGCTTTCTGGGAGACCGAGAACGTAACGGTGTTCGATTCGGTTATCATCGGCGAATACCTGGGCTGGTATTCCAAGGGGCTGAGGCTCGTGAATTGCCGCATCGGAGGCACCCAGCCGCTATGCTATGCCACCGACCTGGTTCTCGAGAACTGTGTCCTCGAATCCGATGCCGACCTGGCCTTCGAATACTCCGATGTCCGGGCAGATATACGCGGCTCCGTAACGTCGGTTAAGAACCCCCGCAGCGGGGTCATCACGGCCGACTCGTACGGCTCCGTGATACTGGACGAGAACATCAAGGCTCCCGCCGACTGCAAGATATTAACCCGATAAGATTTATCTACCGACAAGCTTATGAGCTTCGACAAGATTATCGACCGCCGCGGCACCAACTGCGTCAAGTGGGATATGGTACCCGAAGGCGTGCTCCCAATGTGGGTGGCTGATATGGATTTTGAAACCGCCCCCTGTGTACAACGGGCCGTTCAGGAAAGGGCGGCTCACGGCGCATTCGGCTATACTGCAGTTCCGCAGAGCTACTACGAATCGGTATGCAACTGGTTCGGCCTTCATCACGGCTGGCGGCCCGATCCATCCTGGATAATCTATTGTCCGGGTATAGTGCCCGCGTTGTCGGCCTGCGTGAGTGCTTTCACCGAGCCCGGCGACAATGTGCTCATAATGAGTCCGGTGTACAACTGCTTCTTCTCGTCGGTGCGTAACTGGCGCTGCAATGTTCAGGATGTACCCCTCATCACGGTACCTCAGGGCGGCGTGCCCCGGTACGAAATCGACTTCGACGCTCTCGAGCGGGCCGCGTCCGATCCGCATACTATGCTTATGCTCATCTGCTCCCCCCACAATCCTGCCGGACGTGTGTGGACGCGTGAGGAGCTGGAGCGCGTGGGCCGTATCTGCCTCAAGCACGGAGTGGTGCCCGTGAGCGACGAAATCCATTGTGAGTTTACTATGCCCGGGGTGGAGTTCGTGCCCTTTGCCTCCATCTGCCCAGAGTTCGAAGACGCCTGCGTCACCCTCAATTCTCCAAGCAAGGCGTTCAATATAGCCGGGCTTCAGATTTCCAACATCATCTGCAAGAATCCCGCTCTCCGCGAGTGCCTGGTCAAGGCCGTGAACGTCAATGAGATATGTGATGTGAATCCCTTCGGCGTACTGGCTTTGCAGGCCGCTTATACGCCCGAGGGCTACGAGTGGCTGGAGGGCCTCAATGCCCAGATAGCAGCCAATTATTACCGTCTGCGCGATGTGGTTGCAGAGCGCCTGCCGGAGCTTGGTTTGTATTCGCTCGAGGGCACTTACCTAGCCTGGCTCGATTGCCGGGCTATCGGTATTCCTTCGGTTGAAATCGAGAAGAGCCTTATGGAGGTGGAGAAAGTGCGCATCAATAACGGATTGATGTATGGCACCGAGGGGTTCATCCGCATTAACCTGGCCTGCCCGCCGGCCTTGCTCGAAGATGGATTGGAGAGGATTGCCCGCGGACTCCGTCGCTTAATAGATTCGAAATGAAAAAGACTGTTATTCTTGCCACGGCTTGCCTGGCTCTGGCATCTTGCTCGCCCTCCGCTTGGACGGAGGAAGAAATTAGCCTGATTGGTTCCGCTTCCGACGGAGTGATGCGCGTGTTCACGGTTGACGATCCCGCCGACTCCCTGCTTCTGCGTACTCCCAGCGCCGATTTGAGCGTTTCTGCGCTCAAGTCGCCGCAATATTCCGCTCTTGCCGGGCGAATGGTGGCTACGGTAACATCTCCCGAGCAGGACGGCGTGGGTATAGCCGGGCCGCAGGTCGGATTGCTCCGCCGGGTGGTTGCTGTGCAGCGTTTCGACAAAGAAGGGGAGCCTTTCGAGGTTTATCCCAATATCCGCGTAAGTGACAGGCGTGGCGCCGGCGAGCTGGGAAGAGAAGGCTGCCTGAGCGTTCCGGGGCGCAGGGGAGAGGTGCTCCGCTCGCGGGACATCGACATCACCTACACCTCCTTGCACTCATACCAAGACACCACCGAGCGCATTCAGGGCTTCACCGCTGTCATATTCCAGCACGAGTGCGATCACCTCGACGGCATACTTTATACCGACTACCTTGACGCCTCCGGCGAGTAAGCCACCGCCCCGGGGGCGGGGGTTTGGGGGTGGGGTAGCGTGGTAGTGCGCAGCACCTCAAAAATTTAAGCAGGCTTTCAGGGCCTGCTTAAATTTTGGGGGTGCGATGTGGGGCTCGAACCCACGACACCCAGAACCACAATCTGGTGCTCTACCAACTGAACTAATCGCACCGTGTTGGAGATTGCAAAGATACGAATCTTTTTTTTGTGTGCAAACATTTTTCGGATTTAATGGTGATTTATCCCCTCCAGGAGTGCACTTATGGCATTTATTTCGTACCTTTGGGCAAATTGCTTAAATATGCGCGGATATAAGAGATTGTTGCCACTGTTTTTAGCTGTGCTGTTTCCATATGTGCTAAGCGCCCAGTCGCTTTCCATCAGCGGTGTGGTTACCGATAAAAACAGCGGCGAGCCGGTAGAGTTCGCCACTATTGTTCTCCAGGCCTCGGAGCAATGGGCCGTGGCCGACGAGAAAGGCCGCTTTACCATAGCCAACATCCATCCAGGAAAGACCGTAATCAGCACCTCCTGCCTTGGCTATGTGACTGAAGAGATGGAGATTACCATATCCAAAAGCATTACCGGCCTCAAGATCAAACTCGCTCAGGACAACCTGGCACTCGAAGAGGCAGTCGTTACCGCAAAAGAGAACAGCAACTCGGCAACCACATCCCGCACCATCGACAAGACCGCCCTCGAGCACGTTCAGATGATGAACGTCTCCGACATTTCCAGCCTGCTGCCGGGCGGAGCTACTCAGTCCAACACCCTCACCTCTGAAAAACGATTCGACATCCGCGCCGCCTCCGGCGAGAACGGCAACTCGTCGTTCGGGACGGCGGTTGAGGTTGACGGCGTGAGGCTTTCCAACAATGCCTCTTATTCCGACATCAAAGGCGTAACAACCAACAACATAGCCTCTGCCAACGTGGAGTCGGTGGAGGTAATCACCGGCGTTCCTTCCGTCGAATACGGAGATATGGGCTCCGGCGTGGTAAAGATCAACACCAAAAAGGGTAAGACCCCCTGGTCGGTGACTATGTCCACCAGCCCCCGCACCAAGCAGCTCTCCGTGGGCAAGGGTTTCGGCCTGGGCGTGTCCAAGTCCGGCGCCCCTATGGGCGTACTCAACACCAGCCTTGAATATACCCGCTCCATATCGGAGCCTATGTCGCCCTACACTTCGTACCAGCGCAGGCAAATGTCGCTGACTTACAGCAATCTGCTTTCTTCCGGAGTCTTTGCCTCAAAGCCCCTGCGCTTCTCGCTGGGCGTCACCGGCAACCTTGGCGGCCTGGACAACTCCTCCGACCCCGACAAGTTCCTCGAGACATTCCTCCGCCAGAGGGACAACAGCCTCAGGGCCAACTTTACCGCCAGCTGGCTGCTCAGCCTTCCCTGGATAACCAACCTGGAACTCAGCGCCTCCACCGTGTACTCCGACAAGCTCACTCGCGAAAACAAAAACTACCACGAGAGCGTCACCCAGGTGGCGCTGCATTCACGCGAGCAGGGGTATCTTATGTCAGAGCCTTTCAAGGAGGGCGCCGCCAATCTGGCAGTAATGATACCCGCCGGCACCTGGTACAACGTTTCGGCGATAGACGACCGCCCGCTCACCTCCAAAGTCACCCTCAAGGCCAACTGGGCCCGTAATTTCGGGGCTGTCAACAACAAACTCAAAGTGGGTGGAGACTGGAATTTCGACCAGAACTTCGGCGTGGGCCTCTACAACGAAAACCAGGCCCAGGCACCCTCGTACCGCGAATATCGTTACTGCGACAATCCGGCGATGCACAACTTCGCCGCCTACATAGAAGACAACCTGATGGTTCCCGTCGGCAAGGGCAGGTTGAACGTCATCGCCGGCATACGTAACGACAACACTTACATCAAGGGGTCGGCTTACGGGCTCACGACGAGCTTCTCGCCCCGCTTCAATGCCAAATGGTCGGTGCTGGACGAGTCGGCCCGCAGGCGCAAGACCTTGCGCGCCCTTTCTTTCAGGGGCAGCTGGGGCGTGGCCGTCAAGCAGCCGTCGTTCTCCATCCTCTATCCGGTGCCCACTTATATGGACATCAACGTGTTCACATCCACGGCTTCGGCCGACAACGTAGTGTACAGGGCCTATTACGTGCAGCCCCGCACCATCGAATACAACGGAGCTCTGCGCTGGCAGAAGAACCATCAAGCAGAATTCGGAATCGATACCGACATTGCCGGCAACAAGATTTCGCTGGTGGCCTTCTACAACAAGACTATCGACTCGTACCTGCTCCAGACCGACTACGAGCGCTTCAGCTACACCTTCACTTCCACCGCCGACGTGCAGGGCCTGCCCATCCCCGCCGGGGACAGAATCTATATCCTGAATCCTTCGACCGGTGTGGTGACCGTGAACGACAAGACCGGAACCCTGTCGCCCCTGGAGGCCGCCCATACCACCCGCAGGCAGTTTATCAGCAAGACTTTCGAAGATAACCAGTTGAGCCCGGTCCACCGGTACGGACTCGAGTGGGTGGTAGAGTTCAAGGAAATCAAACCCCTGAATACCACTATCCGGCTTGACGGTAACTTCTATTCTTACCTATCCTACTTAAGCAATATGGAGGCATACGGACCCACCACCTCCACAGGCGCCGACGGCCAGCCGTTCAAGTATATAGGCTACTACTACGGCGGAGACGGTAATGCAAACGGCAAGGAGAGCCGGACCGTCAATAACAACCTCACCATCATCACCCGCATCCCCAAGGTGAGGATGATTATTTCGATGAAGTTGGAGTCGAGCCTGCTCAAGTATTCCAGGAGCCTGAGCGACCGCCCCGACGGCATACGTTCTTACTCCATTCCCAGCCGCGCCGAGTTCCTGAACATCGACGGAGCTCCCTCGATATATGACGGTGAGTCTTACGCTACGCTCTTCCCCGACTATTATGTGTCGTGGGACAATCCCGAGCCCCAGCCGTTCCTGGAAAAGCTGAAGTGGGCCAAGGAAAACGACCCCGAAATGTACTCCGACCTTTCCAGGCTGGTGGTCACCACCAACTATCTCTATCAGTTCAGCAAGGACTACATCTCGCCTTATTTCAGCGCCAATTTCAGCGTGACCAAAGAAATCGGTGACCTTGCATCGCTGTCGTTCTACGCCAATAACTTCTTCAACAATATGGGGCAGGTATGGAGCACCAAGACCAATACCTACAGCTCCGTTTCGCAATATATCCCGTCGTTCTATTACGGACTCACCCTGCGTTTGAAATTTTAATAATTATTAATATCACAAAAAATGAAAAGCTTAATCAAAATCTTCGCAGCCTTTGCTGCTGCCCTGCTGGCTTTCGCTTGCCAGCAAACCAAGGTTCTTCCGGTCGAGATTTCCGTCCAACTCTTCTCGGACAATGAGGTGCTCGCCCAGAGCGGCGTAACCGTGTCACTTGCCGATGCTGCCGGTACTGCCACTTTCGAGGCCATCACCGATGCTGCCGGTATTGCCAAATTTTCCGTAAACCCCGGCAGTTATACTGCATCGGCGACCTTCAAAAACGTTGAGGGCGGCAAGAAAGTAGTGTACAACGGCTCCAATACAGCCATTACCGTGGCTGCCGGTCCGGTAGAGGCTCCTTTCAAGCTGGAGCTTCAGAAAATAGAGTCTCAGCAACTGATTATCAAGGAATTGTATAGCGGCGGTTGTATGAAGGACGATGCTTCCTCTGCTTATCAGAACGATAAGTATGTAATCATATACAACAATTCTGAGTTTGATGCCGATGCCTCCGAGCTGGTGATAGGTATGCTTAATCCTTACAATGCAAACGGTTCCAATAAGTATTATTCCGGCGACAATCTCATTTACGCCAACGATAACTGGCTTCCGGCCGGCGGTGCTGTCTATTATTTCAAAAATCCCCTTACCATCCCCGCATACTCGCAGATCGTGATTGCATTTTTCGGCGCCATTGACCACACTGCTACCGTGAGCGCATCCGTCAATCTTGCAAATGCCGAGTACTACTGGATGTCCAATGTCGACATCCCCGGTTATACAATGTCCAAGTACGTTGCCGCCGACGTTATTCCTGCCAGCCATTATCTGTCGGGTTACCAGATTAATGCGGGTACTGCCTGGCCGTTTTCCAATAACGCTCCCGCCCTGTTCATCGGCAAGATGGACGCAGCTTCGCTCAAGGCTCTCTGCACCAATACCGAAGCATTTGACGAGACTGCCGGTACAGGCAATATCAACTGGGCCGTTAAATTCCCCAAGGCAAACGTAATAGGAGCGCTGGAAGTTTTCGGAGCAGCTAAACTGGATGCTAGCAATTATCGTTTCTCTTCCGACATCAATACCGGATACTTGAAACTTACCTACCAGCTGGGTTACTCTGCTTACCGCAATGTCGATAAGGAAGCTACCGAAGCCCTGTCCGAGAATGCAGGTAAACTGGTGTACAACTATGCCCTGGGTACCCAGGATGTAGACGGCAGCACCGACCCTTCGGGCATCGACGCCGAGGCATCCATTGCTGCCGGCGCGCATATTATCTATCTCCAGACCAACGACTCCGGTAAGGACTTCCACCAGAGAAAGTTTGCATCACTGAAGAAATAATAATTAATGAGACTCCGTAACATACTGGCATCAATCTGCTTCCTGGCCATTGCCCTTCAGGCATACGGCCAGGAGGCGGAGGAGTGCCGTGATTTTCGTTTCCGTACCGGCACCGACCCTGTGTTTTTCTTGTCCAATCCTGCCGCTTTAGCCGCTTTCCAAGGGCATATTTCGATGGCGGAACTGGAATTCCGTAAAGATAACGGGGCTCTGTGCAGTTTGTCGGAATCGCCCGACAGCTATAAGGGTGGCGCCGTGACGGAGTCGTACATCAGCATTTCCGACCGCATCAGTTTCCACGGCAAGTTGGGCTGGTCTTATTTCTCGGGCGACGGGATGGGAGCGCAGATCCTTATGGATCCGGCGTTCAATCCCGTCAACTTCCTCGAAAGCACCGATGCCACCGTGGGGCGCCGGAACAAAGAAACCTACTCCCTGATGGGAGCCTTCTCATACAAATTCAGCGACAGCTGGGCGGCGGGTTGCAGCATCGATTATGTGTCTTCCGACCAGACCAAGATCAAAGATCCCCGCTTCAGCAGCATCTGGATGGATATGACCGTCAAGGCGGGAGCAAGCTTCAGGCCTTCGGAGCGCTTGCTCCTTGGCCTTGCGGCAGTTTACCGCAGCACGCTCGAGCAGGTGAGAGGCGGTATTTACGGAACCACCGACAAGCAATATTTCACCTACACCGACAAAGGCGCTTTCTATGGTACCCTCTCTGAACTGCAGGGCGACCTGAGCTATCTGTCGGTATCCAATTACAGGCCTATGAAGAACGATTTCTACGGCCTGTCGCTGCAGCTTGCCGCCGGCAAGTTCAGCAACGAGCTTGAAGCGCTGTACCGCAGCGGATACTGGGGCAAGAAGTCGTCCAGCACGGCCACTTTCTTTGAATTCTCCGGGATCCGTGCAGCATATCACGGCAAGTTCCTATCGCGTCAGGGGGAGAATATCCACCGCATAAGCGCAGATGCCTTCTATGAACTTCTGGGCAACAACGAGAACGTCTTCAAGTACGTAACCCCGGTGGGGCAGAATACCCGCGTGGAGTACACCAGCTCCAACCGTATCCTCGACAGCCAGCAAGCTTCGCTCGACCTCGGTTATGCATACTTTAAAGATACGGGCGGCTTCCTGCCGGCATTCTCGGCCGGGGCCGACGTTCACGGAAGCGCAAGCCTGAAGAACGTAGTGCTGTACCCCTACTATCGTAACGCCAACCTCTTTACGGTGTCGGCCGACGCCTTTGCCCGGAAGAATTTTTTCACGGGCAAGTCGGTTTTCTCTCTCGGCCTCACAGCACTTTTCCGTATGGGATTCGGCGACCCCAGGCAGGACGGCTCCTACGCCACCACATCGGGCTCCAACCTTATCAGTTTCGACACTTACCTCAACCGCCAGTTCGAGTTTGACACCGCACCCACGGCGGGGGCAGGATTGGAATTCGCATATACCTACGTAATCTCGGAGCATATAGCTCCGTACATCAAGCTCTCCGACAGTTTCAGCAGCCTTCTCTCGGAACCGCAGTATCTGGGCGGCAGGATTCGCAATGTGGCGCTGATAACTCTCGGATGCAATTTCTAAACTACTTATGAAGCGACTTGTGTGCCTTCTTTCCGCCGTTGTGCTGTCAGCGGCGGCGCTTGCCCAGCCCATTGCCCCGGACCCCGAGTTCAGGGTGGGGCGCCTGGACAACGGAATGACCTACTATCTCTATCACAATGAGAACCCTCCCGGATGTGCGGAATTCTATATCGCCCATCACGTGGGAGCCCTGCAGGAAGAAGACAACCAGAACGGCCTTGCCCATTTCCTGGAGCATATGGCATTCAGCGGCACCAAGCACTTTCCCGGCAAGGGCATTTTGGAGTTCCTTGCCAAGGACGGCGTGCGCTTCGGGTACAACGTAAACGCTTATACTTCCAAGCACGAGACGGTGTACAATATATCCGCAGTGCCTCTGGTGCGCGAATCTTTCGTCGATTCGGTGCTGCTGATCCTTCACGACTGGTCTTGCGACATTTCCTGCGAGCAGCAGGCTCTCGACGACGAGAGGGGAGTGATTAGCGAGGAATGGCGCCTGCGCGACGAACCGCGCTACCGTATGATGATGCTTCAGAACAGCCTCATCTACAAGGGTTCCAAGCAGCCGGAGCGTACGGTTATCGGCACCCTGGAGGTTATTAACGGTTTCAAGCGCGAGGAGATACTGGACTTCTACCACAAGTGGTACCGCCCTGACCTCCAGGCAATTATCATAGTGGGCGACTTTGATGTCGATTATATGGAAGGCAAAGTGCGCAAGGCTTTCTCCGACATTCCCAAGGTGCAGAATCCAGCCCCCAAGGAGAGCTATTTCCCGCCCAGGCTCCAGGAGCCGCTGTTTGAGGATATGACGGACAACCGCGTTCGCTTCAACGCCCTCAAGATAATCTACAAACAGCCGTATCCCGACCTTCAGGGGCGCATCGACGAGAGTTACATCAAAGACTGGTTCTGCCGCCAGATTGTTTCCTCCGCCCTTTCCGACAGGCTCAAGAAGGCCGCGCAGGAGAAATCATCCCCCGTGCGGAGCGCCGTCCTGGTGACCAGCGAATATGAACCCGATTTCTTCATCTCGCTCTTTACCATCACGCCCAAGAACAAGAACCTTCTGGCCAAGGGCCTGGAATTCACCCACAGGGAGATAAGCCGTATGGTCCGCTTCGGGATGAGCCCATCGGAATTCGAAGTGGCCAAACTCGCGTCGGCTCAGCGCTCCAGGCTTGACCGTACCGTCAGCCGCGAGGAAATCAAGAGCGAAGACCTGGTTCGCTCTGCCCTCCAGCACTTCCTGAATAATCATCCGCTGGTGACTCCCGTGGAACTTCAGGACATACAGAAGCGCATACTCTCCCAAATCAGCTACGAAGACATCAAGCCATATCCGGCTATGATGTTCTCGGATAGCGAGGTTATCTATTCCACCTGCTACAATCCCGAGGAGGAACCCGGGATAGCACCTTCTGCGGAGCAGATGAAAGAGGTGATAGCCGCGGTGGATGCCGAAGACCTTGATCCCGGATTCCTTGAATACAAGGGTGTTGATATGGCCCTCAGCCTGCCCTCCGGCAGCATAGTAAAGCGCTCCAAGGCCAAAGATTACGAGCGATGGACCCTGTCGAACGGCGTGCAGGTGTACTATCGCCGGGCGCCCGCCGTGACCACCAACGACCATTTGGTGATGCACTGGCACTTCGACACCGGTTTCAGGAGCTATCCCGAAGATAAGGTTACGCCCTCGCGCATCGCCGCATCGTGGCTGCAGCGCAGCCTGGGCTTCAGGAATATAGAGCGCAGCGACTTCAAAGGCCATCCCGAGCTTGGCGGTATCAATTCCCTGATATCTTCGGGCCACACGGCTGCGAGCCTCGAATTCCTCGCCGGCGCCGGCAGGCAGGAAGATGCTTTCCGAATGGCTTGCCTGCTTCTTACCGAGCCCTATTTCGGCACGGAGCAGATGCTGGAACAGTACAAAGAGAATGCCCTCAAGAGCCTCTCGCGCCAGAAGAACAAGCACCTGCTTTTTGAAGAAAAGTGCCTCAAGCAGGTCAACGGCGACCATCCCTGGCAGCAGGTCATCGATTCCGCTTCCGTACAGGCGGTGAATATGGATCTTGTAAAAGACGTGTACAAGCGCCTCTTTACCGATTTCGGCTCGCTTAAGTTGTTCATTACCAGCGACCTTGACCCCTCCGAGATAGAGGCGCTGGTGTGCCGGTACGCGGCCGGCCTGGAGGGTAGTTACCCTTATGTCAAGTCACGCACGCCTTACCCGCGTCCGGTGCTCAAGGGATACAACCTCATACGCGAGCAGAACGAGCCCCAGTCGGAGCCCGTGACCACCATCAACTATCACTTTGTCAAGGATATCAAGGCTACCACCCGCAACCTGGTTACCGACCAGCTGCTGGACTACATAATGTCGGCCCGCTATACCGATATTATACGCGAGCAGCGCGGCGGCACCTACCACGTCGGCTTCGGTACCTCCATTCCCGACAATCCCGCCCTGCCCTGGCAGGGAGAGGTGGACTTCCAGACCCGTCCGGAGATGGAAACTATGCTTCTGGGAGACGTCAAGGCGGTTATGGACGAGATGTGCAGCAAGGGACCTTACGCCCGGGAAATGGAGCTTGCGGGCAAGTATCTTGTCAAACGCCACGGCGAGGTGGAAAAGAAAGTCTCGCAGTCGCTGCGCCTTCAGCAGCGAAGGCTGCTGGAGACGGCCCTATACGGCCGGGAGTACGGCTATGACTATCAGGCGGTGCTCTCGTCTATCAAAGCATCCCACGTGCGCTCTCTGGCCCGGAAACTGCGTTCCGGAACCACCATAGTAGAAGTCTATACGGAGAATTAATCCTTAGCCCACTCCCAGGAGAACAGGATCGATTCTACCTGGCGCAGATACTGGCGTTTGTCGTACCTCGGAGCGTACACGAACGCCTCTGCGCATATTATCTGGGAGCCGTCGGGCGAGTAGAACGAGTGCGACACGAAGGGGCCGCCCATATAGTCGTTCTCCACCTCCCAGAGGCCGCGCACCTGGGCGAAGTCGCGTCCGCGGAAGCGTATGAACTCCAGGCTGGGCGGCATAAAGGTGCCGGTGGTCATCCAGGTATTCTCGAACATTCCGGGCACATTGTCCTTGAGGGTGGCGTTGCGCTTTTCGATTATCTTGTTGAGGGTGAGATCGTTGCTGCTTACGGGGTATTTGTAGATGAGAATACCCTGCATAGTATATTGCTTCTCGTCGGCTATCCATCCGAAGTCGGAAGTGAGCTTCTTGATCTTATATCCTATAGGGAAGTGAGGGGAGCCTCCGAATACTTCCGCCACCTTGGGAGCGATTTCCCTTTCCTCGTAACGTATGGAGTTCCTGATGACCCTGTCTCTCTCGGCCTGCTCGATGAATCCCACTATCTTGCTGCCGTTCTGCTCCAGCAGTTCGGTTGCCTTTTCGGAGGTGGGGGAGTTGACCTGCACCATACACTGGGGCGACGCCCATACATCGGAGCGATAACGCACCGCGGCGCTGTCGCCCTGGGGGTTGATGTTGAAATACAATATATTGCGGTGCACCTTGAAGAGGTCGCCGAACCCTCCCGGCGGAACGTTCACCAGGGAGTACAGAGGCTCACGCTGCGCCAGGTAAGGGCAGTCGCAGGCTAGCAGTTCACGGACCTTGGTGCCCAGGTTGCCTTCCCAGTCGGCCTTGTCGATGACCACAATAATCTCGCCTGCTTTTCCGCTCACATTGGGCAGTAGAGCCTTTGTGTTCTTGCAGGAAACGAGGGCCGCAAAGGCGGCGAACAGCAATAATATCTTTTTCATAACTAACGGATTAATCGTGCAATGTCATTCCCGAACGCCAGTATCATCAGGCCCAGCAGCAGTATCATTCCTATGATCTGCGTGATTACCAGGAAGCGGTCGCTTGGCTTGCGGCGGGTTATCATTTCGTAGAGGGTAAACAGTATGTGGCCGCCGTCGAGGGCCGGGATGGGCAGCAGGTTCATCACGCCCAGCATAATGGACAGCAGCGCCAGGATGTTGAGGAAGCGGTACCAGTCCCAGGTGGCGGGGAACACCTGCCCTATGGCTATGAAGCTGCCCACCGACTTGTAGGCACCGGTGGACGGCCGGGCCAGGAGGCCCAGGTCGCGGACGTATCCGCTAATGGTCTCGCCGGTGAGGCGCACTCCCGCGGGAACGGCCTCCAGGGCGTTGTAGTAGCGCCTTTCAATCTGAGGCAGCTGCAGGTAAACGCCTATCCGTCCGAGCGTATCGACATTCACCGGCACCGCAAGGGTATCGGTCCCGCGCAGTGCGAGCGCCTCCACCGTAGTGCCGGAAAAGGAGGCGAGAACGTCGCGCGCGTCTTGAATGAACGAAACTTCCTGTCCGTTGAAAGCAATCACCCGGTCGCCCGACTCGAGCCCGCAGAGGGCGTTGCCCGATGCTGCGCTGAGCGAATCCACCACAAAGGGTACTGCCAGGTCGAACATTCCTTCGCTGCTGAGGACCCTGCTGATATATGACTGGTCGATATAGAGGTCGATAGTGTCCGATCCGCGCAGGAGCCTGGCGTTGCGCACGTCGCGGCGGGCGAGGTCGGCCTGCAGCATCCCGAAGTTCTCGGGCTCGTATCCGTCGAAGTCGATGATATGGTCGCCGAGGCGGAACCCCATCTCGCTGGCGAGCTCGTTGGGAGCTATCTGAGCGTCTTTGTTGCTGATGAACACCTCGCCCCAGATGCCCGCAATGAGGCAGTACATCAAAATGGCGAAGATGAAGTTGTTCAGCACTCCTCCGGCCATCACCAAAAGCCGCTGCCAGGCAGGCTTGGTGCGGAATTCCCATTTCTGGGGCTCCCGCTTGAGCTGCTCGAGGTCCATCGACTCGTCCACCATTCCGGCAATCTTGCAGTAGCCGCCGAAGGGTATCCAGCCTATGCCGAATTCGGTTTCACCCCAGTGCCAGCGGGCCAGGGCCTTGCCGCCGGCGTCGAAGAAAAGATAGAACTTTTCAACCCGGATTCCGAAAATCCGGGCCCACATAAAATGCCCCAGTTCGTGAACTATGATGAGCAGTGAGAGGGCGAGTATTACCTGAAAGGTCTTAACTAATGCAACCATTTGCTATCCTTGCGACTTCGGCGTTCGTCTCGAATATATCTTCGATGGACGGTTCTGCTACAAAATTCAAGCCGCGAAGACATTTTTCGTTGATTCTGGAGATGTCGTAGAATCCAATAAGCCCTTTGAGGTAGGCTGCGACCGCCACCTCGTTGGCTGCATTAAGGGCGCAGGGAGCATTGCCGCCGCGTTCGATGGCCTCGTAGGCCAGCCTGAGGTTGGGGAAACGGTCCGTGTCGGGCGACTCGAAATGCAGGCTGCCGAGAGTCTCGAAGTCCAGGCGCTTGCAACCTACGTCCAACCTTGCGGGGAATGAAAGCGCCAGGCCTATGGGCACCCTCATATCCGGGCTGCCCAGCTGGGCTATCACGGCTCCGTCTTCAAACTCCACCATCGAGTGGATAATCGATTCGGGATGCACTACCACGTTGATGTCGCCGGGCTTTACGTCAAAGAGCCAGCGTGCCTCTATCAGCTCGAAACCCTTGTTCATCAGGGTGGCTGAATCGATGGTCACCTTGGCGCCCATATCCCAGTTAGGATGCTTGAGGGCGTCGGCTGCGGTGGCCGCCTCTATGCGCTGGCGCTCCCAGGTGCGGAAGGGGCCGCCGGAAGCTGTGAGATGGATTTTGTGTATCGTATTGCCCTGGGCTCCCAACAGGCATTGGAAGATGGCGGAATGTTCTGAATCGACGGGGAGAATCACGGCTCCGTTCTCACGCATCGTGCGCATTACCAGGGAGCCTGCGGCTACCAGCGTCTCTTTGTTGGCGAGGGCCACTATCTTGCCGGCCTTGAGAGCCTCGAGCGTAGGACGCAGGCCGCTGAAGCCCACCATTGCCCCGACTACTATGTCCACGCTCTCAGAGCGCACCAGCGAGCACAGGCTGCTCACTCCGGTCCAGGCCTTGGAGTCGCTGTCTTTCAGCAGCTCGCAGAGCTTGGGATAGCGGGCCTCGTTGCAAATGACCACGTTGTTTACGTCAAACTCAAGCGCCTGGGCTGCAAGCAGTTCCACATTGCTGCCGGCAGAGATCATCTCCACCTCGAAAAGGTCGCGGTGCTGCCGTACCACGTCGAGGGTCTGGGTGCCTATCGAGCCGGTGGAGCCCAGAATTGCTATCCTGCGTTTACTCATTTTCGCTTACAAGCAGGCTGTCGATGTTTATGGTGGTGTCGCCGGAGAGGACTCTCGAGAGGTTCTCGGAGTAGAGTTTCCAGCGGGTCAGCGCGCTCTCGAGGGAGTCGATTTTGATGGCGTTGTCAACCGCCTGGCGGCGGAAGTGCGCATCGGGATAACCGGGTATGGTGGTGCGCAGGGGAGTAAGGGCTATGAGGGCGTAAAGACTTCCCAGCACCACCACGAAGGCGGTGATTCCGGTGAGTACCACGCCCAGGCGGGTAAAGCGCAGCGAGCGCACCTCCCTATGGGTGGAGTCCTCGGTGACGGTGAGGCGATATACCTTGTTGAGTTTGTTTTTACCCATATTATTCGTACTTTTGCGTTTCGTGGACAGGATAATCGGAATTGACTATGGCAGGGCGCGGGTGGGGCTCGCTCAGAGCGACCCGCTGGGTATCTTTGCCTCTCCGCTTGAAACTGTCCCTGCTGCAAAGATAATAGATTATCTTCAAAAATACGCCCTCGGGCAGACCATATCCAAGTTTGTTGTGGGCTATCCCCTCAACCTTGATGGCTCGCACGCCGAGGCAGCCGCCGATGTGGACGCCTTCCTCAAGCTCTTGGAGAAGTCTTTCCCGGGAGTGCCGGTGGCCCTTGAAGACGAGCGTTTTACCTCGGTGCTCGCCCACAGGGCTATGATCGAGGGCGGAATGAAAAAGAGCGACAGGCGCAATAAGATGTCGGTTGACAAAATAAGCGCCGCCATTATACTACAAGCATATTTGGACAAGAAAAAATGATCCAGCCTATTTACCTGTACGGCTCGGAAGTGCTTCGCCAGAAGGCCGCCGAGGCAGATCTGACCAAGAAGGAAGAATTGTCGGCGCTTATCGTCGACCTTAAAGATACACTTTTACGCTCCGAGGGCTGCGGACTTGCGGCACCCCAGATAGGAGTGAGCCTGCGCGTGGTAATAGTGGACGGCGACGTGATGCAGGACGTGTATCCCTACCTTAAAGGCTTCAAACGTACCATCATCAATCCTCAGATACTGGAAGAAAGCGCCGCTCAGTGCGAGTACGAAGAGGGCTGCCTGAGCGTGCCCGGCGTGTACTGCAACGTGCGGCGTCCCGAAAGCATAAAGCTGCGCTACTGGGGCGAGGATTTCCAGGAACATACCGAGGTCTTCGACAAATTTGCCGCCCGTATGATCCAGCACGAGCTCTCTCACCTCGACGGTGTGCTGTTCACCGACCTTGTGGCCCCCATCCGCCGCAAGATGATAGGAAAGAAACTCATCAACATCTCCCACGGCAAAGTCGCCACGCGTTATAACGCAAAAATCAAGTAATTCACTAGGTGTTTTTCGCTCTTGTGGTGTATTATAATAAAATTAATATCACCACAATATGCGCATTCACTACATTCAGCCCGAAGCCTGCGAACTGGAGGCCGGGTATCTGTTCGCGTTAGCGGCAAGCCCCACTGAGAGTGAAGGCTCTCTGGAGGGCTTTGACGACGAATTCACTGACATTCAATGGTAGAAGGAGGAACGATCATGAAAAAGATTATTGCACTTTCAGCCATTGCATTGGCTCTTCTTGCTTGCAACAAAGAGATTGCAGAGCAGCAGATCGCCCCTTCCAAGGAAGGGCTTGTGACTATTACCGCTACCACCGAGGACCTTTCGAAAGTGGTCCTGGATATGAATGCGGAAACTAATCTCGTCTGGGCCGACACCGATGCGATTGCCGTTTACGACGGCAGCTCCGCCAACACCTTTACAATCAAGTCCAACTCGGGCGCAAGCGCCGTGTTTGAGGGCAGCTGCGATACTGCCGCCCCTATGTTGTATGCGGTGTATCCCGCTGCGGCCTACTCTGCCCCGGCCACCGATGCCATAAAGGTGGAGATTCCGGCATCCCAGACCATTCCCGACGGAGGTTGTGTGGATCCCGAAGCCCTGGTGGCTGTTGGTTATGCGGCGCCTGGTCAGCCTATGGCCTTCAAGCAGGTGTGCGCATTGCTCAAACTTACCGTGACCGGCTCCGACATTATGGAAATTGTCATCAAGGGCAAGGGCCTCGCCGGAACTGCAGCAATCAATGCCGACGGCACCATCAATGCTTCCGGCGCATCGCTGACCGACGAAATCGTCCTTCACCCCGCTTCCGGAATGTTCGCTCCCGGCGGGTATTTTGTGGCAGTAGCGCCTGGCACTACTCCTGCGGGAACGTTCTCGATTAACTATAATACAGTTTCGGCCACTGCTACCAAGACCGCTTCTTCCGAGGTGCGCTTCGAGCGTGCGAAGGGACTTGACGCCGGCCCTCTTACCGGCTTCACCAAGACGGTGATTATCACCACTATGGCCGAATTGTTCAACTGGAACGCGAGCCGCAGCACCGCTGATATCGAAGACGTCAAGATCGGCGCCGACATCGATATGGAGGGCGAACCCTGGGTCCCCAAGGACTTCACCGGCACCTTTGACGGACAGGGGCATAAACTCTTTAACCTGAACGTTAACCGCACCTCCAACGCCTGCTTCTTCAATACTGTCAAAGGTACTGTCAAGGATGTGACCTTCGGCACCAGTACCGACAGCAGCTTTATCATCCAGAACAATCCCGACGACGACGGAAGCGCGTGGCGTTACGCCGGACTGATAACCCGCCTGAGCGAGGGCGCCGTGCTTGAGAAAGTAACCTCATACGTTCCCGTATCTGTTGCCTCCGAGTCCAAGAGCAAGACCCGCGTGGGTGGCCTTGTGGCCATAGTCGCCGGCGACGCAACAATCAAGAATTGTGTGAACAATGGCAAAGTGACCATAGAAGCAACAGCTCCTGCAGCAGCTGGAGCTGCGGGCGGTATCGTAGGCTGGGCTGATGCAAATATAAGCTTCACCAATGTCACCAATAATGGTGATATTACCATTAAAAACAGCTTCGTTACATATACTGCCGGTATCCTTCCTTGTGACAACTACGGTTGTACTTTCGATACTTGCGCCAACAATGGTAATATCAGCATCTCCGGCGAAGGCGCCAGGGGAATGTGCGTTGCCGGAATAGTAGGAGACGCCACCGATTCCAATGTGAAATCCTGTTCCAATTCCGGTAAAATTGAAATATCTATCGACGGAGAGATGAAAGTTGGCGGAATAGTCGGACGTGCTTTTCTGGGATGCACCGTAACGGGTTGTACCAATAGCAGTACCGCTGTTATCGTCTCCAATCCTGCCAGTGCCACCAAGCGCACATTCATGGGAGGTATCGTTGGCAATTCTCCCGCAGCAAACAACACTGAGCTGACGATAGAAAACTGCAAGAACTACGCATCATTCAGCACGGAAAACGCCCAGGTCGCAAGCGTTTCAGGTATAGCGGGATATCTAAACGGTGCAGGTAAGGTGATAATCCGCGGCTGCGAGAACTTCGGCGATATGTCCAACAATAACGGTGCTGCCCTGAACGGAAGCAGCGCAGCCGCATCCTATGTGAGCGGAATCGTGGCCTACCTGAGCACGTCTATGCTGGATGGCTCCTGCGTCGACGGGTGCACCAACCGAGGTGCTATATTCTCGAAAAACAGAAATATCAACTATATCGGTGCCATCCTTCCCATCCTGAAAGCTGACACTGCAGTTTCGGTGAAAGATTGTCATAACTACGGCACCGTGACAAGGGATGTGAACATCAGGACCCAGGTTGATAGTAATAATGATACGTATTACAGTGTAGGCGGTATTATCGGTAAGGTGGATGGTGCCAATGCCGAGGTTTCCGGATGTGTAAACCACGCATCTGCAGCAGTATGGGAAAATGCCGGTGGCGGATCCGCCTATCCGAAGGCTGGCGGCGTAATCGCCTACATAGTAAAGGCCAAGAGTGTTTCCGGCTGCCGCAACGAAGCTTCTGTCACTTACGATAACACCGCAACCGGAGGCTCTTTCGGAGTTTTCGGCGGAGTTATTGGCCACGCCTATGCCACCCAGCTTATAAGCGACTGCTACAACAGCGGTACCGTCTTCGCCAACCGTTCCCAAGTAAACCGTGCTGGCGGTATTGTGGGAACCCTGAACAACAGCTCCATCACCGGATGTACGAATGAAGGGGCAGTTACCATCTCTAACAGCGCGGCAAACTGGCAGGCTGCAGGCGGTATTATCGGATTTGCCGAAGGTAGCGGTGAAAATGAAAAAGATATAGTCGGGAACGTAAACACAGGAGCCGTTTCCATATCGGTCAACACCAATAATGCCCGTTGCTGCGCAGGCGGTATCTTGGGAATGCCCGCTTCTTCCTTCAATATATCCAATAATGTAAACCGTGGATCCGTGAGCGGCACCAATGCCAATACCAGTGCTCCGTACTGCTATGTGGGCGGAATCATAGGTCAGGATAAGGGAGCTACGAGCGTATCTACTATAATCGGGAACAAGAGCTATGGCGAGGTCAAGAACGATACCGGCAGCGCCAGCTATTCTGCAGCTGGAGGACTGATCGGCAACTGCGATGTATCCGACATGTCCGGAAGCGTATTTTGCATAGTGTCCGGAACTAACGCCGGCGCAGTGGCGGGTGTCAATACCAAGGCTATAACAGCTACCATCTGCGACGCAGTGACAGTGAACGGCGTTACCAAGGCCGCGGCTAGTGACGAGGGTGTTTGGCTCTGCCCTTCCAACACCGGAACAATAACTCCTACCTACGTTGCCCACAGCAGCAGCGAGTAGGTAGCGGCTGACTATATCTAGCAGAGGGTGACTATCAGTTTCTCGACTCTTAGTCACCCTCTTTCGCTAGGAGGCGGCGGTACTGTTTCGGAGCCGTAAGCACCCTCGCTTGTAGAGGGAGGGGCCCGCCGCGTAGCGGTGGGAGGGCGAGGGCCATAGGCCCGAGGGTGGAGAGGCAGACCGCCGCCTCCTCAACGTCTGTGACCCCGCCAGCCGACGGGACACCTCCGACAAAAACGGCCTTAAACGTCTGTGACCCCGCCAGCCGACGGGACACCTCCGACAAAAACGGCCTTAAACGTCCGAGACCCCGCCAGCCAACGGGACACCTCCGACGAAAATGCACGATATAAGGCTGACCTCACGGGAAAAAGTGTATATTTGTGAGTTAAAGGCTGAAAACGATGATGAAACATCATAAGCTACTGCTTTTGGCGGCCCTGTCGCCACTTTTGTTCGCCTGTACCGCAGAGCCGGTGCAGGAAACGGCCCCCGCCGCCCCCGCGGAGGGCAAGGAAACAATATTCCTCACCGCCGTAGCAGAATCCGGCACCTCCAAAACCACCCTCGATTTCCCCTCGGTCAAGTGGGAAGACAGCGACCAGATCGCCGTCTTTGACGGCACGTCCAAAAATATCTTCACCATCCCCGAAGGCGGCAACCACGGCACCTCCGCAAGCTTTACCGGCACCGTGGCCCAAGGCGCCAGCGAGCTTTACGCAGTAAGTCCCGCCTCTGCCGGCAATGCGCTGGAAGGCAGCCAGATAACCATCAACCTCCCCTCGGTGCAGACCATCCCCGCAGGACTCACGGCCTCTCCGGACGCCCTCGTCTGCGTAACCAAGGCGCAGCAGGGGGCGCTTCAGTTCCGCAACGTAGTCTCGCTCATAAAAATCAGCATATCAACTGATAACATCTGCTCCGCAATAATCAGCGGAACCAACCTGGCCGGCCTTGCCAAGGTCAACTCCGACGGTACCATCGCCCAAACACTCCAAACCACCGGCAGCGTAGAACTCCGGCCCTCCGCCGCCACATTCGCCCCCGGCGACTACTACGCCGCCATCCTTCCCGGCAGCACCCCGGCAGGCAGCTTCTCGGTAACCCTCATCCGCACCGACGCCCTCTCCTGCACCCGCACCTCCACCCGCGCCCAAACCTTCACCCGCAACGGCTGCCAATCGGTGGGCGACATCAGCACGGCCGCAAGCTGGAGCAATATCATCTACACCAAGGCGCAACTCTTCACCTGGAATGCCTCCCGCAACGCTTCCGATGCTTCCGATGCTCCCATCCTCGGAGCCGACATCGATATGGAGATGGACCCCTGGACGCCGAAGAACTTCGCCGGCACTTTCGATGGCCGCGGACACAAGCTGTACAACATCAGCGTCACGTCCAACACCTACGCAGGATTCCTGAGAGAACTCACCGGCAGCGCATCGGTAAAGGACCTTATAATAGGCTCTTCTGACGGCGAGACCTACGACGGCCAGAGCATCATAAAGCACAGCAAGTCAGCCAATAACTATACCTGGTACTACGCCGGAGCCATAGCCAAAGCGTCCGGCAGCAGTACAGTCAGCAATGTCACCAACTTCGCCACAGTCGAAGTGGCGTCCGACGACACGGGCAAAAGCCGCGTGGGCGGAATCGTGGGCAACTGGAACAGCACCGGCACCCTGAAGGGCTGCACCAACTATGGCGCAGTGCGGAACAATGCCGCAACGACAGGTCAGGCCGGCCAGTCAGACGCCACGACCAACGGAAGCCTTGTGGGCGGCGTGCTGGGCTTCTTCGATGTGCGCTCCACCATCGAGGACTGCTCAAACTACGGTCCCGTGACCACCGTCAATCCCGGCGTGTCGGCCATAGGCGGCGTAGTGGGCTATGACGGACGCGGCTCCACCGTCAAGAACTGCACCAACGGCGGGGAAGTCAAACATCAGGCTCAAACCCTAATGGCCGATACAGCAGTGGGCGGCATAGTGGCATACGCCAAAGGTGCTTCCTCTACTTTCGGATTCATACAGACCTGCTCCAACAGTGGAGCCGTATCAGCCTGCGGAAACAGCTTCATCATAAGAGTGGGCGGAGTGAGCGGCTACACCGATTACTACAATGTGAGCGACTGCTCCAACAGTGGCGCAGTAAGCTATTCGAACGCTTCCGCCACCACCCAGTACATAGCCATAGCGGGCATCTGCGCCCATACCTACCACGGCTGTATCATCAGCTCCTGCACCAATCTGGGCCCGGTCAGCGCCGACAAACCCCAGGTCAACCGCGTCGGCGGCATAGTGGGTACTCTCAATTCCAGCGCCGCACGCAACTGCACCAACAAGGGCGCCGTGAGCCTCAACAATTCATCGCGGGCCATAACCAACTGGCAATCGGTGGGCGGTATAGCCGGCTTTGCCGAGGGGACCACGGACATCCGCGAGATTACCGACTGCACCAACGAGGGCTCCGTGAACGTCGTTGTCAACACCACGGGCCGTGATACTCCCGGGCGCGTTGCCGTAGGAGGAATAGTCGGGGATCCCCATACGGCGTTCGCCATAATCGGCAATGTCAACAAGGGCCAGGTGACCTTGCAGAACAAGCACACCAGCGCCCCGTATGCCTACGCCGGAGGAATCTTCGGATTTGACGCCGGATCTTCCGAGGGCTCATCGGTCAAGTCGAACCACAATTACGGAGCGGTGAGCGTGGTTTCCGGAAAAGACGGCTACAGCGGCGCCGGAGGCCTGTTCGGCATCATATCCAATGCCATTCTCAACACCGACAACCGGCATTACGGCCAGGTATCGGGAACGGTCGCCGGAGGTGTGGCGGGAGTCAACGCCTGCAACTTCAAGGCTATAGTATGCGACGCCGCCACGGTAAACGGTGTCACCTATCCCAACGCCTCCAACAAGACGGCCTGGGCCTGCCCGTCTTCGACCGGTTTAATCTCGGTGGTGGTTACTCCTCATTCCGATCCCGAATCGGAACCGATAGATGAAGAAGCTCCCAAGCCCCTCAATCCCGGCAACAAGGTCATCGCCCACAGGGGTGGCGCCACCGAGTGCGGCTATCCCGACAATTCCAGGGCGGCGCTGCGCTACGCGATGGGCCTTGGCTGCTACGGCAGCGAGTGCGACATCTACTGGACTTCCGACAACAATGTAATAGTGGCGCACGCCGACGGCAATGACCAGATAAACGGAATGAACCCCTTCGAGCATACTGCCGCCGAAATAATTGCTGCCAAGCGCCTTAGCAACTACGAGAAGATTCCTACCCTTGAGGAATACATCGACATAGTGATGGAATCCGGCAGCAAGACCAAGCTCATCCTGGATATCAAGATGATAGACACTCCCTCTATGGACTACGAGCATCCTGCCAAGGCGGCGCTAAGAGCCATCGAAATCATACAGGAGAAGAACGCCCAGAACTTCTGCGAGTTCATCTGCACAGGTTACGACGGAGTGATGAGCCGCATAGCATCGGCCGTCAAGGCCTCCGGCATACCCTGCGGCTGGATGAACGGCAGCATTTCGGCTTCTACCTTCAAGAGCCGGGGCTATACCGACTGGGCCAACCTCAACACCCGCGAGCACTTCAAGCTGGGCGCCGCCGACGCGCCCGACAAGGGCACGGGCAACCGCACCATCACGGAATTCAAGAATGCAGGTCTCCAGCTGAGCGTTTTCCACCTCGACAAGCAGGCGGGCAACAGCAGCGCCGTTTACACCGACGCCACCGTCCAGCTTTATCTGGATGAGTATCAGTACCTGCGCTGCATAACCACCAACTATCCCTCCTGGCTGATCCAGAAGACCAAAGGACTGTAATCAACGTCCCATCCTGACCGGTTATTGTCGGGCCGGCACAGCCGAAGGCCGTTGTTTTTGCCGTTTTTTTTCTTATATTTGTTGGTTACGTAAAGATTTATCATTATGGGAGCATTTCACGCATATGACATACGCGGAATCTACAATGTGGATTTCGACAAGGAGACCGCCTACAAGGTGGGTTATTTCCTCCCCGGACTGCTTAACGCCAAAGAAGTATTGGTAGGAAGGGACTGCAGGACATCTTCGCAAGAGATACACGACTATCTGATCAAGGGCATCACCGATGCCGGAGCCGACGTGTACGACGTAGGCCTCAGCAGTACGCCTATGGTGTATTTCGGTACGGCCAACTACGGATTCAAGGCTTCGGTGCAGATTACCGCCTCGCACAATCCCGCCGAGTACAACGGTATGAAGGTCTCGCGAGAGAATGCCCTTCCCGTGGGCTTCGACACCGGCCTGGGCCAAATCAAGCAGTGGATAGAAGAGGGCCGTCCCACCCCCGTGTCCGAGGTCCCCGGACGCGTTCACGAAAGGGACATCCGCGCCGATTATGTTGACTTCCTGCTCAAGTACAAAGGCGACTACAGCGACCTCAAAATAGCCATCGACTGCTCCAACGGAATGTCAAGCCTCTATGTCAAGCAGGTTTACGGTGACCAGCCGTCGTATATTTTCGATACCCTCGACGGGCGTTTCCCCAACCACGAGCCCAATCCTCTTATCCCCAAGAATGTGGAGCCCCTCAAGGCCCTGGTGCGCAAGACCGGTGCCGACATAGGCATCATTTACGACGGAGACGCCGACCGCGTGATGTTCGTGGATGAGAAGGCCCGCTTCGTGGCCCCCGACCTTATGATAGCACTTATGGCATACTACTTCTGCGACGAGCGTGGTGCCAAGAACCCCCGCGTGCTGCAGGAGATCCGCTCCTCCAAGGCCGTGGGGGAGTTCCTTGCCGACTATGGCGCCGAAATGCACACCTGGAGAGTGGGCCGTGCCTTTGCGGCTCCCAAGCTCCGCGAGATAGACGGACTGTGGGGCGGTGAGCTCGCAGGCCACTACTATTTCAAAGATTTCTTCTATTCCGACAGCGGTATGCTGGCGTCCATCATAGTGCTCCGCATAGTCGCCGCCCTCAAGAAGGACGGCCGCACCCTCAGCGGAGAGATAGACAAGCTGACCCGCTACCGCAATTCGGGCGAGATCAACTTCCGCGTCGAAGACAAGAAGGGCGCGATGGATGCAGTACGTGATTATTTCCTCGGCGAGGAAAAGGCCGACGCCTTTATGGACTTCGACGGCTACAGGGCAGAGTTCCCCGAGTGGTGGTTCAACATCCGCCCGTCCAACACCGAGCCTTATCTCCGATTCATCTGCGAGGCTACTACCGACGAGGTTCTTCACGATAAGATTGCCAAGGTGCAGGAAATCATAGAGAAGCAGTTTGGAGGAGTGCGAGCCTGATGAAACGTTTTAGTGTACTGATACTTAGCCTGATAATCTGCAACATAGCCCTGGCCCAGACCGACAGCCTCTCCACCCAGAGGCCCGACTCTCTGGCCAGGCCCGACGATATCACTCCCACACTTGCCATCTTTGCCAAAGGCAATGGCGCCCCGGTCGATACGCTCGACGTGGGCGACGGCCGCGTGCGCATAGTCCTGCGAGACGACAATACCTGGTACCTGATCAAGAACGTCGAGGCTCTGGAAGACGAGGAAGTGTTCAGCGAAAACTGGCGTGAGCACATCGTGAATCCTTACATCGGCACCCCGCTCGACAGCATTCCCTACCGTGTGACCATCTGCCTGGTGGATTCGGTGAGCCGCTTCGTCTGCCCCCACAAGGGGCGGGTGTTCTCGAAGTTCGGGATACGCAGGGGACGCAAGCATACCGGCTGCGACGTGCCCTATCCCACCGGAACTCCGGTGTACTGCGCTTTTGACGGCCGCGTAAGGCTCGCCGAGCGCCACAAGGGCTACGGCCTTGCGATAGTGGTGCGCCACGAAAACGGCCTTGAGACCCTTTACGGGCATCTTTCGCGTATGGATGTGGTGCCCGGCCAGTGGGTGCACGCCGGCGACCTGCTGGGACTTGGCGGCTCCACCGGACGCAGCAGCGGCCCGCACCTGCACTTCGAGACCCGCTATTGCGGCCACGCCTTCGATCCCGAATGGATTATCGATTTCGAGAGGGGAGAGTTGCGCAAGAACGTGTTCGTTCTCAAGCGCAGCTATCTCTCGCCCTACAGCCGATACGTACCCGAGACCATCGACGACGAGGAGGAACTCTACTTGACCGAGGAACAGATCAAGGCCGAGGAGGAGCGTATCGCCAGGGAGAAGGCGGCTATGAAGTACCACACTATCCGCGCCGGCGACACGCTCTCGGGAATTGCGGTCAAGTATGGCACCAGCGTGTCCAAGATCTGCTCCCTCAACAGCGGTCTCAAGCCTACCACTACCCTCAGCATCGGTCGGAAGATCAGGGTAAAATGATGAACAAGAAAGTATATATCGAGACCTACGGCTGCCAGATGAACGTGGCGGACACCGAGGTCATATTCTCCTTGCTGGAAAAGCACGGCTACGAACGCACGGAGGATATGTCGCAGGCCGACGTAATAATGGCCAATACCTGCTCGGTGCGCGACAATGCCGAGCAGCGTATCCTGGGCCGCATAGAGCAATTCCATTTCCAGAAAAAGCAGCGCCCCGGTGTGCTGGTAGGAATCCTGGGCTGTATGGCCGAAAGGCTCAAGGGGGCTCTCATAGACACCGGCAAGGTGGATATAGTGGCGGGCCCCGACGCTTACCGCTCCCTTCCGGTGCTGCTGCAGAATGCGGCACCCGGTATGCCACAGATCAACGTCGAGCTCTCGCGCGAGGAGACCTACGCCGACATCTCGCCGGTGCGCCTGGACAAGAACGGCGTGTCGGCCTTCATATCCATAATGCGCGGATGCAACAACGTATGTTCTTATTGCGTAGTGCCTTACACCCGCGGCGCCGAGCGCAGCCGCGACTCCCATTCAATAGTGCGCGAGGCCTGCGACTGTGCCCGCAAAGGGTACAAGGAGGTAACGCTGCTGGGGCAGAACGTGGATTCGTACCATTTTGAGGACTGTAACTTTGCGGCCCTGCTCAAGCTGGTGGCCGAGAGCTGTCCCCAGATGCGGGTGCGCTTCTCCACTTCCAACCCCCAGGATATTTCCGACGAAGTGCTGCAGGTAATGGCCTCGCACGCGAATATATGCCATCACATCCACCTGCCGGTCCAGTCCGGCTCTGACCGTATGCTCGAAAAGATGCGCCGCCGCTATACCCGCGAGGGCTATCTCGAGAGGGTGGCAGCTATACGCCGGTATATGCCCGACTGCGCCATATCCACCGATGTGATTGCGGGATTCTGCTCCGAGACCGAAGAAGACCACCGCCTCACCCTGAGCCTCTTCGAAGAGGTGGGATTCGACGCCGCCTATATGTTCTATTATTCCGAGCGTCCGGGCACGCTGGCGGCGCGCAAGTATCCCGACGACGTGCCTCAGGAGGTCAAGAACCGCCGGCTCGAAGAGATCATAGCCCTGCAGAACCGTCTCTCGCTCGAGAGCAACGAGCGGGATATCGGCAAGACCTTCCGAGTACTGGTCGAGGGCCCCTCGAAAAGAAATCCCGCCCAGCTTTGCGGAAGGGCGGGTAACAATAAGATGTGCGTATGGCCCGATACGGAGCACAAAGCCGGCGACTTTGTGGACGTCGAGGTGCTTTCCTGCACCCAGGCTACGCTAATATGCCGAGCGGCGGGCGGCACCGGGACGGGGGCGTAAGCCCTCTCCGGCTCCGATGAGAGCCGACACAGCGGGAGGAAGCCTCCGGGCTCCGGCAAGAGTCTTTTTACGGGTAGGAGTCTTGATCTTTTCGTGACCGGACGGATGGCCGGAATAATCCCCGAAGCCGTTATCGTAGATCAGCGCTATGCCGAGTTTCTCGAATACCAGATACCCTTCGGAGGCATAGTCGAGGCAGGGCTCCACGCCGAGTGTGCGCAGGTAGCTGCCATCCTCTTCGTACAGGGCGATCACTATCACAAACGCGCGCTCGCTGCCGAACATATCGTCTTTGGTGCAAGCCGGGTCTTTGGGATCGGGAGCTTCTTCGAGGCTCAGCATTATAGTGCGGGCGTTATGGGGGCCCCAGTAAATCTCCTCGTCTCCCTCCATATTGAAGTAGGGGTTGCGGATTTTGTCTTCGAAGTGGCATACGAGCGTCTCCGACAGGCTCAGTTCCACCCCGGAATCGTCGGAACGCACTTTACAGTTGACCGCCTGTCCCATCCTGAACGGATAATGGAACAGGGGAGAGCGCATAGCCTCGTTGAGCAGTTTTACGCTCCGCAGTTCGGGGGCAGGGCGGGGAAGATATGAGGTGATGCCTGCATTCTCGCCTTCGCGTATCTGCTCGCAGCGCCTCACCGCGCCGGAGGGGTCGTACATACGCCCCACATCGTAGCTACGGAGTCCGAGGGCGGAGTAAATGTCGCTGCGGTCGATCTGCTTGTATCCCGACAGGGAGAGAGAGAATGAGGGAATTGCAGGGATGTTGATGTCTTTAAGGGCGATCCAGGTCTCGGCACCCTCGGCGTTGTAGATGTATCCGTCGGAGCACTCGGCCTCGAGCCAGCCCCAGCGCGACACTTCCTGCACGAAGCGTCCGTCCCTTTCGTAGAGTATGGCCTTGATAGTGTAGTAGTTGCCATCGGTGTCGGGATCGAGCATCGAGCCCGGGAGCCCCTTGTCGTCAAGGCAAGGCTCCAACCTCACAAAGCGTCCGTAACCCCAGTCGAGCCTCAGGTCGGAGCAGACGGCGTTCCGCGAGCGGCTGTCGCGCCCCATATCGACCAGCTTGAGGTTGTTGCTGTGCAGCCTGGCACCTATGGGCCCCACTCTCCACGCCGCAGCCCTTACCGGGTCTCCTGCAGGTTCGTAGGGAGCCACGTAGCCGGGATAGGCGTATTCGTTGCTCTTGAACATACGGGCGTCGTAAACGCAGGTGGTGAAATCGGAAGTGAGCACTTCGAGCGAGGAACCGCTGGCGGAGATGGCCAGGTTGTCGAAGGGGAGCAGGGTCTTGGAATTGGAGTCGATGACCCCCAGCAGGCCGTTGTAGGCCGATTTTGCTATGCCGCGGCCGTTTCTCCACGAGGGCGCCGAAGCAAACTGGGGCTCGAAGATTTCTTTGCCCTCTACGTTGTACACGCCCCACATAGGCTTGAGTCCGCTGCGCTGGGTCTGCACATATCGCTCGGCCATAATGAGGCCCTCGTTGCGCGCGATGCTTATGGCCAGGCATTCCGCGGGAATGACCATCTGTCCTGCTTGGTTGGCAACGCCGCGCAGCTTGGTCTTGCCATCTTTGCGCATAACCTCGCACAGGCCGGTCTTGTCGAATTTGTCGATGTTGTCCCACTCGGGTTTGAGAATCCAGGCGCCGCTCTCGTCGATTAGGCCCTTGAGCCCCTGCACTTCCACGAGGGCATAGCCGCCGCTGAAACGCTTGGCCGCACTGAAGCTGGGCGGAATGACCCAGTTCTTGCTCTTGTCTTGATAGCCGAAGAGCTTGGTGTCGCGGTCTTTGACCGGTTTAAGGTCCTGTCCTGCAGCCGTTACGCAGATGCAGGCGAGGCAGAAGCCCAAAATTATGCTGCGAAGTTTCATATCTATTGTGCGTTGATGTCGTCTGGTAAAATTGTGACTTCCGTACCCACTTTTACGCGCGCCTTAAGGTCGGTGATATCGTCGTTGGTGAGGCGTATGCACCCCTCGGTGGCCCTTGTGCCTATCGATTCGGGCAGATGCGTCCCGTGAATGCCGATGTCGTTGAATCCCGGCACGTCGAGGCGCAGGAACCAGGGGCCGTAGGCTCCGCGGATAGGTCCTTTGCCGTCGCCAAAATCGTGGCTCAGGCCGCGGGCGTTGAGGAGCTGGTTGATTTTGAAAGTACCCTCGGGGGTCTTGTTGTCGCCTTTACGGATTTTGGGGCCGTAGTACTTGGAGCAAGCTATGCGGTAGGTCTTGACGGCGGTGCTGTCGGTATCGTAAAGGGTGAGGGTAAGTTGCTGTTTGTCAATGATGATGTATGGCTCTCCGGGGCCGCTCCCGAGGGCCGCTGCGCCCGGAAGCAACATCAGTAACGAAATGATCAATGCTTTCATACAAGGCAAATATAGTAAAAAAATGGTAGTCGGCTTACCCGACGGAAAAAAGCCTCCGTCCCCTGGGGGTGCAGGGGGATGGTAGTCGGGTTACCCGACAAAAATAGCTCCAGAAAAACTGGAGCTATTTTTGTCGGGATGATCCGACTCGAACGGACGACCCCCACGTCCCGAACGTGGTGCGCTAGCCAACTGCGCTACATCCCGTTTCCCGAAAAATAAGACGCGTCGGGAACGCGTCTTTTAGAGTCTTAAGAGAGCTTGTTGATGTAAACTTGAATACCGCTCTTGAGATTGGAAGCCTTGTTCTTGTGGATGACTCCGATCTTTGCGAGTTTGTCGATCATCGCGTACACCTTGGGGGCGTTCTTTTCGGCCTCGGCCTTATCGGTGGTGTTGCGGATGTCGCGGATAGCGTTACGTGTGGTGCGTGCATAATACCTGTTATGCAGGCGGTGCCTTTCGCTCTGGCGATCGGCTTTCTTAGCTGAAGCTGTATTTGCCATTGTCTTTATTTTTAATATTTGGTAGTGGGTAGGAGAATCGAACTCCTATTGCAAGAATGAAAATCTTGAGTACTAGCCGTTATACGAACCCACCAGACACAAAAACTGTCCGCTTGCGCGGAATAGGGACTGCAAAGGTAGAAAATTATTTTTATTCTACAAAACTTTTTTTCGGCATCGAAAGCTTGTAGATAATCGGTTTGCCCTGGCCGCGTTTGGGGCTGGTATTGGTGTTGACATACAGCCAGCCGTCGTGAATCACAAGGTCTTCCATCTCGTAGGGAATCTCCTCGTTGAGGTTGTATTTTGCCGTTATGGTGCCGCTGTCGGTGTCATATACGCGGATACGCGACGGACGGTTGTCAGGGTCGATAACCCCTACTCCGAAGCAGTAGAATATCTTACCGTCGTACATACAACCCGCCTGGGTGAACCAGGTCTCATAAGGGAAAATGACTTGCTTGAGCAGGTCATCGACCGTGAGGGTTACCTCCGTCCCCTCCGACAAGGCGGGAATCCTGAACTGATAGGCAATGTAGAAGTTGTCCTCGGCGCGGAGCGTAACCGCAGGGGTGGTGCGCTGATGGGCGGAGAACACCCACAGGGCTTTGCGCTCGCGGTCGATCAGCCAGCTCGGGGCGCCGAAGATGGGCTCGTATCCCTTTGCGGCAAAACCGCTGACGTCCAGCTTGATAGTCTGCACCAGGGTGCTTGAAAACTTCTTCCCGCAGCGCTTGATGCTCTCCACGAAGCAGGTCCATTCGATGTCGCTGCCCACCTTGCCGTTGGATATGTATAGCAGGGGGAAAGAGCCGCCAGGGGCCTTTTCGATGCCGAACTCGGCGTTGTTGGCGTGGTTGTCTTTGCCCGACGAGGCCAGTTCGAAGCCGGCTATGGGGTAGGGATTGCGTTTCTTGAAGTCATATACGTTTACGTGGCCGCCGTCTTCGAGGCTGAAGATGTAGCGTTTGTGAATCTCCAGGCCTTGCTGGGCCCGCCCCCGGCCTTCCTTGACCAGAAACTCCGAGCACTCGGGCTCTATCTGCAGGCCTCCGAAATTTTGGGCCGCCGCCGCTGCGGCCGCAACCAGGCAGGCCGCCGTCAACAATAATCTTTTCATTATTTTCTTTTCCTGATTATCCTATAAATGACATAAACTCCTATGAATAAGGCTATTGCGGCAATAAAGCCAATCACTGTACCCTTGACGGCGAGCGTTTTTGGGTCTCCGGCGAGCAGCAGACCGGTAAGTAGCAGGGCTATAGTGCCGATGGTACAGCAGAAGCAGGTAAGGGCGAGGGAAGAATACTTACGCGTCGCCTCCTTGACCTCGGGGCCGGGAGCCTTTTGAGCGTCGGGGTCAACATAGGCCTCTATGGCCTCGTGCCCGCCGTTGGTGATACCCTTCATCTTGCACCACAGCTCCATAACCGACAGTATGACCACCGGCACCAGGCAGCCCGACACCGACTCTATCAGGCTCGGACTCATCACCGACTCGGGGATAGTAAAGCGCGCCGTGAATCCCAGGGCCCACGAAATCAGCATCGCCACAACCAGCCTCCCTCCGCTCAGACGCTTGGAGAACAGCCCCCAGATGGAAGGTATGTAGAGCGGACACAGCACCATAGTGATGACCATTACCACCACTTTCTCGGCCCCGCCCGCCAGCGGCACCAGCATCGCGGCGCCTATGATGAACAGGCCGAAAACCAGCGTAAAGATGCGCCCCGCGCGGATGCGCTGCTTCTCGGACGCTCCGGCGTTGCCCTTGCGGCGCCCCCAAATCTCGTAGGTGAACACGTTCGCATACACGTTGAGCGTGCCCGACACATTGCTCAGGGTGGCCGAGAGCATAGCGGCGAGCATCATTCCCACCATACCCGCCATCAGCACCGTCTTGCTCATATTCACGTAGGCGCTCTCGCCAAGGCGCGTCATAGCGGCGGGATCTGCATCCATCCCCGGCCCCGGAACCAGCAAGCGGTACATCATCGTGGGCAGGTACCAGATAAGGGGAGTAAGAATGTACAGTATGCCTATCAGCGCCGTGCTCCTTCGGGCATCCTTGACGGTGGGCACGCTGATGTATCGCTGCACGAAAGGCCAGTCTCCGCCTATCATCGCCACGTGCAGGCACATCCACAGCACCAGCCATATCCAGCTGTAGGTGGGGGAGGTAGGGGAGAAGAAGCCCGGTATCTCGCTTGCCCGGCTGATGAAGCTGCCCGCACCGCCCACGGCATTCAGCGAGAGCGGCACCATAAACACCACCACGCTCAGCAGCACGCCGAACTGGATGAAGTCGGTCATCAGCACGGCAGGGAAGCCTCCGGCGATGGTGTACGCCAGGGTGATTCCGCCCAGGAATGCCAGCGCCCACCAGATGCTGAGGTTGCCGGCGGCCGAGTCGCCAGGGAGCCCCGTGGATGCAAAGATGCTGCCCTCAGGGACCTGGATCAGGGCGCAGGTCACCACCGCCACCGCATACAGGGCCACGGCTGTGTGCAGGCCCCGGCCCACTATACCCGCCACGGTGTAGAAGCGCAGCGTGCCGTGTCCGAAGCGGACCGTCAGGTATTCGCCGGGCGATTTTATTTTGAGCCTGCGCCAACGGCCTGCTATCCAACGGCTTACGATAAGCGACGAGAAGCCCAGCATAATGGCCGTCATCACCGCCACCAGGCCGGACTTATATGCCACTCCGCCCCAGACCACGAAGGTGCTGGCGGAGAAAATCGTCATATAGGAAGAAACGCCGGAGAGCCACCACGAGGAGTTCCGCCCGGCGATGAACATATCCTCGGAGTTCTTGATGCGGCGGCCCATCAGCAGGCTGACTCCTACCAGGCCGGCAAAGTAGATAAGGATGACAACGAGGTCGAGGGTTCCCATATACTAGCGCATCAGTTTGCCGAAGGGCTTGGGACGCTCCACCACCTGGGTGTACTCGTGCCCGAAACTGTCGGTGACCTTTACCGTTATGGTGCTGGTGGGGGATGATGCTTTGGCCCAGAAGTAGTGCGGCTTGCCCCCCGGCTCGTTGTATTTTTCCGGCCAGCGGTTCTTGGAGTTGTCGTCCCACGAGGCCTTGGGCAGATAGTAATCGAGCGTGAACTGGGGATTCTCCGCCTTGCGGTGCACCACGGGAAGCTCCGTGCCGTTCTCGCTCACGCTTATCCTCCACTTGCTCTCCCACGCCCACACGTTGATTAGCAGCATGTTGTCTTCGATTTTGCTGAAGTCGGTGCGCTTGTCGTAGTGCTTGAGCATAGCCTGCACGGCGCCGTCGTTGCGGTAGTAGTCGCGTACGGCATTCATATCGAACACCCTGAACTGAGCCCCGGCGCCGTCGTCCAGCGACACGAAATACCATTCCATATCCTCGCCGCGGAAAGGAAATACCTCAAACCCTGCGGGGCCGCCGTCGGGGCTGAGGGTCAGGCCTCCGTGGGCTGCGGTCTGCCACCAGCATCCGCACACTCCCGAGATGTTATGCTCCACTATATTGGAGATGTTGGGATAGGTGGAAGAGTCGTCAGAGCCGTAGCAGAGCATATTCTGGTGGGAGTGACCCGATATGAAGTGCACGTCGCTGAAGTCTTTGAACAGGGCGGTGAACTCGTTGAACAGCTCCTCGGCCCTGCCGCCGCTGTCCTGGAAGTGCTGTATGATTTGATTGCCCGTAAAGCCGCCCTTATACCGCATCATAGGGCTGTGGAACGCCACCACGAGCGGAGCGTTTTTGTCGCTCACCAGGGCAAGGTCCTTTTTCATCCATTCTATCTGATCGGGGGTCACATAGTGGTCGTGGTCACGCTTGCCGGTAATGCCCTCGTAGGTGTCTATGCGCCCCTCGCTGTTGAGGTACACGATATTGTCGAGCACAACGTAATGTATGCCGCCAAGGTTGAAGGAGTAGTGGGTGGGACCCATAGAGCGGCGGTAGCGTTCGGCCGCATTGAAGTCGATGTCGCCCTCGCGCGGGATGCCTCCGTCGTTGTCGTGGTTGCCCATCACGTGAAACATAGGCACGGGGAAGTTGCACTTCTCCAGCGTCTTGGGGAAGTTCTCTATCGAGTAACCGTATTCATACCAGTAGCGGTCGTAGGAGCTGTCGCCGCAGTTGAGGCAATACACGGGGCCGTTGAGGCGGGCCTTCTCGACCTCCTCGTTGAAACGGGGCATAAAGGTCTCGATGAACTGCCTTTCGTCGTCGAACAGGTTGGCCAGATGGATGTCGGAGATAGCTATGAGGGTGTAGTTGGTGTTATCCACGCTCCTGAGGCTGAAGTCGTGCCTCTCAGGAGTGTCGGAGGGCTCGCTCAGGCGCTGCCAGAAATGGGGCATACCGTAAGTTGTCTCCACCTCGGTGCAGGAAGGAATGCTTACCCACACGCTGCCCTCGCGCTTGTCGGACTTGAGGTAATAGAAGCCCTTTTTGTCGGTGGCGGTGACATTGGCGCCGTCCGAAATAATGACGCCTTTTGCCGGATTTCCGTCTTGGAGCACCTGCCCCCAGATAGTGGTGCCTTTGGGGAGGCATTTGCTGCCCGCAGGGAGGGTGAAGATGAACAGAATGGCTATCAGGAATAGTTGCCGTTTCATTTGCCGTGGTATGTAAGTAGTTAATAATCTGTGTTTTCGTTGAGCACTGCGCCCAGGGCCGAGAGGCGCTCCTGCAGTGCATTTACGTCTATGAGGTCAACTCCGCAGGAGGCTTGGGCCGCCAGGGCCGCCGCAACTCCCGCCGCCTGCCCGGTGCCCATACAGGAGGCCTGCACGCGGAGCGATGCGAAGGCGGTCTTGTCGGCGCTGATGCACCGGCCCGCCACGAGCAGGTTCCCGAACCCGGGAGAATACAGCGCGCGGTAGGGGACGTATGCCGGAGTCTTGAGGAAGGTGATGTTCTGCGAGGCTCCGTTGGCTACGTGTATGTCGATGGGGTGAGCCCCGCGGGAGATGCTGTCGGGATAGCGGAAAGCACTCACATATTCCTGAGCGCTGATGGTATGCGCACCGACGATGCGGCGGGTTTCCCGTATGCCGGCGTGGACCGCCACCGCCGATACGTAGCTGTCTTTGAATTCCACGAAGTGCTCCCGGAGCACCGCGGCCATCTTGAACACCTGCTCGCGGAGCTCGCATTCGGCGCGGGTGAAATCGCGGTTGGAGCAAGCGTCGGCGGCGGTACGGGTCATATTAACCGTAACCACTCCAGGCTGGAGCGTGGTGCAGAACCAGGGACCGCCGAACTCGGGTATGCCCCATTCCTCGCGGTGCTCAAGCAGCTCGCTGCGTATCTCTTCGCAGTGGCAGTTGACGCCCTGGCGGTTGTGATGCATAGCTTTCTGGAGACGGGGTGTGGACGTATCCACGCCGCTGAGCACGAAGTAAGTGGAGAGTGGCTGGAGCGGCTTGCCCTCGTCGGGCTGCATAGGCACTCCGGCTGCCGCAGCGAGGTCGCCGTCGCCGGTGCAGTCGATGAAAACCTTGGCGGCAAGGGCCTCGGTGCCGTTTTTGTTGTCGATGAATACGGCATCCAGGTGGCCGCCGGTGCACCGGCATCCGCAGAGGTAGGAATGCATATAGAGATCCACTCCCGCTTCGAGTACCATACGCTGGCAGCACAGTTTGTAGAGTTCGGGCTCGAAGGCTACGTTGCCCAGGGGCTTCTCGATGAGCCCTCCGCCCAGGTCCTGAAGGCGCTCGCAGAACTCCCAGGGGATGCCTCCTATGACCTTCCTGCCATTGTAGGTGAACACGCTCAACGGGGCCACGATGCCGGCTGTGGCCATACCCCCCAGAAAGCCGTACTGCTCCACCAGGGCCGTGCGGGCACCGCTGCGCGCAGCCGCGACGGCCGCTATGAATCCGGCGGGGCCGCCTCCGCAAACCACCACGTCGTAACTGGTGGCAAGGGGTGCCTCACGCTCGAAAATAATAGTACTCATTATCTGCAAAAATACGAAATTTATTGCTAATTTAGCGGTATGGTTGTATTAATAGTATTTGCGATTATCTTTGCAATAGTGGGTATCGTGGGCAGCGTTGTTCCGGGCCTTCCCGGACCGCCGATGAGCTGGATTGGAATGCTGCTTGTGTTTTTTGCCGGCAAAGCCGGCGAGAGGCCGGACCCTATGAGTCTCAAGACACTTCTTATATGGCTGGGAGTCACCATTCTGGTGACGGTGCTTGACTACATAATCCCCATCAAGACCACCCAGCTCACCGGAGGCCACAAGGCGGCGTCGACCGGTGCCATCCTGGGCCTGATAATAGGTATGATCGTACCTCCCGTGGGCATAATCCTGGGCTCCCTCCTAGGCGCCTTCCTGGGCGAGCTGATGGTTAACGACAAGGGTATGTGGCCGGCGTTCAAAGCCGGGGCCGGCGCCTTTCTGGGCTTTCTGCTCGGAACCGGACTCAAACTTGTCTCGTCAGGCGTAATGGCCTGGTTGATAATAAAATACGCATTTTTATAATGGACAGATCAAATTCTCTTATGGTTCTGGCCACCCGCTTCGACGAGCTGGGCGACTGGACGGTAGAGCAGCAGTTCGTGCTGCAGATGGGCTCCAGCTACCTGCTGGCCCACGGATTGGGCGAACCTCTTAAACAAGATGCCGTAACCCGCGTGCAAATTCCCGCCGACGGCTGCTACACCCTCTGGGTGCGTACCAAAAACTGGACGGCTTTCTGGTCGGAGGGCAAGACCCCCGGCATCTTCCAGGTCAAGGTGGACGGCAAGGCCGACGAGGCCGAATTCGGTACCGGATGTCCCGGCGCCACACGTGCCGAGAGGGCTGCCTGGTACTGGCAGAAGGGCGGCAGCTACGAGCTCAGCGAGGGCGAGCACACCCTTGCCCTGCACGACCTCACCGGCCTCGACGGCAGGGCGGACGCAATAATACTCACTACCACCAAAGATATCCCCGGAGAGGGCCTCGAGGCCTACCGGGCGCTCCGCGATGAACTGCTTCCCACCCCCGTGGAGGACAAGGGCGATTACGACTTCGTGGTGGTGGGAGCCGGTATGTCCGGCCTTTGCGCTGCCATAGCCGCAGCCCGCAACGGCAGCCGCGTAGCCCTGATCCAAGACCGCTACATCCTGGGCGGAAACAATAGCTCGGAGGTGCGCGTGGGCCTTGGCGGCCAAATCAATATGCCTCCCTATCCTTCTCTGGGATACATACTTAACGAGATAGGTCCCGACCGTTACGGCAATGCCCGCGGAGCTCATCACTACCAAGACTGGAAGAAGTGGGACGTCATTGCGGCCGAACCCAATATCACCCTTTTTGCCGGCTACACCGTTGACAAGGTGGAGATGGAGAACGGCAGCATCAAGGCCGTGGAGGCCGTAGAGGCCACCCTCCAGAACCGCATACGCATAGGAGGTTACGTGTTCTCCGACTGCACCGGCGACGCCCACCTTGCAGTGCTTGCCGGCGCCCGCACTATGATGGGCCGTGAGGCCCTCAGCGAGTTCGGCGAGAGCCTCGCGCCCGAAAAGGCCGACGGCTACACTATGGGCGTGAGCATCGAGTGGTACTGCGAGGACTGGAACACCCCGTGCTCCTTCCCCGACAGCCTGGACTGGGGCCTGCACCTCGACGAGGAAACCGTGGAGCCCGTACACCGCGCCAACTGGTACTGGGAAGTGGGTATGAACGACGACCAGATTGCCGACGCCGAAAAGATACGCGACTACGGTATGTACGTGGCATACAGCACTTTCTCATACTGCAAGAACCGTCTTGCCAAGAAGGAAGACTGGGAGTGCACCCATCTTACCTGGGTTAGCCACGTGAGCGGCAAGAGAGAGAGCCGCCGCATAGTGGGCGACCTGATCCTGCGCGAGCAGGACCTCACCCGCCCCATCCCTTACCCCGACGGCACCTGCACCACCACCTGGCGCATCGACCAGCACTATCCCGACCCGCGCAATGCCGGCAAATATCCCGGCGAGGAGTGGATGAGCATAGGAAAACTCGTCCCCATCGACCCGTATGCCTTGCCGTACCGCTGCTTCTACAGCGCCGACATCCCCAATATGTTTATGGCCGGCCGCGACATAAGCGTGACCCACATCGCCCTGGGTTCCGTACGCGTGATGCGTACCTGCGCGATGATGGGAGAGGTGGTAGGCCTTGCCGCCAGCATTTGCGTTGGCAAGAAGCTCCTCCCGCGCGACATCTACAAGACCAATTTCTCCGACCTTGTGGCCCTGATGAAGAAGGGCGCCGGCCGCACCGACGTGCCCTACACCCAGTTCTACCACCAGGTCGACCGCACCGGCCATCAGGCCGAGGACAGGTAGCACTCTCCGCCGCCTTTCCTTTTCTGCTGTCCCGGGAGCTCTTCCTGCCCCCGGGAGCGGGTCGTTTGGTATTCCCGAGGGCAAATCGGCCTTTCCTGCCCCCGGGAGCGGGTCTCGGACGTTCTGCCGGCGGCTGCCAGCAGCGGGCGGGACTCCGTTCGCTGCGCTCACTCCGGCCCCTCCCAACGTCTACTGCGTCCCCGCTGCGCGAGGACTTGTATCCGCCGGGCCCCCTCCCCCTGCCCGTGTCCGGGGGTGGACACGCCCGCCCGCTGCCGCATCCCGCCGTCTCCCGCCCTCCCCGTGTGCAAAACGGCCCTTTCTGCCCCCGGGACCCGCCCGTTGCGGCTTCCCGTGTGCAAAAAGCCCCTTCCTGCCCCCGAGACCTGCTCGTTTGGTGTTCCCGTGTGCAAAACGGCTCTTCCTGCCCCCGGGACCAGCTCGCCGCAGCCTCCCGTGTGCAAAAAGCCCCTTCCTGCCCCCGGGACCAGCTCGCCGCAGCCTCCCGTGTGCAAATCGGCCCTCCTTGCCCCCGGGACCAGCCCGCTGCGGCTTCCCGTGTGCAAAAAGCCCCTTTCTGCCCCCGGGACCTGCTCGTTTGGTGTTCCCGTGTGCAAAACGGCCCTTTCTGCCCCCGGGACCTACTCGCTGCGGGACAGAAAACGTTGAAAACTATCCCGGCTGGGGCTGGGCTGGGAAGAATGCGAAAACCGGGGGTGATGTGGGTGGAGGCTCGGAAGGCTGGCGGGGGCGAAAACAAGCGCCGAACTTGCATTCTTCCGTATTTTTTTCGGGCAATAATTGTTATATTTGTCAAAACTGATTGCCAATGAAAAAACTCATACTTTTTGTCGTGGCCGTTGCCGCCGCATTGACCCTGACAGCCGGCCATGCATGCGCCGATAACTCAACATCCAGCTATGCGACAGCCGGCTACGCAAGCGCCAACACCGCAGCTACGGCCACCGCAGCCACCGGCCACGAAAGCGCCAACACCGCAGCCACCGCCACCGGAGCCCCTGGCAACCCCAAGGCCAGGCCCGAGGCCGTGGTGACCGCAGGTAACGCCCGTTTTACCGTCTTAACCGACCGCCTGATCAGAATGGAATGGGCCCAGGACGGACAGTTCGAAGATAGGGCGAGCCTTGCCATCATCAACCGCGATCTTCCCGTTCCCGCCTTCAAAACCAAGGCCCAGGGCGGGGGAGTGACCATAACTACCGACAAACTGACTCTCGATTACAAAGGCGGGCGCTTTGCTCCCGGCAACCTGAGCGTCAGCTTCAAACTTAACGGCAAAACGGTGGTATGGCATCCCGGCGACGAGCCTAAGGGCAACCTCAAGGGAACTACCCGCACCCTCGACGGATGCAACGGCTGGGACCGCCTGAGCCACAGCGAGAAAGAGCTGGAGAACGGCATACTCTCGCGCGACGGATGGGCCGTGGTTGACGAGAGCTCGCGCCATCTGCTCCAAAAGGATTCCTCCTCCTGGGGCGAATGGGTGGCCGAGCGTCCGGAAGGAGACAGGATAGACTGGTACATCTTCGCTTACGGACACGATTATCTTGCTGCCCTGCAAGACTTTACCAAGGTAGCAGGCAACATCCCCCTGCCTCCCCGCTACGTATTCGGATTCTGGTGGAGCCGCTACTGGATCTACACCGACCAGGAGCTCCTGCAGCTTGCCGACGATATGCGTATGCGCGACATTCCCGCCGACGTGTTCATCATCGATATGGACTGGCACGAGACCTGGAAGCCTATGGACGAGCGCCTCGGACACGACGAGTTCGGCCAGAGGCGCGGCTGGACGGGCTACACCTGGAACCGCGACCTCATTCCCGACCCGGAGGGCCTGCTCGCCGAGCTGCACCGCAAGGGCTTCAAGACCGCACTCAACCTTCATCCGGCCTCGGGCATCCGTCCCTACGAAGACTGTTACACCAGCTTCGTGGCCGATTATCTGAGCCGTACCACCGATTACGACGGCCCCGGGGGCTACATCTATCCCGAGCAAGGCTGGACCTTCAAAGGCAACGAGACCCCGGTGGGCCGCGAGGGCTGGAGGGCTCCCGTACCCTTCCGCCTCGACCAGCAGGAATGGGCCGACGCCTACTTTAACTCCGTCATCCATCCACTTGAGCGTCAGGGGGTTGACTTCTGGTGGCTGGACTGGCAGCAGTGGCGTGAGAGCAAATACGTAAAAGGCCTGTCCAACACTTTCTGGTGCAACTACTGCTTCTGGAACGACCAGGTCAGGCGTAAGACCTCCCAGAGCAGCTGGCCCGCCCGTCCGCTCATCTATCACCGCTGGGGAGGCCTGGGCAGCCACCGCTATCAGCTGGGATTCTCCGGCGATACCTATTCCGAATGGTCGGTGCTCCAGTTCCTGCCGTACTTCACATCCACGGCATCGAACGTAGGCTACGGCTACTGGGGACACGACATAGGCGGGCATATGCAGCACAAAGAGAAGCAGGGCCCGCGCGACCCCGAACTCTACACCCGCTGGATGCAGTTCGGCGTGTTCACCCCCATCTTCAAGACTCACGCCACCCAGAACGCCAACCTGGACTGCCGTATCTGGATATTCCCCGAGCATTACGAGTACCTCAAGGCCGCGATCAAGCTCCGCTATGCCCTGAGCCCCTATATCTACGACGCCGCCCGCCACGCCACCGAGAGCGGAGTGTCGATGTGCCGGCCCCTTTATTACTACTATCCTGAGCTCAAGGAGGCCTATGACAACAACGAAGAATATTTCTTCGGCGACAATATCCTGGCCACCGCCATCACCGCCCCGTGCGGCCCCGACGGCACGGCCTCCCGCGAGGTGTGGCTGCCCAAGGGAGAGTGGTACGATATGGCCCACGCACGCCTGCTCAAGGGCGGCAAGGCTTACAAGTTGAGCTACACCCTCGAGCAGAATCCCTGGTTCGTCAAGGCCGGAGCAGTCATTCCCCTTGCCCCGGAAGGCATCACCAACCTGCAGGAGCAGAGTAACGCCCTGCGCTTGATGATAGTACCCGGCAAGGCCCCCTGCAAGATCGAGCATTACGAGGACGACGGCATCTCGCAGGCCTACGAGCGCGACTTTGCCACCACCTCCATCGAAAAGAGCACTTCCGGCGGCAAGACCATCGTAAAGATAGGTCCCCGCAAGCGCTCCTTCGCCGGCGCCCCGTCCACCAGGCTAGTTAGCCTGGATCTGGAGGGCGTGAACAAGGCTCCCTCGCAGGTCAAGTGCAACGGAGCATCGCTTCCCGCTTCGGCCATATGCACCGGAGGCGGACGTACCACCATCACCCTCCCCGAGGCTCCCGCCGGGCAGGCGCTCACCGTGGAAATTAAGTAAAGCATTGACATTCAACCAATATTCTGTTTTTTTACTATCTTTGTGACTATGAAAAGGTTATTCGTTTTCCTTGCCGTATCGCTAAGTTTTGTTTGCTGTACCGAGAGCACACCTAAGTTTGCCAACCGCGCCGAAGCTATAGCGGCGCAGATACACGATCCCCATTCCAAATATGTGGTGGTGACCTGCCACAGGGGCGACTGGCGCAACTTCCCCGAGAACTCCATTCCCGCCATCGAGAGCATCATCCGTATGGGCGCCGACATTATGGAGCTCGATCTCAAGATGACCAAAGATTCGGTGCTCGTGCTCAGCCACGACGGTACCGTGAGCCGCTGCACCAACTTCAGCAGCGTGTTCAAAGGCGAGCCCGGCAAGAGTGCGCGCGTAAGCGACCTTACGCTCGAAGAAATCAAGCGCCTGAGCCTCAAAAGGGCGCACAACGTGGCAATCGACACTCTCCATATGCCCACGCTGCGCGAGGCCCTGCTGTGCTGCAAAGACCGCATCTGCGTCAACGTGGACCAGGGTTACGAGTTCTACGACGAGGTGCTCGCCATAACCGAAGAGTTGGGCGTGACCGACCAGATACTCATCAAGGGCAAGAAGCCCATCGATGTGGTGGCGGCGCACGAGGCCGCATATCCCCACAATATGATGTATATGCCCATAGTGGACATCCAGAGGCCCTCCGGCATAGAGCTTTTCAATTCCTATCTGGAGCAGGGCGTGGTGCCACTGGCGTACGAGGTGTGCTGGCAGACCAACGACGGATCGTTTGAAGACGCCTGCAAGAAGATACTCGACCAGGGATCCAAGATTTGGGTGAATACTATCTGGGGAAGCCTGTGCGGGGGCGACGGCAACGACGACGATGCTGCCTATGTGGCCGCCGACCCGGGCGACGTGTACCAGCAGTACATCGACAAGGGCGTTTCGATGATCCAGACCGACCGTCCCGAGCTGCTGATAGGCTGGCTCACCAAGAAAGGACTACATACACTTTAGAACAATATGGGATTTTTGGAATTTTTCCGTATGAGCGAGCCTTCGGCGGTGAAGGTGGCTCCCGAAAAGGTTGACAAAGTTTATAAGAAAAAACGCATCCAGGCCTTCATAGCCGGCACCCTGGGCTACGCCCTCTACTATGTGTGCCGCCTGTCGATGGGTGTGATGAAGCAGCCGCTCATCGACGCCGGCCTGCTCAACGCCACCCAGCTGGGTATCATAGGAGCCTGTCTGTACTGGTCTTACGCCGTAGGTAAACTCATCAACGGCTTCCTGGCCGACAGCTCCAACATCAAGCGCTTTATGGCCTCCGGCCTGGTGGTGTCGGCCACGATGAACCTCATTATGGGAGTGCTGGGCGTGAATGCGCTCAACGGCACCATAGCCAATTCCACGCTGTTTGTGTGCTTCTGCATCTTCTGGGCCATCAACGGATGGTCGCAGTCGATGGGCGCGCCGCCGGCCATCATCGCCCTGTCGAGATGGTTCCCGCTCAAGGTCAGGGGCACCTACTACGGCATTTTCAGCTCGTCGCATAACATAGGCGAGGGCTTGTCGTTCATATTCGTGGGCTCCATTGTGGCGGCGTTCGGCTGGAAGTGGGGCTTCTTCGGTGCAGCCCTTGCCGGTGCGCTGGGAGTAGTGCTCATCCTGCTCTTGCTTCACGATTCTACCGAGAGCAACGGCCTCCCGCCCATCGAGGTACTTGCGGGTGAGAAGACCGCCGAGGAATACGAGCGTGACCGTGAGCATCTGCTCTCTTCGGCCGAGGATGCCCGTCAGGCCGCCCGCGAGGAGACCAAACGTATGCAGCGCTCGGTCATCAAGAATCCCGGCGTGTGGATCCTGGCCCTCTCCAGCGCCTTTATGTATATGAGTCGCTACGCCATCAACGAATGGGGAACGATATTCCTGCAGGAAGCCAAGGGCTACGACCTTGCCGGAGCGGCCGCCATCATCGGCGTCAATCCCATATTCGGTATCATAGGCACCGTGGTGTCGGGCTGGCTGTCCGACGTGCTCTTCAAGGGCGACCGGAAGTATCCTGCCTTCGTGGCGGGTATCCTCGAGGCCATAGCCCTGGCGCTCTTCCTCTTCGGAGGTTCCGCCAAGTGGATAAACATCCTGGCGATGGTGCTGTTCGGTATTGCCATCGGCGTGCTCATCAGCTTCCTGGGCGGCCTTATGGCCGTGGATCTGGTGCCCCGCAAGGCCACCGGTGCGGCCCTGGGCATTGTGGGTATGGCATCGTACGCGGCTGCCGGTCTGCAGAACGTGGTCACCGGCCTGCTGCTCGACAACAATATTGTGAACGGAGTGCACGACTTCACCTATGCCAGCTGGTTCTGGCTCGGATCGGCCGTGATAGCCTTCTTGCTGCCCGTTCTTAACTGGCGACGTAAACAACAGCAGATATGATACTCTCTAATGGGGTTGTGATACCCGATATGGGCTTCGGCACCTACAAGATGGCGCCCGAAGATACCCGCGCCTCGGTGCTTTGCGCCTTGCAAAGCGGCTGGAGGCACGTTGATACAGCAGCTTTTTACCGCAACGAGGTTGAGGTAGGGCAGGCGGTGCGTGAGAGCGGACTGCCCCGCGAGGAACTGTTCATCACCACCAAGCTCTGGAACTCCGACCGCGGCTACGACTCGGCCCTGCGCGCTTTCGACCGCTCGCTGGAGGCTCTCGGGCTCGACTACATCGACCTGTACCTCATCCACTGGCCGGCATCGCCTTTCTTCTGGGACAACTGGAGGCAGCTCAACGCCGACAGCTGGCGGGCTCTCGAGCGCCTCTACCGCGAGGGAAGGGTAAGGGCGATAGGCGTGAGCAATTATATGCCCCGCCACATCAAGGCCCTGCTGGAGACGGCGGAAATCAAGCCTATGGTGGACCAGATAGAGTTCCATCCGGGATGGATGCAGAAGGACTGCCTCGAGTTCTGCGCCGCCGAGGGTATGGCAGTGGAGGCCTGGGCCCCGCTCATCAAGGGCGACGCGCTGGGGCATCCGGTCATCACCGGCATTGCCGCCGCCCACGACTGCCCGCCCGCACGGGTGGTGCTCGCCTGGGTGCTTGCCTGCGGAGTCATCCCCTTGTGCAAGAGCGTCACGCCTTCTCGTATCAAAGATAACTTGCTGGCTCCCGGCCTCACCCTGGCTCCGGAAGAGATACAAGCAATCTCCGCCCTGCACGATGTGGGCGGACGCTGTTACAACCCCGATAACTGTAACTTCCTGTAGTTATTTGTTTATCTGGCGGTGCACCGCCTCAAGATAGAATTCCTTGCGCTGCTGCGGAGTAATGCGGTAGCGTATAAGGCGTGTTGCGGCCGACAGGCCGTCGTCCAGATTGCACATAAAGAGGTCGTTGACATCTGCAAGGTACAGGCTGTTGTAGCGTATGTCGAGGTACTTCTGCAGGCTGATGGTGTAGTTCATCGCCTTGAGCGCATCAGCCTCCTCGAGGTCGTCTTTGCTGAAGACGAACAGGCCCATCCTGTCGTAGCGGCCGTAGAAACCGTTGCCCGCCTTGGCTACCTTGCTCTCCAGTATCCTCTGCATAGGGAGGGCCATCTTCCAGTAGTTCAACTCCCTGGCTCCTATGTACTTGCTCTTGCCTATGCCGAACGAGTAGCCGTACTCCAGAATCTGGTCTATGGTCTCGTCCCTGCCCGCGGGACTCAAGCCGGCCAGGTCTTTGAGCATTTCTTTTTCCGCCGTGCGGCTCTCTTCCATCGCACGGGTGACTTCGATGCCTATGGAGTGCCCGTCCCGGGACTGAAGGTCGGGCCGGTCTTTGTTGACGAGGGTGTCGTACTCGCGGCTTACCAGCGACGAGAGAACTATCTGGGCGTACTGCTCGAAAAAGCAGGTTCCGTATTTCCGAATTGCCTTCATCCCACACAAAGTTAAGCGATTATTACCATTTTTTGCATTTTATTACCGAAGTTTTTATATTTATCGCCTGTTATCTGGTTAAACCGCTGTATTGCCGCTTTGCTATGATGAAGAAACTTTTTTTGATTTCGATTATTACGTTTCTGGGTATGCTCTCGTTAAGATGTCAGGGCGTTACCAGTCTTGACGTAAACAGCTTCGAACAAAAGGTCTCCGATCCCTCGGTGGCCATTATAGATGTAAGGGATGCCGAAGAGTATGCCGCCGGCCATCTGCGTGGTGCATCCAATGTAGATTGGTTCGCACACGACTTTGTGGAACAGGTTCTGGCGTCCTACCCCAAGAATGTTTCCCTGGCCCTGTACTGCCGCAGCGGAAGGCGCAGCTCTTCTGCCGCAAACAAACTCGCCAGGGAGGGATACACGGTGTTCAATCTCGAGGGCGGCTATCTGGCCTGGAACAAGATGCGCAAGAAAGTGTGCTACTACGACGTCCAGACCTTCTTCACCCCCACAGGGCTGCCCGTGAAGCTTACCCTGATCAAGCACGGCTCGCTCGAGGTGTCAGCCAAAGGTGTATCCATCCAGATCGATCCCGTAACCGATTACGGCAAGCGCACCGAGTACTCCCTGGAGTTCCCCCGGGCCGATGTGATACTGGTAACCCACGAGCACGGCGACCATCTCGACGCCTCGGCCATCAAGGCGCTCACCGGCAGCAAAACCCGCATTATCATCAACGAGGCCGGAGCGGCAGCCCTTGGCAGCGGGGAAGTGATTGCTAACGGCGGCACCGTCACCCTGCCGGGAGGCATTCTCCTGGAGGCTGTGCCCGCATACAACACCACCGCCGGGCGCGAAAAATTCCATCCCAAGGGCCACGGAAACGGCTACGTGCTCAATATCGACGGGCTTAAAATCTACATCGCCGGCGACACCGAGCCTTATCCCGAAATGTCCTCGCTCAAGGGGGTGGATGTGGCCCTTCTGCCTGTGAACCAGCCATATACAATGACTGTCGATCAGTGCGTGCAGGCTGCCAAAATGATAGAGCCCAAGACGCTCATCCCGTATCACTTCTCCCAGACCGACATCTCCCGCCTCCCGGCCCTTCTGCCGGAGGTGAAAGTCATCATCCGCGTAAGTATGCGCTAGGGGAGCCTGACTCCTACTGCAACTCCCGCTCTATGAGTGGGAGCATATCCTCGTCGGCGGGCAGCCACCGCACCGAGCGCAGGTTAGCGGCGGAGAGCCAGCGGGCAGCCTCGTGCTCGTTGAGGTGGATGTCATCGGAAGTGAGGGAGCACATATAGCAGTGCATAGTAAGGTGGAATTTGGGATAGTCCCAATCTACCGTGCAGAGGAATTTATCGACGCTGATCTGGGTGTCCAGCTCTTCGCGGATTTCGCGCACGAGAGCCTCCCGGGGCGTCTCGCCGGGTTCCATTTTGCCGCCTGGCCACTCCCACCAGTCTTTCCACTCGCCGTAGCCCCGCTGGGTGGCAAAAACTTTGGGGCCTTTGCGGATAACGGCCGCCACAACTTCAATCGTCTTTCTCATCGGCAGGGGGGTGCTAGAACTCCAGCTGGAAGCCGTTACGCTTGAGCCGCTCGTAATTGTCTTTCTGGAAGCGATACTTGATGGGGGTGCGGGTGCCCTTGCGTGGCGTGCCGTCCTGAACCTCCGACAAAATCTCGAAGTGCTTCATCTTGTTGGCAAAATTGCGGCGGTCGAACTTGACCTCGAGTATCGATTCGTAAAGATTCTGCAGCTGCGGGAGGGTGAACACCTCGGGGAGCAGCTCAAAGCCCACAGGCTCGAAGTGAATGTCCTGCTTGAGGCGTGAGAAGGCCACGCGCAGTATCTTATCGTGGTCGAAAGCCAGATTGGGGATATCGCTCCAGCTGAACCATCCGGCATTGTCGGCGTCGGTATCGGCCCGTACGTCGGTAAGCTTGACCAGGGCGTAGTGGGCCACGGTTATTACACGCTCACGGGGGTCGCGCTTGATGTCGCTGAAGGTTCCTACCTCCTTGAAATCCTTGACGGACAGTTTGAGTCCGGTCTCTTCTTTCAGCTCGCGGGCGGCAGTGTGGGCCACTGTTTTATCCGTCTCCACGTCAAGGAATCCTCCGGGCAGCGCCCACTGGCCCACGTACGCCCTAGTGCTGGCCTCTTTCTCGGCTCCGCGCTTGATGAGCAGCACTTTCAGCTCCTTGCCGTCATAGCCGAAGACCACGCAGTCGGCAGTCACCGCCGGGTGCGGATATTCATAAGTATATTGACCTTTCTTTGCCATTCTATTCGTTTTACCTTATGCTCCAGGGGAAGCCTATATAATGGGAGAACACTATGATGACAGCCTTGAAGATGAGGTATATCAGCAGCAGGTTCTCGGGATCTTTGGGCAGGAGTATCATCTGCTCCTTGCTCATCAGTTTGAAGATGTTCTTGCCGTTGGACCTGCCCACCAGGCAGGCGGCAAGTATGAACAGCCAGCCGGCCAAGAGCAGGATTCCGCTGAACATTACGTCCAAGTCCCTCAGCAGCATACCGGCAAGGAACACTACGCCGGTAACTAGCGCAGGCACAACGAAGTAGCAGCGCCTCAGACGCAGCAGGCGGATGATGTAGTACACCGACATAAGCACTCCGAATTCGGCCACGTAGCCGGCCAGGCCGCCCATAATCTCGCTCGAGCGGAGGGCCTTGGCCCAGAGGAACAGGTAGGTCAGGCAGGCATAGACCCCGGTCAGGAAAACCAGGCCCGCGTAAAGGGCCCCGGCGGTGAACTTGGGGATTCTCTCTTTCTTGAACTGCCTCACGCTCCCGGGGGCGCCGCCATTGATCCTCGACACTATCCTTCGGAGCGATTCTTCCGCACCCAGTTCCGGCCAGTCGATATATTGGACGGAAGCCAGATACAGGGCCACCGAGTCGGCATAGCGGGAGTTGTCCAGCTTGACGGGCAGGACGGTCTTGCCAAAGTCGATGGCGGTGCTTATCTCCCTCAGGGTCCAGGGCGAACTGTTGGCATTTTTTGACGACAAGAACAAGAACGTGTCACATTCCTTGATGCTCTTTGAGATAGTGTCGGCGTAGGTGACACCCACGTCGAGCCCCTCCCGGTCGATCCAGTAAGATATGCCGTTGTCCGACAGGGTCTGGATGATCCTGTCAACTACATTGCCGTCGATGACCTGCCCGTCCTCGCCGATGTGGTCGCGTTTGGAGTAACTGATAAATACCCGTGCCATCTGAGTCCACACAAAGATAGCTATTAATGTTAAAAAGAGCAAGCAAACCTTGATTATGTAAAAATTACACAAAATATTTGGATGTTTGGAAATTTATGGTTTTCTTTGCGTAAAATTTACACACAAACACAAAAGCGATGGAAAAAAAGAACTTATTCTGGCAAGCTGCCCTCAATAAGATAGTTATTGTCATTGCACTTGCCCTGTTGATGCTGATACCGCTCCATCTGATTCGCAATCAGGTGAAAGACCGCTCTGAAAACCCCGGCCAGCTGCTACTCGAGATTACTCACGCCTGGGGTACGCCCCAGACATTCTCGGGCCCCTGGCTGTCGTTCACGTACCAGGTGGCTGATGACAGAGACAAAATCAGTTATACCTCAAGCCTGTACCCCGACAGCCTCAAGTACGTAGTCAACACCAGCACGCAGAACCTGCACCGCTCGATATACGACGTGTCGGTGTATACGGCGGATATGACGATTGACGGCTTCTTTGTGCTGGACGACAAGATCCCATCCGCCAGCAAGGTGGAACTTATTTTCGATATGGGCGACCTTAAAGGCATCCAGGGCAACCCCAGCTTTATCTTGAACGGGAAGGCCTTGAAAATCAAGTCTTGCGCGGAGGGAATCAAGGCCGAAGTGACGCTCGACCCTGGTGCCAGGGAGGGGGACACTCTTCCGTTCTCGGTGTCGATGAAGGTAAACGGCTCGCAGTCGATCTACTTCAAGCCGGCGGCCAACCTGACCGAGGTCCAGATGAGTTCCGACTATCCCGACCCTTCGTTCAACGGCGATTTCCTCCCCGTGGAGCGCGAGCTGCGGCCCGACGGTTTCACCGCCAGGTGGAGCGTGTCGCAGATAACCCTGTCGAGCCAGTCGACCGACAGCTTCGGCGTAAAAATGACCAAACCGGTCACCCAGTACCGACAGACCGAAAGGGCCATCAAGTACGGTCTGCTCATCATCTTCCTGGTGTTCATCGCCGGCTTCGTGGTGGAGTTCATCTCCAAGAAGCCCATCAACATCATTCAGTACCTGGTCATCGGCGCCTCGCTGGTGCTGTTCTACTCGTTGCTGCTGGCATTCTCCGATTTCCTCTCCTTTGGCATTGCGTACCTCATAGCCTCGGTTATGACCACGGTGGCGCTGGGAGCGTACTTCGTGGCCATAGTCAAGAACAAATGGGCCTACCTCCTCGCCGGCCTCGTTGCCCTGGCCTACGCCGTCATTTACGTGCTGCTGCAGATGGAAACCTACGCCTTCCTCGTTGGCACGCTCATCCTCTTCGTGATCCTGTGCGTGATAATGTTCCTCACCCGTAACCTCAAAATGGATAAAGATAATCAGGTGACGGCA